>NZ_JBFRNX010000001.1:186858-455476 GCF_041471165.1 Shewanella sp. 10N.261.52.F9
TTAAAGATGAAATTGAAAAACTAACAAACACAAACATGAGACCACAGAAAATGGGGCGGCCAACAAAGCCAACAGCATAAAGTTTACTCTGACCCCACTTATCACGGCGTGTCTTCCAAGCTAATGAGTGTACTTCTAGGACGGGGCATAACAACCTCCTACTTCAGCAATAACTAAAGCTTAGTAAGAGGTCTACAAACATGCCATTAACTATGGCTGTCTATGGTTGTTTTGAGAGATCTACAAACATGCCATTAACGATGGGTGTCTATGGTTGGCGTTAATCAATTTATCGGTTTGAGAGCATACAAAGATAGGTGCTTGAAGCTGTTGAAATCGCATTGGCTGATAGCACTTAAGACACTAAAGGGGTTAATGCGTGAACCACAAGCATGCTATTAAATGTATTAAATTCGTGGGGATCCGTCAGACTCTGACCCCACTTATTCGCACTTATTCGTGACCCCACTTATTCGAGAATTTGCGCTCCAACCCAACCTCGACGATGGTCATAATTCTTACCTGTGTATTTATCATCACCGCACAAAAAGGCACGCCGAACCACGCGACTACAGCAGTGGTAATACGGCGTGTCTTCCAAGCTAATGAGTGTACTTCTAGGACGGGGCATAACAACCTCTTACTTCAGCAATAACTAAAGCTTAGTAAGAGGTCTACAAACATGCCATTAACTATGGCTGTCTATGGTTGTTTTTGGTTTGCCATTAACTATGGGGGTCTATGGTTGGCTGTCTAAAAGTTAAATATTAACTCTTCAAATATTGTTTTCTTTATATCAGGAGAAACTTGTTTCAAGGCATCATATGCTGATTGGATTTCACGAAACATAGGCTCGTCTTTCTTTGCATCAATTTCAGCTCCAAGTTCAATGTAAGTACTCACTTTGTCGAATAAGTAATAAGTTTCTTTACCATCTTCCACATCTTTAGTTATCTCGAAATCATTTGTTGCAAGTAAAAAGTCATACCAATGAACTTTTTCAGTTGGGTCAGGAAGATCGTCAACAGTCCAAGCTGAAAAGCTTAGCGAATCAAACAAAGTTTCTATCAAATTTGGAAAACTTCTGGCCTTAGCTAATAACTCAATCTTAGTAATTTTATCCTCAACTTCTAGCTGCTCTGTATTAGTCATTCTAAGCAATACTTTAATCAGTTCTTCTGATTTTTTAGTGGCAATGGTTAAGTCATCAATTAACCTATTAGTAACTTTTGCACTGTCATTCCGAGACCTTTCAGCTAGGAGATCGTACATCATTCCTGCCCACTGCTTCTTTAAGTAACTTTCCATGTCAGAGAAATCATTAAATGGCACAATAGCGTTGTTAAGGCTATTCTTTCTAACTTCATCAACGAAACCAAATATTTTTATGTTATCGATGCTCGGATAATTGATCTGCTCAAAGATATCAGGGTTGGTTTTCTTATTAGTTAAGTAGGTATGGTGATCTGAATGGACAGCGCTTTCAACTAAAGCAAAAACAGGGATATTGTTCTTAATAGCTTCTCTGTATTCGTTGTTAGTAATAGAGCCTTCTTTGTCTTTGTGCTCACCGCCATAACGCCCACCAATGATCAGTATGAATAGCTGGCAGGTTTCAACTTCTTTTAAGCAAGCATCATGGGTGTGCTGATCAACACCATAGTAAACATCACCGTCATCAGACAACACAGGCTCATAGCCGATCGTTTTAACGAAGTATTTTAGGTTTTCTCTGATGTGCTTTAAATCGTAACAAGTGGAGCTAATGAAGACTCGGGGGATGGCCAATTTGTAAATCCTTTTTAGTGTGATACTTTTCTAACAAAAATGCCGTACGACTTGCGAGTTGAAGCGACCATTTATCATGGGGGGCTACGGTTGGGTTAAGCTATTAACTAATAAACCATTTTACACGTTGTTTCAAACATGATGACACAACTGTTGAATATGCCTTTCCCTCCAGAAACAACTTAATTTTAGTTAACATAAGATCAACCATAACGTCTTTATATTGATTATCATCAGAATAATCACTACGAGATTTATCAAAATGACTTAGTGTTTCAAGCTCATCAAAATTGTGAGTTAACAATGCGGCGATTTGTTTATATAAATCACTAGGTAACCATAACATTGCTTGAGCAGAAACTGATTCAAGTCTTACTTTTGATTCACTGCTCATCTTATCGTCTTCATTAACCCACAGTATTAATAAATCAGCTAAATCAGCAGCTTTCGTTCTCTTTTCATACATGGTAACTGAATGATGAGCGTAAAACGCAGCATACACAGCAATTAGACTCCCTCCCAACGCACCTGCCAATCCTCCAACAAATGAACTCATTTGGCTTGGAATTAATAGCAGTATTCCCAAAAACAGAACAAAAATGGTTACAACAATCGACAAAAGGTAAACCCAATTTTTCATACAAACTACCTAAACTAAAAAAAACATGTATATCACTGTTTGCGCTTACACGAATAGCTGATTATTTTCAGTGTGAGAGCTTATGCGAAAAACTCAATTAAAGTTAGTACAAATGGTTATTTTTAAAGCGAAAAAATAAATGGGACAGAATAACTTTCCCCCCCCAACAGAAGCGACCCAAAAGTTGCTTTTTTTATCTCAATAACCACCAGCACCAACTAAGCTCACGGGTACCTAAATGACGTTACTGCCGCTGATAAGACAAGTAAGCCAATAAAAAACGCACCACTAAGGGTGCGTTTTACGTAATGGCGTTACTGCCGATGATAAGACAAGGAAGCCGATGGTTTTCGCCGCGGAGTAGAATCCAATCAAACTCTTTATTTCGAGATGAGCGAAAATTTGCCTTTATACGCCCAATAAAAAACGCACCACTAGGGGTGCGTTTTACATAATTGCGTCGCTGGCGCAGATAAGACAATGAAGTTTGTCGTTTTCGCCGCGGAGTTGACTCCAGTCAAACTCTTTATTTCGAGATCTGCGAAAACTTGCTTTTCTCCCCAACAAAAAAGCGAACCAATCGGTTCGCTTTTTAATATCAAAACTTCAGCTTAATAAATTCACCAAAGCCATAATTGCGTCGCTGGCGATGCTAATGCTAGGCGAACCGAAGGCTCTAGCCCGGAGTTGACTCCAGTCAATGAGGACTGGAGCCGAGGTTCAACGCCGCAGTAGCAAGCCCAAGCAGCAATTATTCGTAGTCAGAGACTGGTGCACAAGAACACATCAGATTACGATCACCAAACACATCATCAATACGATTAACCGTTGGCCAGAACTTATTAGCCTTAACTGCTGCAGTTGGGAACACGGCTTCTTCACGGCTATATGGACGCTCATCAAACGCAGGATCCATAATGTCTGCTAGTGTGTGCGGTGCGTTGTGCAGTGGGTTGTTATCCACTGGCCACTCACCTGCTTCTACCTTAGCTATTTCGCCGCGGATAGACACCATTGCCTCGATGAATCTGTCTAGCTCAACTTTAGACTCTGATTCTGTCGGCTCAATCATTAGCGTACCTGCAACAGGGAAGCTCATGGTTGGCGCGTGAAAGCCGTAGTCGTTTAGACGCTTAGCAATATCCATCTCAGTCACGCCAGATGCTTCTTTAAGCGGGCGTAAATCGATGATGCACTCGTGCGCAACGCGATCATTTCGGCCAGAGTAAAGCACTGGGTAATGAGCTGAAAGCTTCTTCATCACGTAGTTAGCGTTTAGTAGCGCTACTTGTGTTGACTGACGTAGGCCTTTTTTACCTAGCAGCTTAATGTACATCCAAGTGATTGGCAGAATCCCTGCGCTACCAAATGGTGCTGCTGATACTGCGCCGTTGTTGTCTGAATCTAAGCCGTGCTTAATGACACTGTGACCCGATAGGAAAGGCGCTAGGTGCTTTTTAACACCGATTGGGCCCATACCTGGTCCACCGCCGCCATGTGGAATAGCAAAGGTTTTGTGTAGGTTAAGGTGCGACACGTCTGCGCCGATAAAGCCTGGTGATGTAAGGCCAACCTGTGCGTTCATGTTGGCGCCGTCTAGGTAAACCTGACCACCGTGCTGGTGAATAACTTCACAGATCTCACCAATGCCTTCTTCATACACACCGTGAGTCGATGGGTAAGTGACCATGATGCAAGATAGGTTATCAGCCACTTCAGCCGCTTTCGCCTTTAGGTCATCCATATCGATGTTGCCGGCTTTATCACAGGCGGTAACGACGATTTTCATGCCTGCAAGCTGCGCTGATGCTGGGTTAGTACCGTGGGCAGATTGTGGAATGAGACAGATGTTTCTGTGCGCGTCTCCGCGTGACTCATGGTATTGCTTAATCGCCAGTAGACCTGCGTACTCGCCCTGTGCGCCAGAGTTTGGCTGTAGCGATACTGCGTCGTAACCTGTGATATCAACAAGCCATGCTGATAGCTCTTCAAGTAGCTGAGTGTAACCTGCTGCTTGCTCTGTTGGGCAGAACGGGTGCATGTTACCAAACTCAGGCCATGTGATTGGCGCCATCTCAGTTGCCGCGTTTAGCTTCATGGTGCATGAGCCAAGCGAGATCATTGAGTGGTTTAGGGCTAAATCTTTGCTTTCTAAACGCTTGATGTAACGCATCATCTCTGTTTCGCTGTGGTAGCGATTAAACGTTGGGTGCGTCAAGATTGCATCAGTACGTAGTAGCTCTGATGGAATTGACTGGCTGCCGTTAGCAATAATGTCACTATCAAGTGCAGCAACATCTAAGCCATGGTCAGCGCCAAGGATCACGTCAAATAGCTCAGCAACATCGCTGCGAGTAGTGGTTTCAGCTAAGCTCAAACCGACAATGCCGTCGCTGTCGATACGTAGGTTTAGACCCGCTTCAACCGCGCGCGCTTTAACAGCGGCAACATCTAAGCCTTTAATTGATAAGGTATCGAACCAAGTGCTGTTAACTAGCTCAACGCCTTTTGCTGTCAAGCCAGCAGCTACGATATCCGTTAGGCGGTGAATGCGCTCTGCAATGGTTTTAAGACCTTGTGGGCCGTGGTATACCGCGTAGAACGATGCCATGTTGGCAAGTAGCACCTGCGCAGTACAAATGTTTGAGTTGGCTTTTTCGCGGCGGATATGTTGCTCACGCGTTTGCATAGCCATACGCAGTGCGCGGTTACCGCGAGTATCTTGTGATACACCGATAATACGACCCGGTAGTGAACGCTTATGTGCGTCACGCGTCACAAAGAAAGCAGCGTGTGGACCACCAAAGCCCATTGGCACACCAAAGCGCTGTGAGTTACCAAATACCACGTCTGCGCCCATTGAACCTGGCGACTTAAGTACCACTAGCGACATCATATCAGCAGCAACTGAGACTAATGCTTTTTTCTCGTGCAGCTTGGCAAATAGCTCGCTGTGATCAACGATTTCACCGTGTACGTTGGTGTACTGGAACAAGGCACCAAATAGCTCGTAGTTAACAGCATCTTCAGCAGGGCCGACGATAACTTCAAAACCAAAACACTCAGCGCGGGTTTTAATCACGTCGATAGTTTGTGGGAACACATCATCTGCCACAAAGTAGATGTTAGCTTTTTTAGCTTTAGAAACACGCTTAGATAGCGCCATTGCTTCGGCAGCAGCGGTTGCTTCATCAAGTAGTGATGCAGATGCTAAGTCTAGACCGGTTAGATCCATAGACAGCTGCTGGAAGTTAAGAATCGCTTCAAGGCGACCTTGAGCAATCTCAGGCTGGTAAGGGGTGTACGCTGTGTACCAACCCGGATTTTCTAATACGTTACGCTGAATGACGCTTGGTACTTCAGTACCGTGGTAACCCATACCAATGTAGCTTTTGAATACTTGGTTTTTATCAGCAATTTTGCGGATATAGGCTAGACCTTCAGCTTCGCCACATGAGTCGCCGACTAAAAGATCACGGTTAAGTAAAATAGCACCTGGCACGATTTGCGCGGTTAAGTCATCTAATGACTCAGCACCAACAAAGTTTAGCATCTCTTGCTGATGCTCAGCACCTGGGCCGATGTGACGACGAATAAATAATTCGTGCTGCTCTAGTTGCGTAAGGGTTTCAGTGGTCATGGGTAACCTAGTTCCTATTTGCCAGTATCCTACCTGTAGGGGGGAGGAGCTACCGGTCTCTTTAGTTTAGAATTCGATTGTTGTTTGGCAGCATTTAGCTTGTTGAACTCTGCCATTTGGCGTTATTGCCCTGACTATTTACAAGGGTATAAGCCATAAAACGAACAAAGCCCCACTCAGCGATGAGTTGGGGCTTTGTTCGTCATCGACGCTTATTCTTCGTCGATAACTGCTTGATAACCTTCGGCATCAAGCAAGTTGTCTAGTTCAGCGAGGTCTGTTGGCATTACGCGGAAGAACCAACCGTCGCCGAATGCGTCGCTGTTAACTAGCTCTGGAGAATCTTCCAATGCTTCGTTTACTGCAATCACTTCGCCAGATAGTGGTGCGTAGATGTCTGATGCCGCTTTAACAGACTCTGCTACTGCGCAGTCTTCACCCGCGTTAACGTCGTCGCCAACTTCTGGTAGCTCAACGAACACCATGTCACCCAAAAGCTCTTGAGCGTGCTCACTGATACCGACTGTGTAGCTACCGTCTTCTTCTTTACGGATCCACTCGTGAGAAGAAGCATATTTAAGTTCAGCTGGGATATTGCTCATTGGTCTAAATCCTTATTCGATGTTCTAATTCTGTATTTAATAAGACGTTACACTGATTTGCCTGTTTAGGCTTATATCAATTTTTGCACCTTTTTTACATCATAAGTGCAGTGATTTCATCTAGTTTTTGAGGTTTGCGACATTGCTCTTGTTCAACCGCGCAAATCTATCTGTTTTACGCTTTATTTAAGCGTTAGCTAAAAATAGATGAAATCGTCAATTTTGCTCTATCTTGATAAAGCGAATAAGTTTTATATTCGCCAAACCATTTTCTGAGGTTAAGGCGCAGGAATTTGATTCTAGTTTTAGGAGCCAGCGCGCAGTTGATAAGTATCAATGAGCACTGGCGACAACAAAGTAGATTCAAATCACCAGCATTAACCCAGAAAAATTAGAATGCTTGCTTACCATTGCGCACAAACGACGGTGCGATAACTTTAACTGCTACGCGCTTCTTACGCATTTCCACTTCAGCCACATCACCAATGGTATTAGGTACACGCGCCATTGCGATTGAGTAACCTAAAGTTGGTGAGAATGTACCACTGGTAATCGTGCCTTGTTGCTCAACGCCGTCGCTGTCGGTAAAGAATACTGACATGCCGTGACGGATAACGCCTTTAGCGTCCATGATTAAGCCAACCAGTTTGTCTGTGCCTTCTGCTTTAATCTTTTCTAGCGCTTGGCGACCGTTAAAGTCACGTTCCGCTGGCTCCCACGCAACTGTCCAGCCCATGTTGGCTGCTAGTGGGTTAACGCTTTCGTCCATATCTAGGCCGTAAAGGTTCATGCCTGCTTCAAGACGTAGCGTATCACGTGCACCTAGACCACATGGACGAATGCCAGCCTCTAAGAATGCTTGCCATAGTGCCTCAGCTTCAGATTCTGGCACAATCACTTCGTAACCGGTTTCGCCGGTATAACCAGTAGTGGCAATAAATAGTGAACCTGACTGCATACCAAAGAATGGCTTCATGCCTTCGATTGCTGCGTTTTGCTCTGCGTTAAATACCGTTGCCGCTTTTGCTTTAGCGTTAGGGCCTTGTACGGCGATCATCGCCAGCTCTGGACGCTCGGTGACTTCAACGCTGAAGCCTTGAACTTGCTCGTTGATCCACGCGAGGTCTTTTTCACGGGTGGCTGAGTTAACCACAATGCGGTACTCAGTATCTGATAGGTAATAAGTGATAAGGTCGTCGATAACGCCGCCGTTATGGTCAAGCATTCCGCCGTATAGCGCCTTACCTGGTACTTTAAGCTTAGCGACATCGTTGGCTAGCAATTTACGTAAAAAGGCACAAGCGTCATCACCAATCACGTCGACTACTGTCATGTGGGACACGTCGAACATACCTGCGTCTTGACGCACTGCGTGATGCTCTTCGATTTGTGAACCGTAGTTAAGTGGCATATCCCAACCGTGGAAATCTACCATCTTGCCGTTTGATTCTAGATGCTTGTTAAAAAGTACAGTTTTGTTAGCCATTTTTATCCCTTCTTTGGGGTCTTTTAGTCTGCTTCTGATGCCGGCACAAATAGAGTGTGCTTGTGTAGGGTACTGGCACCAGATTTATGTCATCGCATTAAAATGCGGCGAAATTATACCTTGAGTCGTCACTTTGTATACAAAAGAATTTTCTAATCCGAACAGTTTTTGGATTAGTTTTTCTTATTGCAAAAATGTAAATAATTCACAAAAAATCTTCACCAGCAAATAAACTCCAAACAAGACTATGAAATTAAAGGCTTATTTAGATCGAGCTAATGATTGTTAATTGTTAGTCTTCGCTGCGTTTGCACAGCTTAGGCAGATTCTTCTTGTTACCTAACGCCTGTTGAATAAACAGTGTTTTCAATGGCGCAAAATTGTCGACGATATTTAAGCCTAAATCGCGAATCGCTTTAGTCACTGGGTTAGTACCTTGAAATAGCCTTTTAAAGCCTTCCATTGCGGCGATCATCTCCAGCGCCTCGGCTTTACGCCAGCGCTCTAAATCACGCAGGTGCTTATAGTCGCCAATGTCTTTACCTTGCTGTTTAAGCTCAGTTACCGCTTCAACAATCGCAGCGGCGTCAAGGAAGCCTAAGTTAACCCCTTGGCCCGCTAGCGGGTGAATAGTGTGGGCCGCATCGCCTGCCAACACCAAACGTGGTCGTGCAAAGTGACGCGCATAACGCATACGTAGTGGGAACGATTGGCGATCACTTTCAAGGCTACACATGCCTAAGCGGCCATCAAAGGCGGCAGTTAATGCACGCTCAAATGCCACTTTATCTAATGCTAATAGTTGCTCGGCTTTTTCTGGTGACACTGACCAGACGATAGAACACAGATCTTTTTCATATAGCGGTAAGAAGGCAAGTGGCCCCTCTTTGTCGAATACTTGTCTGGCGGTTGCGCCATGAGGCAGCTCGGTGCGGATCGTAGCTACAATGGCGTGATGGTTATAATCCCAAAAAGTCATCGGGATCTTACACTGCTCGCGTACCCATGAATTGGCGCCATCAGCAGCAACCACCAACGCGGCACTTAAGCTGTCGCCATTATCTAAGGTTAACCACGCTTCGCGCTCGCCAAAGGCGATACGTTCTAGACGAGTGTTTTCAATATAGGTAAGCTCGCTAAGCTCCCCTGCTCGCTCGGCCAATGCAAAGGCGATGGCATCGTTTTCGATAATCGAACCAAGATGAGTTTCGCTAAGTGAGTGGGCGTCAAAATCAATTTTACCTAGGCTGTCTTTGTCCCACACTTGCATCTTTTGGTAAGGACTTACTCGCGTGGCAGCCAAGTAAGGCCAAGCGCCTAAGTTAGTAATTAGCTGCTGGCTTGCCTTGTTAATCGCGCTGACTCTTAGTTTCGGCTCGCCCGATACTGCTTGAGTCTGCCCCGCATCGATCACCACGACTTTAATGCCTGCCATCGCTAAACCTATGGCTGTTGCTAACCCAACCATGCCGCCACCCACAATGGCGACATCATAAGTTTGTGTGCTTAACATCTTTTACCCTTACTCAAATATGGCGGATTACGCCAACCACATGCTCTTGAACTGACTGACAAACGTTATTGTGCATGTTTATTGTTAATTTGACTTTAATACGGCGAAGTAACTACTGAAGATTAACCTTTGTTCCAGCCCATAGCCCGGCGCGCCACTGGCGCTTTTAATGGCGGAAACCATGACAGCAGTCGTAGCCCAAGATTACGGCCAATCACTAATGGCCAATAATCGTTAGAAAAACCGCGCACTAAAAATTCAATGTTGTTCATGGTGCTCTGCCTGTCAGCTTTACGGCGCTCAAGATAAGCGTGCGTGACAGCAACACTGCCTATATCTTGAGGTTCTGGGTTAGCGAATGCTTGCTTAAGTACATCGAGTACACATACCACGTCACGTAACCCCAAGTTAAAGCCTTGACCTGCGATTGGATGCAGTGTTTGCGCCGCGTTACCTAAAAAGATTGTGCGCTGGTAAATCGGCCTTGGCATATACGACAGCATTAACGGGTAGCTAAAACGCTCGCCAATATCGGTAAAGCGCCCAGCGCGATAGCCAAAGGCCTGTTGCAGTTCACTAATAAACTCTGCCTTAGGCACTTTTAATAGTCGCTCGGCATCAGAAGGCTCAAGTGCCCATACCATAGACAAGCGCGACTCGCCTTGGCTATTAGACATCGGCAATAAGGCTAAAGGTCCTGTTTGGGTAAAGCGCTCATAAGCCCAACCATTATGTGGCTGCTCGGTATGAATATTGGCGATTATGGCTGTTTGATTAAAGTCCACCTGCTCTAGCGGTTGCTTAAAGGCTTGGCGCACTTTGGAGTTAACCCCATCTGCTGCGATTAGCAACTTAGCGGAGATCTGCTGACCATCTGCTAACGTCAGCAATTGTGCATCGATACCCGCTGCTACGCTTTGCAGCTTGGCAGGGCAATAAAGGCTAACATCGCTTTTTTCAAGCAAGCTAAATAGCTTGTTACCGACCGCTTCAAGCTCAACGACTTGACCAAGGTACGGCAAATGCAACGACTCGCGGTTAAGCTCGGTCATACCGAAGTTACCGCGCTCTGAAATATGAATATTGTGGATAGGTTCAGCTAGCGCGTCTATATGCTGCCACAGTCCAAGTTGCTTAAGCTCGAAAATGGAGCCATGAGAGATAGCAATTGACCGGGCATCAAAACCTGGGTGATCGCTACTAGGCTTATGTGCCTCAATAAGAGCAATTTTAATTGGCGCTTGTTTTAGATGTGCGCTGCTCTGTTTAGCCAATTCAGCTAGACCTAGCGCCAAGGTGGCGCCTGCCATTGCTCCGCCAACGATGGCAATATCGACATGATTAATTTCAGTGGTACTTGCTATATCAGCGTGTTGGTTAAGATTCGCCATGGAATGTATTGGTCCAATAACAAGATAAGTGAAGTGTTACTGATACAAAAACCGCCATGCAGCAACAGCGATGGCGGTGATTGGTTTAACTAGGCGTTAGTGCATTACGCCCACATCAATTGGCTCGTCGTCATCAACCGCAGGGCCAAATTCGGCGTAGCACATTAGTGCTGCCATGCGGGTGAACTCCATCAACTCAATCAATGCCGCTTCTGACTCGTCATCTTCAGCCACATCAAACTCAACTTGGGCAATCTCTGATAAGTCTTGAATCACTTCACGCACATCTAGCGGCGCTTGGTTTAGCTTAGGCTGAATTATCGCGATACCAGTAAGGAAACTCTGTACCCACAATGATAACGCCTCAACACGTTTTGATAGCGACTCTTCTTCTTGCGGTAGCATTGGGCTAAAGCCAAAGTCGGTATCTGACAAACGCGTCACCGCATCTTGGTATAAGTCATCAATTAGTGTTTGTAATTCTTTCGGCAGTGCTTGGCCGTCGTTCATCAGCTCAAGTAGTGGCTGAGTCCAGCCCGAGCCTTTTTGCTCAACACCACCACAAATAAGACCGACAAGTGCGCCGTGAACTTCTACAGGGTGCTGACCAATCTCAGCGGCATTTAGTGCTGCAAGGAGTTTATCCATCTGCAACGTAGGTAGGCTAGCCATAAGGTATTTTCCAATCACAATATTTACTCACTTCATGCTAGCAGAAGTGACGGACTCGACCAATAGTCGGCACCATAAAGTCGGTAAAACTTTGTGCTATGAACCACAAATGCTGCAATCGTGACCAAAAAGGCAAATCATTCACGCCGAAACGGATCCCGTCACTTAGCGCTCGATACTACTTTGTAAAAGCAAATGGCTTTCCTCTGAACAAACACCCAAAGGCTTCCCCTGCAAAGGTGCACTTAAACAACAAAGAATAAGCTGATCCGCTCTATGTTTGTACGCCAATGGCGATCTAAACAACAATTAATCTAAACTGCATCAGTTTGCGCGTCGATCGTGTTGCACTTTGCTAGTGAGACCGATATAGTCCGCTCAAGTACATGGTTATTAGGATTGTTTTCGGGATGAGTAGCAAGGCGATTGAAATTACCCTTATGGGTCGTACCTACTCTATTGCTTGTCCAGAAGGACGAGAGGCTGCGCTTAGGCATGTGGCTAACAACCTCGAAAAGCAGTTAACCTCGCTTAAAGCACGTACTAATAACATTAGCCGAGAAGAAATTGCCATTATGGCAGCATTAAATACCGGTTATGAGCTGTTAGAAGAACAGCAAAAGAATCAAGATTATATTAAGCAAATGGATGATAAAATCGGTTTGCTACAGTCAACTCTTGAAGATGCGCTGGTAGATCGCGCTACAAAAGCTGACTAAAAATAGCTATAATCGCAGTTGCTTTATAAGCAAGTGTTAACAGTTTTATCGTAAGCCCATTTTAGTCACCCGACTGGTTTACGAACACAAGTTTTGCTCCCTGGGATATTCGCTAGCTGGTAATGTCCCTGTGCCGATACTTACAAACCCAGGGTGAATGTTTTACTGACATTGCGCAAGCTCGGCTCGTACCGAGAAGCCTTAGGAGGTATTCATTTACCCGCCTTGAACCTACGGTTCAAGGGCTACACCAGCGGTCGGTATTCTGGGGAGCAATTTAATTAAATGAAAACCATCGTTAGCAATAACGGTGGTTTTTTTATTTGTGCATTGGTAATACCGACCCGTCGGACTTTCTATGAAAAAGACTGGGGGGAGCAATTTAATTTTTACATTAAGCCATTTCAATCTGAAGTGGCTTTTTTGTATCTGCGCATTGGTAATACCGACCCGTCGGACTTTCTATAAAAAGACTTAATGAAGAGAGTGCGGGGGAGCAATTATTCTTTATAAGAAAAAGCGACATTAAGCCATTTCACTTGAGGTGGCTTTTTGTATCTGCGCATTGGTAATACCGACCCGTCGGACTTTCTATGAAAAGTATTTGCTACTAATTTGGGGAGCTCTTTTTTAACTAAAATCTAAGCAGCCTTTCTCTCGAAGAAGCCTATTGGAAATTTGATTTTCAGCAGTTTTAGTAATGAGTATTTGAAGCTGACCAACTTTCAAATTCAGCTTGATCCAAAATATCAAAAACGATGTCTTGCACCTGTCGGGCTGAATTCCTATCTTCTTCACACAAGTGATAAACAAAACTAACTAAAGGCGCTTCAAGAGCAGGCATGTCACCTTTATTCTTTTCCCAATTATTCAGGCTAGTTCTAATTTTCCATTCTGGTGTACTAGCAATCTGATGATCTAAATGGCCATTTAAGTTTTCGCAATCATAGCCTTGTGGTATGTCCTGCTCACTTGCTAACACAGAAAAACCGAAGCCACAAAAAGCCATGAAAAATAATGATATTTTCATTCTAAGTACCTATTTATCCGTCAAAGTAAATTTGGAGATGTAGTAACCAAAACCTGAGATATTCACTGCGTTAAGTTGCGAAAAAACTCATACAACTTTTTGACAAGTGAACTAACATCACAACTATACACATGCGTACCACCCACAACAAACACATGTCTTAGCAATTAGAAGCCGATCACGTTTCGAGCATCTATATACTTAACACAAAATAGAACTCCACTCTCAGGTTACATTTGGATACAGAGTCCTAATTCACCATCAAATATAGTTATCCCACTGATATTTGAAGGACGTAAAAGGACTATCCTATGAAAAAGACTTGTTTAGTTATCTCAACCCTATTACTCGCAAACTCGGCATTTGCAGCAGACAATACCTATATTCGTAACGGTAATATTTATAGCCATGAAGGCCAATTTTTTGTCGGCGCAGGTGCTGCAACCGGTAGTGAATTTTATAAAGGTCAAGACCATAAGACTGCCGCCTATGTAAACGGTGGTTACCATGGCGAAGACTTTAACGCGGATCTTTCAGGCATTAACTATCGTTTTTTGGGCAACAATGAAAGCGGTATAAACTTAAGTGCCTTTGTTGTCGCAAACCCAGGCTTTAATGCTAGTGATGCCGATATTCTACAAGGCATGAAAGACCGTAAGATCAGCGGTGATTTAGGCTTAAATGCCGATATCAAGCTTGGCCGTGGCACGCTATCGAGTAAATTCCAACATGATGTCACAGGTGTCTACGACGGTTATCAAGCTGATATCACTTACTACCAACCAATGAATATCGGCTTTGCAGATTTTGTCCCTTACGCAGGCGTGCACTATTACAGTAAAGACTTCGTCAACTACTACGCTGGCGTATCTAAGTCTGATGCCACAAATGAGCGCGCAGCTTATACTGGCGATGGGGCTTTTGCCTATAAAGCGGGCTATGCCTTAGTCATACCGGTAACGGAACACTTAGATATTACTCAAGCCACAGGTTACTCTCGTTTGACTTCTGATATGGCAGACTCACCGCTAATTGACAGTAATAATCAATGGGTAACGACTCTAGGCGTTAGCTACAGCTTTTAATTAATCCAAATCGCTATGAGTGGAGGTGATATGAAACATTATAGAAATCTATCCATTGGTGTATTACTAGCGGTAATGTTAGCCGCATGTGCCACGCCTTATGATACACAAAAGAGCTTTTGGACCTTTGGTAAAGGCTTTGAAACTATGCAAATTGCCCCTGATAGCTGGCAGATCAGTTTTGTGGGCAACACCAATACCGACCGAGCACTCACGCGAAAATATGTAATGCTCAAAGCTGCTGAACTTTGCCAAAAAGCGGGCTACCCATACTTTAGCTTTAACAATGAGCAAACTAACCGGGACTCAGTGGCTCAGTATGGCGCAGCAGCAACCACCAGCGATATTTTGTGGGGCAGCTCGACTATAGATAAAGAGACCTCTACTGTTGTAGAAGTTACGGGACTTAAGAGCAAGCCTAGCTCTCCGGCGTCTAGAATTTACAATACCGACTACATTTTGCAGCATCTAACGACCGAGAGTTAATCGCAGACATAAAAAAGCGCCAATTCTGGCGCTTTTTTATTTGATGGATACTTAGGTGTATCGCTCTAGCAAATCAACATATTTAGTTTTTAATATCCAATAGCGATTTAATTTTCGAGCTTTATACTCAGCGACATTCTCGCTCCGCCTAGCGCACTTGAGCGAGTAATAACAAATTCAGTTCCCATCCAACTGCCGATACGTTTAACAATCGCTAACCCCATACCATGGCCGGCATTGTCTCGGCTTTGTTGACCACGAACAAATGGCTTAACAATCTGTTCGATTTCATCGTTATCAATTCCTTGCCCGTCATCTTCGACATGCAACCATACCCTATATTGCTCAACTTCTACTCTCACTATAATTTGCGAGCGACCAAAACGCTCTGCATTACTGAGCAAGTTAGCCAGCTGCATAGAGAGGTATTTTGGGTCGCTATTAACCTTAATTGTTTGTTCTATTCCTAGATATTCAATCGGATAAGCAATGTTGCTATGATCTGCAAGCTTTTGCTTAAGCCAACTATTTAGCTCAATCACTTGTAAGTCAGGTTTAATATTTGCTTCATCAAGCCTTGCATAGCTTAATAGGGTTGAAACGAGTTCTTCCATGGTATCCAAGTCGCGGTTTAATCTTTGAAAGTACTTAATTCGTAGCTGTTCGTTTTGTGTTTCTTCTAGCGCTTCAATACCAAAGCGTAGCCTAGCGATGGGCGTTTTTAGATCATGGGAGACGGCGCGGCTAAGCAACTTATTGTCGTCCACTAGCTGCTGAATGCGATCGGCCATACGGTTAAATTCCGTTTCAATCGCGCCGATATAAGAGGTTTTACTGACTTTAATCCGTTGCTGTAGTTGCCCCATACCAAAGGCTTTAGTGGCTTTACTGAGGTGCATTAATTGCCTGATCAATGGTGAAACCCAAACCAGTAAGATCAGCACTACACCCACATAAAACAGCATTGTGTAGATTCTATTCCAACTAAAATTTGTTTCTTCGGGAGACACCAGCTGAGTCTTGATGTTCAGTACTTGGCTGGTCAGCGGTAAACGATAATGCAGTGAGATCCCTTCATCAGACTCTAATAGCAACGCAGCATCACGTTTAAACTGCATCGTTAATGAAGGTGGTAAGATAAATATCTTCTCATCGATTAAAGAAAGTTGCTCTTGGTTTTGCTGATTCCAGTTATCGATAAAATGAGCCGGATCGACATTGTCATCATCTAAGCTTTGGGCTAATGAACGGCCAACTAGCTTTAGCGCAGTCAATTGCTCTTTGGTCGTTGGTATATCCGGTCTTGGATCGGTAAGACTAGCAAATTCACTAATTGACCAACCAAGGCTAACTATCGATGTAAGCACAACTAACACTAAAGAGATGATGAGCTTTTTCATAATTCGCCCCTGCCAACGCATTTAAGCATGGGATTATTGCCTCTCATCTTCACGGCAAAATAGATAGCCTTTACCACGAATCGTTTTTATTTTATAAGGCTGGTTTTGCGCTTCATGCAGTTTTTTACGAAGTCGTGATACCCGAATATCAACAGAACGGTCAAAGCCGTCATACTCAATACCGCGTAACTGCGCAATTAAATCTGAACGACTCACCACAGTGCCAACTTTTGAGGCGAGTAACCACAAAACATCAAACTCATTGGCATTCAAATCCAAAATTTTCTGCTCAATAGTAACTGATTTAGCCACGGCATTAAGTACTAAGGAGTCAAAGACCAATTGCTGCTTAATATTGTCATCGGTGGCACGGCGCAGTAGTGCTTTGATCCGAGCTAACATCACCTGAGGTCTAATTGGTTTGGTGAGATAATCATCTGCGCCGACTTCCAAGCCCTGAATTTCATCGCCGTCTTCAACGCAAGCGGTCATAAATAGAATCGGCCCTGTATAAAAAGCACGTGCTTCTTTGCAAACATCAAAGCCATTTTTAACCGGTAACATCACATCTAATAGCACTAAGTCCGGCTCTTCTTCGGCGATCATTGTTAGCGCAAAGTCCCCTTGGCTAGCAACTGTAATACTGTATCCATGGTCAAGTAAATAATCGCTTATCCACTCAGCTAAAGAGGTATCGTCCTCGACTACTAAAATGTGTTTTGTTGATGTCATTAAAACAACCTCCAGCCAGACGGACTTTGCTTAGGTGCTTTATACACCCATGTCACCGTAACTTTTACCTCGGCCAATGGCTGTAAGTCATCGTGACGGATCAAGCTAAATGCCTTGGTGGCATCACTTTCAAAACTGTATTGATATTGTTGTAAAGATTGGCCATCCCAGCAGGTTAACTGTTGCCGATTTTTCGATTCTATTAAACAGAATCGCCCAGTTGCAGGGGTTTGCCACTGGAATAATACATCTTGATAGCAGGTTTGGCCTTTATGTAGTGCCACGCATTGCTCCGGCGTTGCAGTAAAATTAATGACTGGCTGCTGAGCTAAAACGTTAACAGGACAGGTAAATATTAGCAGCCCGACTAACTGATACAACTTAGTCATAGGCCACCTAAAATACATAGCTGATTGAGGCGTTAAAAAACGACACATAACCAGACTCATTAAAGGGGCTATCTGTCACTTCATCTGACAGCACGTTCATACGATACATAGCCCGAAACACCAAGCTTTCGCTAATTGGATAAGCAACACCAAGCTCTAAACCATAGCTAAATGAGTTGCCCGGTTTATATGCTGGAAATAGCTCTGTTGCTTCTTCATCAGTGACGCCAAAAAGATACTGGTTTAACGTAGAAGAGGAATATTCAACACTAGCTAAAGCATGAAAATTCCAATTACGAACCTGCCATGATTTACCTAATCTGGCACTACTTTGGATCCCCTGCCCATTAAAATAGTCACTCACTATCCGGTATTGAAATACGTAATGGTCGTCCCAATAACGCGTAGCCCTGAAGCCTGCACCAATATATAGCGACTCTTCTGACATCAAGTAATTATTGCGCCCAGCCTCGCTTAACATGGCAGGATCAACCCCCTCAGGTCTCGCCCAGGAAGTTTTTAAATTTGCCGCTAAAATATCTAATGACCAGTTTTCAGAATTCCAAAAATTAAAACCCAGATTTATTCCGTCTTGAGACTGATGCACCATCTCAACAAACAGGCCTTTATACTGATACATTCCACTGATGAGTAAAGAAGGTTCAAGCGTTTGATGTTCGGTTTGTCGCACATCCACTTTATTAACACTATAAACACTGGCTCCCAGTTCAAAATAACCGCCATTAGCAAGACGATCATCGACTCCACCAGCCACACTGGTAGCAATATCAGAGGCTATTACTGCACGAGGAAAACCCCAACATAATGCGCACAAGATCACCCATACCGCCAAATTAGGCCTTAGCATAATGAGTTAAACCAAGGTGTACTTAAAACAGGAATGAGCAACATGAGCTACCAACTAATAATTTGATAAAAATAGTAAAAACTACGTTTGAAATGATAATCAAAATAAGTGAAATAATTGCGTGTTAAGTTGACTAACTTGTCATCACAACCTTTTTAGCGCTATACGCTAGCCTTCAAAAATTACGTAATTAAACCCTATCTATTTATGGCTCTAAAATACTATACAATCCGTCAACAGCGCAACGACCCATCCAGCACAATAACCACCAAAAACACACCTACCAAACAAAACAATTACATTGATTGCAAAAGATTTCCAATGTAAAAGCCAAATCTAATGAATAGGCCTTTAATGGTCATTTGGATTAATTCGTTTTGTATCTTTGTGCTGTCAGTCTCTTGCTATTGCAATCAATAACCCTATAGCTAAAATCATCTTGAACTAAATTCCACTTATCTATAACGCCAATAAACTCGAACGAGATTAGTCACAGCAAGCCTACTAAATGAATCCCTAAATAAGCTTAAGCCACTGTAACGATTGAACATATGTCACACTATGTAAATTGTCACTCACTTAATTATTGTTCGAACCCTTTAAAATCATAGGGTTACATACAAGCCTTTTCTAGTTCGCCATTGTTTTTAACTATCTTTTCGCGTATAAAGCGATAATTATTAATAACTTGTAATTCAGGGACTATGACAAGTTGTATGCTTAAATCTTCTCGCTGTTATGCTTTACTGCTCATCATTTTTATCGCTCTTTCAGGCTGTAAATCTACCCCAGAGGCGCCTCCGATCCCCCCAAAAGTTGTGCCCCAATCATTAAGTCACCTGCCGTTTGACGCTAAAGTTGATGGTGAAGATATTGTTGATATTCAGCTGACTTTGGGCGATCGCAACTTATACCTCAGCGATAGTGGCCATATAAAAATGGTGTCCATTGCGCAGTGTCCGCTGGATATTTCTGCACATCGCGGTGACTTTCGCTTACCAGAAAGCAGCGACCTTGCCATTGCATCTGCGCTTTTTGATAACTACAACAGTGTCGAAATTGATGTAATGCAGCTAAAAGACGGCACTTGGGTTAACCATCACGACAGCCAAACAGGCCGTGCGACTGTGTATTACACCGGTGAGCGCTACAAACTTGAGCGCATGAATCGTAAGCAATATGCCAAGCTCAAACTACGCCAAAAAGGCTCAAACGAACTACTCGATATGCGTCCAATTACTGCATACGAGGCGTTTACTACTTTTGCTGCCTATCGCTCTTATGATCAGTTGCTAAACGTAGAAATCAAGTCTGAAGCTAATGGCCATGAACTGGTTGAGCTAGACAATATGTTGCGTCAAACCATTGGTCAGGGTGGCTATTATTATTCGGCATCTGATCTGGAAATGCTGGAAAAACTCCGTGGGATTAACCCACGCGTTTACTTAGGATTCGTTCAAGGTGCACACCCAACCAGCGTTGATAAGGTTACAGCCGATCTGCGCCGCGGCGCTCAAAACGATGATTATTACTTGGATCACCAAAAGAACATCGAGTTTGCGGGCAAGTATGGCACTAAACGTTACCGTTCTCGTTATAAGAACTATGCGTCATCTGCAGGTATAAGAAAGATCAGCGATAAGCTTGGCGCAAACTCAGGCCTGCATTTAGATATTCGCAGCTTTATGCAAAATACCAGTGTGTTAAATAGCGCGCACCGTTATGGCATGAAAGTCTACACCTATACGATTAACGGTACTGATTTTCATCAAGGCCAGTTAAAGCGACTCGCTAAGAAAAAACTACCTGATGGTGTAATTGTCGACACCACACCTTATAAAATCTGCCAGAAACTGTTTAATGCTTCTGTACCGAACAAGCGTTATCAGCCGTTAACCCCTGCCGGAAAATATATTGCGTCGCTGCCTGCTGATGCCGACTTTGATCGCTTTGACGAAATGCTTGGCTACCAGCAAGAGGGTTATTACATCTCGTTAAACTCTGGCCTTAAGTCAATTGCTAGAGCCAAGGCTAAGCCAGCGAAAGTCAGCAGAAGCAATAAGACTTCAGCAAGTAACCCTCATGGCTTTCCGACAATTGTCGATGAAGAAATAGAGAAAACCAATAGTAAAACCATTATTTTAACCCTACCAAGTAGTAACAATGACTGATAAAAAAAACAGCCCATTTGCCACTGACTTACTTAACTCTGCGCCGACTCAAATTAAAATGGCGGCTGCAGAAAAAGAGCTACAGAAGGTGCAAAAAAAGCAACAATCAACTGCAGCTAAACAACAAAAGCAGCAAAAAATAGAGCAGCAGATCGCCAGTGTCGGTAAACCATTTTGGTGGATGATGACCATGTTCATCTGCTCGGTTATTTATCTGTTCCCTGAAGCGGTATTTAATGCTGCATTAACCGATGTGGCCGGAGGTCGTAACTCTAGCCATGATGATCTGCGCGCAGTTGAGTTATTTGGCCGAACCATTAGTGGTATTGGCGTGACTTTACTACTAGCGGATATGCTACTTAGCGGCAAACGCGTAGCTAGAGTTGGCCGTGCGCTTGGCTATTTTTGTTTGATTGCCGTGCTTGTTTGGCCTACGGTATTTTTTGGCCAAAAATGGTTAGTGGACCACTTTATTATTGATGCTTCGACACCAGAAGAGCGTCAGCAAGCGTATTTGTCACAAGTCCTACGTAGCGCGTTAATCGAAAAGTCGATTCAATTTGAAGGTATTAATTACAACCCAGACCAAGCCCATAGCGGCACAGAAAAGACCTTCTTATCAGTATTTGGTGGTTTAGTGTATGCCGACGATAAACTAGTCGATGATCTATCGCAGAAAAAGCGCATGATCATGGAAAAGTTTGTCCGTGATAAAGCCATGTCTCGCTTTGATAGCCATTACCAAGATTATGATGAATTCCGTCAAACGTTGAGAGGCAAATATCAAGAATACGCCGATGGTTCTGCCAAATATAATCGCGCTTTAGCCAGTGCGCCTGACCGCTCTGATGAGTATTGGTTAGATACCCAAAACCAAGTAAAACTGGGCTGGGAAAAGTATCAAAAAGGCGTTACCGCTTATGAAGCTAGGGTGGAATCTCGAGCACAAAAAATAGCCCCTAAGATCCATGACTATTTTGAGCGTCGTAATAAATGTGCTGATAAGAAAAAAGGTAACAGTCGTAACCGCTGTTTTGAGCGCTTACAAGATGGTTATGACCGCGAGATAAAGAAATACAGCATTCCGTATATACCGCCTGATGACTGGCTGATCCGTGAAGAGATCTCTACCTCTGAAAATGTTGGCAACTCAATCATTGCTGGTGTCATGACCTTTGGTCTATTCACCGCTATGCAAGCGGTTGATGCGGCTACTGGTGGCGATGCAGGTTTAAAAGATCACCGCATGGTGTATACCAATGATGTGAATCACTATAAGAATGTACTGATGGTAAAAATGGAGCCTGACTTTATTAAAGAATCAGGAGGCTATCCATTAGGCATCAACTCTTTGCATACCTTCAGAGTACATGAACTCACTAGCCTTAAGGTAAACAAAAAGCTTAAACAGAAAGGGCTAAGTCTACCAACTGCTTGGTCTATTACTGATCGCCGAACATTCGATAAAGCCGTGGCAAGCAAAGTTCGCCAACAAACCGATATTGAATGGCGCAAAAACATGCGTGCTAAAAACACTGATATGCCGCCTAACCTAAGCTGGAAAGCATTCCAACGCCACAGCGATATTCAGCAGCGTATTGCCAAACGTATGGGTGACCTATACGTTAACCCTACCTTAGCCGACTGGAATAATCGTCAGTTTAAGCAGCAAATCATCGAGCCTAATATTCAGCGCAAAACCACTGAATACCTTAATGTACTAGAAGCTCAAAAAGCTGAGTTTGCCGATGGTGGTATATTTGAAGCCACCGGTAAATCGGCGCTACGTGCCACCATTATCCCACCTATTTCAATGTCGATTAGTTTAGCGTTAGTACTGCTAACAGTGCTTAAGCTACCAATGAAACTCGTTGAGTTGGTACAAGCTAAGCAAGCTAAACCGACAACAGAAAAGAGCACAAAACCTTACGTTAAGCCTGCAATTACCATGACCATTTTAGCGTCAATTTTTGTCGTGCCTATGTCGATTGGCGGCAATGAGTACACCATGGAAGACTCGGCGATGAACTACTTCTTTGAGCAGATGGAGAAGAATGATTCGGCCAGTATTTCTTTTGCGCTCAAGTGGCTGTTGGTTACCCAGCCATTGGTGCAGCCTATTGGCTCAGCAATTGACAATACCTTTAGCATTACCAAAGGCTTCAATGCGATTAGCGAACCACTTAACCAATTTGATTTAGCCATGCTGCCAGAGCACGACTCAAGTGACCACAGCGCTAAAAAGAGCACAGCTAAGCCAACGTTGAAACTGCCTTTAACGGTAAATACTAACGTTGATGGAGCTAGAGTTTCTGTGATGAATATTAAACCAAGATATCAACCGGGGATGCTACTGCCACCTGGTGGTTACGATATTAAGGTGAGTGCTCCGGGTCATCAAGATGTGCGTCAATGGGTGTATTTAAAAGCCGATAAAACTCAATTTACCATTAAGCTATAACCAGTATTAAATAGGAAGTATGCCGTGAGCCAATTACAGCAATTTCAAGACTTTATTAGAACTAACGGTGAAGAACTCACCGGTGTAGATGTACCCGTTGTATTAAGCGATGAGCAAGCTAAACAGCCTCAACTTAACTTTACCTTTGGCTGGCGAATTGAAATTGGCGTCAACTCCCATAGCCATGGGGGACGACGTCCTGCAGGTATTAGCTGTGGTACATCGTCAGATGCAAGCCATGAAGCAAACCAAGCAGCTAAAGAGTATGTCAGTGGCCGAGACCCACTGTTTAACGAACGCTTTATCAAGATCCTTGGGCCGGATATTAGCAAAAACTTTTTAATCAAAAATACTGGCTTAAACTCAGCTCCTAATACCTATGTAGGTCAAGACATTTGTAGCAATTGCCGAGGCTCTGGTTGTGTAAGTTGCAGCAGCTGTAATGGCCGAGGAAAAAGTAGTTGTTATTCTTGTAGTGGTAGCGGCCGTGTCAGTGTGAGTAAGTACGACAGCTACAACCAACGTACGGTTTACACTACAGAGTCTTGCTCATCATGTTGGGGCAGCGGTAAACAAACCTGTTCAACTTGTAATGGTAGCGGTGACGTCACCTGCCGTACCTGTGATGGCAGCGGTTACTTATATTACAGCTACACTATCGATGGCGAAGCCAAGCGCAGCACTAGATGGAAGCATACCAGTAGCGATTACCATGAATGGACTGGCGATTTTATCAAACGTACCGGCCTTAACGTAATCCACGGCTTTAACGATATTACCGAAGTAGATGTTGAAGGCGACCTTGATGGTTGTACCTTTGTGTATGCCTTTAGTGCTATTTTGCCAACACTGCAATTCACGGCAACTATCGACAAAGTCGACACTAAAATGTGTTTTGCCGGTAAACAAAATAAAACTCATGACGCCGGTGGTGTTTATGATCCAGCAGTGTGGAAAGTCGCCCAAAAGATGGGCGCGGGAGATAAAAAAGACGACACCATTGCCCTTGCCACGCCTGCGATTAAAAATATCGTAGAAGCCGATACGACGAGCAGCAAAATTGGGTTATTAGAGGAGAATTGGGTATCGACAGATATCAAAGATGCCGTAGTAACCAACTATAAGACTTTGGTGACCCAGCTTAAGAAACAAAGCGTAAAAGGCATTGTCCCTAGGATGTTAGGCGCTGTAGTTAAATATGCCTACCTATTCTTTACCTTAGGTATACTAATAGCGCTACTGTTTCCACAGTTTGCAGAGCAAACTCAGGACCGTGTAGGCTTAATGCAATACCCACAGTGGATTGTCGCACTATTAAAGGGTGACTTTGCCCTGTTTGGAGTCCACCCATTAGCCAACTATGCCTTTGTCATAGGTCTGTTTATCGCAAGTTACCAGCTGATAAAACGCTGTTATTGGAAGAACATTGGTAAAGCTAAAACTTATGCTCTGGCATTAGGTATTACTCTGTTGCTGCCTCACATTGGCCTAAGCTTGTTTTATAATACCCTAACAGCGTTTCAGTATACGCCCGCTCTCGTAAATGCATTAGCTGGTGGCGCCTTATTTGTAGGGCTTTATTTATTAGTTATTGGCTTCAGCTGGCCGAGCAAATGGTACTTAAAGCCTATTGGTTTAATTGTTGCTGCAGCATTATACGTCGCCCTTCAATTTGGTATCGCTATGCTCAACGGTGCACTTGGCATAGTGCCGGCTGAAGTGAAGTACGTTAGAGGTATCGGCCAAATTATTGAGCCAGCATTAATGTTTATGAGCCATAACTTAATTGAACTGGGTTTATTGACTATATTGTGTAGCTACTTCTTAACTCGTCGACGTTTTTGGTTAAATGCCAAAACAGCCGTGGCCGACTACAACAGTCCAGTACTGCTTAAGTCGATGAATATGGAGCGTTAAAGCTACTTCGTCACGAGAAATAGTTTAATCGATGCCGCTTGGTTCTTTAGCACTAAGCGGCATTTTTGTACCGGTAGCTTTTAACCACTCTGAAAGTTAGACTATTTATCAAAAGGAGTCGTCTTAAATGCCAGCAAAAACGCACAACAGTATTACCCCTGCAAATCGCAAGCAGATCCGCGCCACGATTCGTCTCGCGCGCCAAAGCTTGTCGGCCGAGCAGCAATTTGCAGATTCAAAGCAGGCCACAGATACCTCTTTATCGACCATACTCAAACTTAACGCTCGCCGTGTAGCACTTTATCTTACCAATGATGGAGAGCTTGATACCAAGCCATTAATAGAGATGCTTTGGCAGCATAATATTGCGGTATACCTGCCACGATTACACCCCTTTAGTGCGGGCAATTTACTCTTCCTACGCTATCAAGCTGATAGTGTATTAGAGCAAAACAGTTTAGGTATTTGGGAACCAAAGTTAGATATCACGCAGATGATGCTTACTCATCAACTAGATGTAGTGATCACACCATTGGTCGCCTTTGACAAGCACGGTAACCGCATGGGGATGGGCGGTGGCTACTACGACAGAACCCTCGCTAACTGGCAAAGTATCGGTAAACCTTTACCGATAGGTTATGCCCACGACTGTCAGCAAGTCGATAGCCTGCCCTGCCAGCATTGGGATGTGCCGTTACCTATGATTATTACTCCAAGTGCAGTGTATCAATATTCAGATAAAGTTATACCTGCCAGTTGATTGGGGCTTCACCTCGAGCTTGTAAAAGCTGATTAACTTTAGAGAAATGCTGACAACCAAAAAAACCACGATAAGCTGATAATGGCGATGGATGTGGCCCGCTAAGAACCTCATGCTGCGGCGCATCAACCCCCTTACCTTTTTTAATCGCATGAGCCCCCCACAACACAAAAATAATCGGCTGGGGTTGCTGATTAAGCAGGGTTAATGCGTTGGCGGTAAAAGTTTCCCAACCTGATTTAGCATGGGAATGCGCCTTGGCTTGCTCAACCGTTAATA
Organism: Shewanella sp. 10N.261.52.F9; assembly: GCF_041471165.1. NCBI lineage: Bacteria > Pseudomonadati > Pseudomonadota > Gammaproteobacteria > Alteromonadales > Shewanellaceae > Shewanella > Shewanella sp. 10N.261.52.F9. The sequence goes on from NZ_JBFRNX010000001.1 coordinate 212,888, forward strand.
CGGTATTTAACATTAATATTCCTTGCTCAGCCCAAGCGCTTAAGTTGCCGTGTTCTGGAACCATAAAGCCATCAATATCGGTAGCCAACTCTTTGTACATATTGACCAAAGAGGGCGGCGTTTTTACGCCATGTTTAACCGAAAAACACAATCCATGAGCTTGGTTGGGGCCATGGTAAGGATCTTGGCCAATGAGTACTACTCGCACCTTATCAAGAGGCGTAGCATCAAAAGCAGCAAACACTTCATTTTCAGGCGGAAAAATGACTTTACCCGATGCCCGTTCTGCATCAACAAATAGCTGTAAGGACTTAAAATATTCTTGCTGCTGTTGCTCTTTAATAAAAGTCGACCAACTACTATTAACTGCCATCATTAACCTCTAAATAAAACCTGTAAAGCTGAAGAAAGCCAAGTTTACCATGTAAACAAGCTCACCTATCTGTAATTAGCCGGCAAAACAGACAACCAAACAGACGGAATAAACGCATAAACAACACCAACCAATACAACAAACTGCAAACTTTAATACCCAACAAGCAATCAAGTAACCAACCTTTGATCATTGGTATTAAAACTTGTCAGTGTTAATATAGCCACCTTATTACGAATTGATGATTTTATAATGCAAGGTTTAGGTCCATTAACAAAACAACAGTTAGGTTTTACGCTTATTGAACTGGTTGTGGTGATCATTATTTTGGGCATTTTGGCGGCTGTTGCTGCACCTAAATTTCTCAACCTATCTGAAGATGCACAAGTTGCCCAAGTTAAAAACACTGGTGGAGCTTTTAAATCAGGCATTAACTTAGCGCGCTCGGTATGGGCTGTAAAAGTGGGGAGTGGTCCTGCTGAAAACTTGCCAGTATATGGCGACACTGATGATACCCATGTTGATTTTAATGCTAATGGTTGGCCTGCTCAGCATTTTTATACTGATAATGAAGCCTCACCTCAGCTTGATAATGTTGATGATTGTATTTCAGTATGGAAAATAGTACTGCAAAACGATGAGCCTACGGTATCAGATATAAATGCCTCTGATGAAACCGATTATAAAGCTCTATATAATGGACGTGTGCCAGCAGTCTGTATCTATCAGTACTCAGATAATACAAATTTATCGATAACTTACGACTCTAATAACGGTAGCGTTGTGGTGGACTCGGATCCTAACAGCTAATATTGAATCTATAGCGCTCGCTCGTTAGCGATAAAATTAAGATTGAAAGAATAAAGGAATTATTCATGCCTACAAAAACTGCAAGCTTGGGATTTACCCTAATTGAGATGGTCGTGGTGATCATCGTCTTAGGGATCTTAGCAGTTGTGGCTACGCCAAAATTTATCAATCTAAAGCAAGATGCTCAAATCGCAACAGTCGAGGCAACTGGCGCTGCATTTAAAGGTGGCATCACTTTAGCAAATGTAAAATGGGCGTCTAAAGGTGGCTCTGGCCCAGTTGATAATTTGCAAGTATTTGGCGATGGCAGTAACGGTCAGCTAGATATTAATCAATGGGGCTTTCCTGCGCAAAACTACCCACCATTTGAATCGAGCCCAAGGTTAAATAACGTTGCTGATTGTATGTCTGTATGGCGCACGATTATGCAAGAGCCCCCTGTCGTCACCAGCTCTCCAAATACTGATGGTGCAGAATACTTTGCCACTTATATTGGCCCAGACCAATGCCGCTACTTCTACTTACCAGAGCAAACCATGTCTATCTATTACGATTCTCGTGACGGTAGCGTTATTACCGATTCAGATCCCAATAGTTAATATCAATGATTCATTAATGTCTCATTTAAGTTAGAATCGAGACACTATCCTAGATAAACAAGAGCAGAAGCAAGATGTCAGAAGCTAAAAAAGAAACCACCATTTTTGAACTAGCCGATCAATTCATTGCATTGGCAAACGAACTAGCAGGTAAAGAACAAGATGTCGGTAAAGTCGGCACAGCTATGCGTTTCGCAGCTGCTCGCTTCAACGCATTTGAAGCTTCTTTAAAATCATCTGATCTAGCAGCAGAAAAAGACAATGCTCTTGCATGGTTTACCGATGAATACAAAGCCATGCTTGCGGATAACCTTGAAGACCATATCAAAAACCCTGTGCAGTCTCGCGAGCCTGAGCCTGAAGCAGCTAAAGATGATGCTGTACAGGTATTCAACTCTTAAGCCATTAGTGCAATGTAGCCTGAGTTGCTTTGGTTAAAAACAATTAACCAATAAAAACGCCATCTATTATGATGGCGTTTTTTATCTTGATGACTGTTCTAAAGCGACACAATCACCCGCACTGCCAGCAATATCAGCACCACACCCGACAGTTTATCGATTAAAGCAGATTTCTCTCTAAGCTTTGGCAACACAGCTGAATGCGATAATATTAGCGCGATTAATGTGTACCACAAACCATCAATAACCAGTGGCGTCAGCACGATTAATGCTTTACCTGTCATATTGTCTGCCACCATCACGAACTGGCTAAATAGCGCCAAGAAAAATAGCATGATCTTAGGATTAAATAGCGAAATAGCTAAACCATCACGCGCTGCGGTTAATGCATCAGTTGATTCACCAGCTGCGAGTTTATCTGACATACCGCCTTTAGAACGTAGTGCCTGTACCCCCATATAAGCCAAATAAAGTGCACCAATAATAGCAATGCCGTTAAACACCATTGGGGCTTGTTTCAGTAATACCGCTAAACCCAATAAGGTTAGCAAGGCATAAACGCCAATGCCGATTGAATGTGCCCAGGCACAAATAATGCCCTTACCGCGGCCACCACCAAGAGTGTGTCTCACCACCATGGCTAAACTCGGTCCCGGTGACATTGCGCCTAAACAACAAATTGCTAGTAAACCTAGCCAAGCACTAAAAGTCATTTTATCCCTTGTGAATACCCAGCCTATGGCCAGTAATTAAGTGGCAACAATATATATTAATAACCCTTTACTGACCAACTTGGTTTATTACGACCATAAACAGACACCTTACCTGCAATATTCAATGCATTAGGCGAGAGTTACTCAGGTTATTTTCATTTAACTGGTGCACAATAGTGTTAGCTTGGGACAGTGCGTGCATTAATTAAGCTGGCTACAATTGCTACTGCTTTATTGTTTAGGCGCCTAACACTGTAGCCCTTAGATAATTTTTTTGGAGTATTGATGGATACGATTTCAATCAGCATCGCCATTTTTTTCAGCCTACTTTGCTTAAGTATTGCTTCACTTATCTGGCTCAAAATTAAAGGCAGAATCATCCCTAATGGGGTAATTGTGGTTTTAGGGTTTATGACAATATGCGTCGGCAGTGTATTTGCCTTTATTAACTATGGCGAAGACTATGAAGCATATAAAAAGCTGCATTGGCAAACCTTAACTCCGAGTCAAATTGAGCCACTTGTGGATCAAGGTTATACGGTATTTGTCGATGTCACCGCGGACTGGTGCAATATCTGTTATGCCAATAAAGTCGGCGTAACCCACAGAGAAAAAATCGTTAATGCCTTAGCGGCTGACAAGATTATTTTAATGCTAGGCGATTGGACTGAGCCTAACGCCATTGTTGAGGACTATATGCGAACTCAAGGGCGAGGCGGCACACCATATAATAAAGTCTATGGCCCAGGGGCACCCGACGGCATCATATTACCTACCCAGCTCACCATGGAATCTGTCCTACAAGGGCTACAAAAAGCCAAAGGCTAGCTCTGGCTAACACATTAGCAATATTAGAGATTAAAAATAAGGTCACGTTATTTCGTGACCTTATTTTTTTGCCCGCCATTTTTCCGTATACTCAGAACATTAACTCCTCTCTATTAGGCTGCTTATGTCTGCCATTAACCTTAAAGACAAAACCAACCACGACAACTTTTTACCAGAAAACCAACTGATCTTAAACGCAGTCAGCGAAGGGATTTATGGGTTTGATCTTGACGGAAATGCGGTTTTTATTAACCCTGCGGCTGAACGAATGACAGGTTGGGTTTCGGCAGAATTGCTTGGCAAAAATATTCATGATTGTCATCACCATAGCCATAGCGATGGCAGCCACTACCATAAAGATGATTGCCCAATTTACAACACATTATTAGACGGCACAGCTCGTGAGATCAGCCATGAAGTATTTTGGCGTAAAGATGGCACTAGCTTTCCTGTGCACTATACATCGACCCCAGTATACAAGGATGGGGTGATGATGGGTGTAGTCGCGATATTTCGTGACATAAGTATTCAAAAGCAAACAGAACGCTCATTAAGGCAAGCACTTGAGCAAGTGCAAGCGCTATCTGAAAAGCTGTCTTTTGAAAATCAATACTTACAGCTTGAGCTTGCCGATCGTACTGGTGATGTAGAAATATCCGGTAGTAGCCAGCCAATTAATCAACTCATTCAACAGATTAAATTAGTATCAAACACGGAGAGCACTGTACTCATTAGTGGTGAAAATGGCACAGGCAAAGAGCTTGTTGCTCGTAACCTCCACAGATTAAGTAATCGTGCCGATAAACCGCTCATCAGCGTTAACTGTGCCGCCTTTTCAAGTTCGCTATTAGAAAGTGAGCTGTTTGGCCATGAAAAAGGCGCATATACCGGTGCCACCAGCCGCCGCAAGGGTCGTTTTGAGCTTGCCCATCAAGGCACGCTGTTTTTAGATGAAGTGGCTGAGCTGAGTTTAGAGGCGCAATCTAAGTTACTTAGAGTCATTCAAGAACAAGAGTTTGAACGTGTAGGCAGCAGCCAAACCATCAAAGTTGATATTCGTCTTATCACCGCCACTCACCACGATTTACTTAAGCGTGTCGAGCAAGGTCTGTTTCGTATGGATCTGTATTACCGCTTAAATGTATTTCCAATTGTGGTGCCACCACTGAGGCAGCGCTTGAGCGATATTCCAGAGTTAGTCAGTCACTTAATCCAAGATTTAAACCGTAAACTGGGTAAAAAAGTGAGCCAAGTCAGCCAAAAAGGCATGCAAAAACTAATGCAAAATAGCTGGCCAGGAAACGTTCGCGAGCTGCAAAATGTGCTGGAGCGGGAGATGATCCTAGCCCATGGCCCAGTATTGGAGTTTTGCCAGCTCACAATGTCTGCACCACTTGATAACCCACAAACTGTTGCCAGCAATCAAACACTGCAACAGGTCGAACGCCAGCATATCATTAATATTCTAAAGCAGACCCAATGGCGGATCTCGGGAAGTGGTGGTGCCGCTGCTGTACTTGGTTTGCCGCCAAGTACTTTGCGTTCACGTATGAATAAACTGGCAATTGTTCGGCCAATTTAGCATCTGACTAAATCAAGCACGCTTTCTATTCTTAGCTTCAAAGATCGCGATATATCGCCAACACACGATATATCGCCACCCACGTAAAACCTGTAACAAATAATACTGTTTAAAATCAATAACTAACACCACTAAAAACTTGGTATAAGGCTTGCAAATACAGTCAGTAACGATATTGCCACGCTGCACTAAAAGTGCTGCGAACACAGAATGCGTCCTGTAGAGAAGCCTTATGCAAAAAAATAACGTGAACAACACGATAGAGAGTCCAGCTCAAGCGCAACGGATCCCCGTAACTGTAATACCGAGTCAGCCAGCTAATCGAAAGATCCATATCCGTGAGCAAAAAGGTCAGTTTCAACAGCTAAGAACTGGCATGAACAGTTTGCTAGTAGCGCTCTTTTTTCTGCTACCGTTTATCTCCTACGATGGTCGTCAGGCGATATTATTTGATCTGAGCCAGCAGCAGTTTATCTTTTTTGGCACCACATTATGGCCGCAAGATTTTACGATTTTGGCTTGGGTGTTTATTGCTGCGGCATTTTTACTGTTTTTTATCACCGTGTTCTGGGGGCGAATTTGGTGCGGCTACCTTTGCCCACAAACCGCATGGACCTTTATTTATATGTGGATAGAAACTCGCATCGAAGGAAACCGTAATAAACGTTACGCCCTAGATAAAGCACCTTGGAGCACAGACAAACTCAAGAAGCGCGCTTTAAAACACAGTGCCTGGGGCGCAGTAGCCTTGCTAACTGGTTGCGGCTTTATTGCTTATTTCGTGCCTGCTCGAGAACTCTATGTCGACATTTTCAGCTTTGGTGCAAGCTTTTGGGTAACTATATGGGTTTGGTTCTTTGCCATATGCACCTACTTAAACGCAGGCTGGATGCGCGAGCAAATGTGCTTACATTGCTGCCCTTATTCACGCTTTCAATCGGTAATGTTTGACGCCAATACTAAAACCGTAACTTATGATGCCAGTCGTGGTGAGAGCCGAGGTCCACGTAAGCGCAATGAAGCTAGTTCATTAGGTGACTGTGTTGATTGTAATCTCTGTGTCGATGTGTGCCCGACAGGCATAGATATTCGAAATGGCCTGCAATATGAGTGTATTAACTGCGGCGCTTGTGTTGATGCCTGTAATCAAACCATGGAAAAATTTGGCTATCAACAGAACCTTATCAGCTATACCAGTGAAAACTCGCTAGCCGGCAAAGCGGAGCCCTTTTATGAATCATATAAATTCATAGGCTACGGAGTTGCAGCGCTAATCATGATCACTGTCATTGCTGTCGATATTTATAATCGCAATAGCATTGAGCTCAATGTACTACGCGACCGACAAACCCTGTACCGCGAAACTTTAGACGATAAAATTGAAAACAGCTTCACCCTTAAGATCCGCAATAAAACCCAGCAAGCAAGACTTTATCGCATATACGTGTCTGGTAATAATGGCTATAGAGTAATGGGTGATGTAAATTTGAAAATTAAGCCCGGAGAGCAACTTGATTACCCAATTACAGTGGTTGCAGAGCCTGAACAATTACCAAGTGGCCGCAATGAAATTACCTTTACCGTGGCGGAGCAGCACAACTATGGCCAAGCCTCACAAGAGTCGAGTTTCTTTGCACCGATTTAAGTTCAGGATAAAGGTTATAGAATCTAGGTCCTAGGGCGCTTCGCCGCGAGAACGGCCTGCGCCCTACTAGGAAAAGCAAAAATCACTACCTTTAGCGTTTCTTTGCTTTTCCGACCTTTCCTCTTTGCTTAATCTTTTTCTAGGACCTTTCATTGTACCTAGAACCTATCTTTGCATTTCCTAGAGCCTTAGACTTTGCTCGTCCTGTAAGCGAAGCGTTCTGTAGTGATGTAGTCATGTTCGACTATTCTAAAATCGCCTTAGCTTTTATCGTCTTTGATTGAACCGTCTCTATTTTAACCCTCTTTGCTTTGATCTTTTCCTAGCACCTAGAACCTTTCTTTACCTTTCCTAGAACCTACCTCTCTTTACATTTAGAGCAAAAAGTCTAATCCTTACAAACTGATACCCATCGATTCAATACAATTAGCAGGAAACAATTTATTTCAACTTCGCCCATTGACCTTTCTGCTAGAATCGCACTAATCTAAACGCCTGTTTGATTTTATATAAGCATCAATCGCCAACAATCAACACACTAGCTAAAGGGTACTTCAATGGCTTACGACTCAGACTTAACGCTCGATCTCTCACGCTATGCATCGCTTATCGATCTGATTGAACTTGCCAGTGCCCGTTATGGCGACAAAGCAGCTTATTCATGCCTTGGTAAAGAAACGAGCTTTAATGAAATTAATCGCTACTCTCGCCAATTTGCTGCTTATTTACAGCAAGAAACGAGTTTAGTGCAAGGCGATAGAATTGCTATTCAGCTGCCCAACATTACCCAATTTGTTATCGCCGCTTACGGCGCTATCAAAGCTGGAATGGTGCTGGTGAATACCAATCCTCTCTATACCCAGCGTGAACTGATTCATCAGTTTAATGACTCCGGCGCTAAAGTCTTAGTGGTTCTATCAGATCTACTGCCTACACTGACTGAGGTAGTAGAAAAAACAGGTATTGAAACTGTTATATCTACCCATGCGATGGACTTAATTGCGCCGCAACCACAACCTGAAGTGCCTTTTGCAACAGTACCTTTTTGCGATGTATTGGCAAAAGGCGAGGCGCTAACCTACGCGCCAGTGATCAGCGTACTTGGCCAAATAGCGGCACTGCAATACACAGGCGGCACAACAGGGTTGTCGAAAGGTGCCATGCTGACTCACGGCAATTTAATTGCCAACGCAATGCAGATTAAGTCACGCTTAGGTAGCCGAATTATTGAAGGTGAAGAGATCTTCGTCGCACCGCTCCCTGTGTACCATATCTATGCCTTTATGGTGAATTTGGTGCTTTATTATGAGCGCGGCGGCTGCTCCGTTTTAATCCCTAACCCACGAGATATTGCGGGTTTAATCTCTACGTTATCAAACTATCCATTTACTGGCTTTGCCGGTCTTAACACTCTATTTGTTGGTCTATGCCATCAGCCTGCATTTCAAGCGCTAGACTTTAGTCACCTTAAAGTCACCATTTCTGGCGGTACCGCCCTTACCCAAGCTGCGGCAAGCATTTGGCAGCAAACAACGGCTTGCACCATTTCTGAAGGTTATGGCTTATCTGAAACCTCGCCAGTGGTATCACTTAATTCACCTGGGCTTGAGCAACTTGGTACTATCGGCAAACCGGTGATCGCCACCCAAGTTAAAATCCTCGATATGGATGATAATGAAGTTCCAATTGGTGAAACCGGTGAGCTTGCCGTATTTGGCCCGCAGGTAATGCTAGGTTACTGGAACAACCAAGCTGAAACCGATAAGGTCATGACCAAGGCTGGTTTCTTTAAAACCGGCGATATTGCGGTAGCGACAGAAGATGGGTTTCACAAAATTGTCGACCGTAAGAAAGACATGATTATCGTCTCGGGTTTTAATGTTTACCCTAATGAGGTGGAAGACGTTTTATCAAACCATGACAGCATATTAGAGTGTGCCGTGATTGGCGTTAACGATGATCGCAGCGGTGAAGCGGTTAAAGCGGTTATTGTATTAAGCGATCCACATAGCGATATAGAGCAGGCTAAAACGGTAATTGAACACTATTGCCGCGAACAACTTACCGCGTATAAAGTACCAAAAATCATTGAATTTGTTAGTGCCCTACCCAAATCTACCGTAGGTAAGATTTTAAGGCGCGAGCTACGTAAGTAGCTCCAAGGTAAAAGTTACGTAAGTAGCTCAAAAGTAAAAGCGACATAAGCTGCGCCAAGGTCGCCTGTTTAAGTCACAGATAGTAAAAAGGAGCCTAAGGCTCCTTTTTAGTCTGTATTGTTTTTAATTCTAACTAACTTTGTTTGACCCAAATGATCTGGTCCGTGGCAAAACCAAGCTTGTTAGCTTGCTCGATAAACTGCTGCTTTAGCGCTTCATCCACAGTCGGTGTGCGCGATAAAAACCATAGGTAGTCACGGTTATAGCTAGTGATGAAGGCGTATTGGTAATCTTTAGTATCGAGTTCATACACCACATAAGCACCATAAAATGGTCCAAAGAAAGATACCTTAAGATGGCCAATATCTGGGCTATCAACAAAGTAGGCTTTGCCCTCAGCTTCATCCCAGCTTTGCTCGGCAGTTGAAAAACCGCGATTAATCACCTGCACGCCACCATCGTCTTTCATCGAGTAGGTCGCAGTCACCTGATTAAGTCCGCGTTCAAAACTATGATCAAGACGCGCTATTTCATACCAAGTGCCTAAGTAGCGCGGTAACTCAAAGCCTTTAACCGGCTCTATACCGCTTGGTAAACTCGTGCAGGCAGATAAAAACAGTAAACTGAACATCATTATCAAACGCATATTCTTCTCTCTATTTTTTGCTGATAAACGCATTAAATAACAATACGTTCACCAGCGCTATAAAGTTTAACTAAGCGTCAAAAATATTTAATCTGTCTTCACTTAGTCTTGCTCAGTTAATAACTGCAAGCTGGCAAATTCACGATAAAGCTCGCTGCTTAGCATCAGCTGTTGATGGGTGCCACTAGCCACTACTTGACCTTTATCTAACACTAAAATGCGGTCGGCATTGATAACCGTTGCTAGCCTATGGGCAATAATCAGCGTTGTTTTGCTTGTCATCAAGCTATCGAGTGCTTGTTTAACTTTATGCTCACTCACCGCATCGAGCGCGCTGGTCGCTTCGTCTAATAACAGAATTGGTCTATCAGCTAATATTGCTCTGGCAATCGCAATTCGCTGCTTTTGCCCGCCAGATAAACGTACGCCGCGCTCGCCTAAATAGGTTTGGTAGCCGTCGCTAAACTCAGTGATAAACTCATCAGCTTTGGCAGCAATACAAGCCTGCTTTACATCTGCTTCGCTCGCATCAAGGCGGCCATAACGCACGTTCTCTAGTACGCTAGTCGCAAAAATTACTGACTCTTGTGGCACCAGAGCATATTGCTGTCGCAGAATTTGTGGCGTCAGCTTGGCGATATCTATGCCATCAAGTTCAATCGAGCCGCTATCGAGCACATAAAAGCGTTGTAGTAATTCGAATAAGGTACTTTTACCGGCGCCACTAGCGCCAACCAGTGCCACACGTTCACCGGGCTTGATATCAATATTGAGGCCACGAATGACTTCGTTGTTGTTATTAAAAAAAGGCTCAAGGCTGCTATCAACACTATCACTCATATTGCTATAGCTAAATCGTACATTTTTAAGCTGCAGTTCACCGCGCACGGGCGTTGGTAGCCCAAGTGGGTTTTCTACCACAGGGATATCTATCGGGGTTTCAATGAGCTCAATCAAACGCTCAGTAGCACCAGCCGCACGTTGAATTTCGCCAATCACTTCACTGATGGTTGCCACAGAGCCTGCCACCATTACCGCGTAAAACATAAAGGCCGACAGCTCACCGGCACTAATCGCCCCACTCATGACATCGTGCGCGCCAACCCACATCACTAAAGCTATGGCTAAAATACTTAAAAACATTACCAGTGAGATAAGGATTGAGCGGTACTTAATTCGGCCTTTGGCTGCATCCATCACTGCTTCAACGCGATGATTAAACAAGGCGCGGTCTTGGTCTTCATGAGAATAAGCTTGCACGGTGTGGATCTCATGCAATGTTTCATCAACATAAGCCCCTAAGTCCCCAACTTTATCTTGGCTTTTACGTGATAAGTCACGCACCTTACGACCGAAGAAGAAAATAGGCCCAAGTACCATAGGCACGGCTAACAAGACTAAACCTGTCATTTTAAAACTAGTAATCGCCATCATGACGATGCCACCTAGCACAGTCACACTGGCACGCAGCGCCATCGACAAGCTTGAACCGACAACAGACTGCAACAAGGTTGAGTCGGCAGTAAAACGGGAGATCACCTCACCGGTTCTCAGCTTGGCATAAAAACCCGGTGATAGTTTCAGTAAGTGGTCATACACCTTTAAGCGAATATCAGCACTAACGCGCTCACCCAGCCAGGTCATTAAATAAAAACGACAAAAAATTGCGCTACTGCTCAATGCGGTAATACCTATGACCAGCAAGATAATCTCATTTAAGCGTGAACCGTTATCTTTTAAAAAACCTTCATCGACCATAAGGCGCACGCCTTGACCAAGCGATAGCCAAGCGAGTGAACCGATAAACAAAAAGATAATCGCGGTGATAACTTTGGCGCGATACGGCTTTAAAAATGCGCCAATCCACGGCAGCACTGCACGCTGGCTTACATGAGGTGTATTTTTAGGTTTATCTGAGTCATTCGTCGTAGCCTTTGAATGACTATCGCCATTAGCGACAGAAGAAGTGTTTTGATTCAATGCAATATCCCTAACCTTAAGTAAGGTTAAAATGAAAACAACAGCAGAATAACAAAACCCGCACGAAGACGGGCAATGTTTATTTAGATCAGAATACTTTTATTTATCTCGCTAAAGGGTTTAACGAGATGTTTGTACCATAGGCGAGTGTCTTTTTCTGATTGCTATAGCCTTATTAATGTAACCTTATTCAGCCTTTTGAATCAGCTTGCCTCATCAACAAGTTCAGCCTTAGGCATGCCGTGGTGACCATCGCGCTTCCAGTCAACATCCAACAACTCTGAGCCTGATAAGCTAAATGCCTGACCAAAGCCTTTGACATATAAACCATGATGCGGGTTTAGCTTAAATAGATTGAAATCGCCAAGACCTGCTAGGTTATCAATCATCTCACCAAAGCGCAGTGATAATGCCGCAACCCCTTTGGTAAAGGTTTCGCTGTCGCGATCAACCAATTCTGCAGTGGCATCAAACGTTAAACGCTTGCGTGCAAAAACGCTTTTAGCTTCCGCTTCATCTTCTAACAACATAACCGACAGACGATTAGACGCTTTTAGGTTGGTGCCATGACGCGCAAGTTCACTAACCAAAATATAAAAACCATCATCAGCTAAAGCAAAAGGGGCATAACTAGCGTTGGGTACGCCATCAGCATCTTGTGTGGCTAACTGCAGCGTTGAACGCTGGGCTTTAAACTCTTCAATTTCTGGCAATAGCTTTTCACGTAAGCGCTGTTCTTTTTCAGTGGTCATGACTCTACTCTCTAAATTATTATTAGGTAACTCGACTTAAGCCGATACGACAAGTTGCTGCTTTAACTCATTAAATCGTGCCACTTGTTCAGGCAATAACACGCGCTTTTTGTCACGACCTAAATACACCTTAAATACCACTTCACCTTGTGGGCCAAAAAAGTTGATTGAGTGACTTTCGGTGCCCCTAAATGGCTTACTGATAAGCGCAATCGCGCTAATGACATCAAGCTTTAAATGGCCATGTAAGCCATCGCCTTTAGTGATTAAGTTGTAATAACCGTGGGCATATTTACCTTTCGGAAAGCTGCCTTTAAACTCAAAAATACTGCCAGATGCTGAAATAATCGTGGTCATATTGCCCCACTCTGGTAACTCAGCTAACAGCACATCTTTTTGCTCTAGCGGTAATATGCTCAGTTGCTCGCTTGGTAGTGCTGATACCACTTCAAATTCACTGATGTTGAGTTCTGCTGCAACTTGGCTAGGCATAGCCGCGGGATTAGCTTCTAGATGCTGACGGATTTGCTCTATTGATACAGACATGGAATATCTCCTATAAAATAACGGCAAAGAGGTCGACCCATGTTAATGAGCCGACCTCGTTCTCAATTAGCTTACTTAGAAGCTATAGCGCGCTGACAATTTGAAATTCCTGCCTTGCTCATACAAGGTTTGCCACGCTTGGCGATATTCCTCATCACCGATGTTTTCTACTGCGAAATCGACTCTTAGACCTTCAAATGTGCCCATGGCTGGTTCCCACGCCACGTAAACATCCCAAAGTTTGTATGAGTCATATTGATTAAGGTTGTCTACAGGTAACTCGTCTTGCTCTGCCACATAACTAAAGCGAGTCCCTATCTTCATATCGCCTTCCATGATCCCTTGTGACAGATCAATCGATAGCTTCTTGGCAGGAATGTTAGATAGGTATTCATCAGTCGTTTTGTCTTTACCTTCGGTTTGACCGTAGTTAAAGCTCACCCGAGTTTGCTCGTAACGGTAACGAGTACTGAATTCAAAACCGGTTAGCTTAGCTTCATCAACGTTGTTCCAAGAGGTGGTTTGCTCAAAGCCTGGGATCCCCATTAGCGGATCAGAAACAGATTGCTCGATAAAGTCATCAACATCGTTTCTAAATACGTTTAGGGTAATTGCTAATTCGTCATTACCCGCAAGATTGGCAAAACGTAAATCGGCTTTAATTTCTTTGTTTTCCGCTTGCTCTGCTTTCAAGTCTGGATTGATTTCAAAGGTGTTACATAATCCATTTGGTAAGAAGCCTGGGATAGGTGGAATGCAGTAATGGGTACCTGTTGAGTACATCTCTTCCATGCTTGGAGCACGGAATGCTTGATCGTAACGAGCACTTAAGGTTAACCAATCAGTGGTTTTCCATACTAGCCCGACTGATGGCGAGAAGGCGTTATCGTCTGATGACTGATTCAGGTTGTTACTTTCATTTTCAAACGCGTCATAACGTACTGCGGCGTCAACTGACCAGCTGTCAGAGAGTTCGATATCAGCGCGAGTATAAGCGCCCCAAACAGTGCTGTTGCCATCAATATCATCTGGACGCTGACCTGATTGGCCGCTATCGTCACGGACTGTTTTAATCGAGTCTTGATAACCATCCACACCGTATGTAAGCACGGTATTACCAAACGTAGAGGCGTTGCTTAAGCTAAAACCTAAGGTTTCAAATTCAGTGCTATCAAACTGATTTTTAGTGACGCGGTCTTCATCGTAGTTGGTACCATTCCAGTACAAGGTCGCGTTTAAATCTAGCAGCGCATTATCGGTAGGATTTAAGCTGTAATCTAAAGTCACATTTTGATCTTCAGTTTTACGCTTAACCAAAGGCACCGAACTACCTACATTAGTAGAAGGGTTACTTGGTACCAGCTCGTCAATATTTGAAAAACGCGCAGATAACTGCAAGCGCTGATCATCTGTAGGTTCCCAGCCAAACTTAGCCAAACCGCTGGTACCGTCTGACGAACTATTTTCTAGCGTTTGATCGTTACCAATTTTGATATTATTACTGTCGTAGTAGCTACCATTAAGCAACCAGTCTACTTTGCCAGCCGACTGCGTATCAGTTAAACCGTAGATAGCACCACTGGTTTTAATGCGATCGCCATTTGACTCATAACCTTGCTTTAGATAACCACCAAAAGTGTCTTCTTCATCTAAAAAGTCAGAGGCTGATTTAGTGTTTTGCGCAACCACACCACCAATCGCACCGCTGCCCCATAGGCTACTTGCAGGCCCGCGAACCACTTCGACCGAGCTTAAAAGCTCAGGGTCCATAAAGTAGGTTCCGCGATGCCCAGAATTAGTGTTTTGACGAGCGCCATCAATCGTTTGTAATACTCGCTGACCGCCTAGACCACGAATTTCAACCCCTTGAGATGAAGCGCGTGGGCCATTGCTCACGTTGATATTGGCTTCGTTTTTCAATGCCTGTGCAACCGATGCTGGTTGCGACTCTTGCAATTGCTCTTCACTCACAACCGCTACGCTACGGCTAGTTTCTGACGCTTTTTCGCTGACGCGAGTTGCAGTAACAAGCACTTCATCAAATTCGGTGACTTGTTGCTTATTGGCTTGCTGAGTTTGCGCCGCATAAGCGCTAGAGCTAAGAGCCATCGCAATTGCGATTACAACAGGCTTCTTGATCATTGGTTCAATCCTCAAGGTAAGTATTGATAGCGTCTTATCTTGAATCCTCTTAGTTAGGATTAAGAATTAAAGACTACCGTTTTGTTATTTTCGGCACTTTACCTGAGATAAAAAAATAGATCAAATGAAAATCATTATCATTTGCGATCTCATTCAATATGATATATCTTGTTTAGACACTATCGCGACTAGTATTTATAACTATTTGTAAATTATGTAAATAACAGCTCCATTTGTCAGTTTTGTAAAGCGAGTGGCTGATTATCAAATTGAACTTACATCATTTCAAACAAGTTACTTTAGTCGGCACTAATTAATAATATTTATAGACTAATTGGCTAAGAGTTTTCACCATGACACCTAAACGTTATTTTGCTTTTGGTTGCTTAACGGTTTTAATCCAAGGCGGTGTACTTGCCTCACAAAATAGCCAACCAGAACTGCAGCTCATTTCTGGTTCTGCCATGGGGTCTAATCAAGCTGTTAGCCTATCGATAGCGATGCAAGCAAGCCAAGCGCCCAAAGTCATTGAGCCTGAAATTTCGCCAGCAGAAACCCAAATTGAACCCAAGCCGCAGCCAAAAAAAATAGCCAAAGCAAAAACAGAGGCTAAAACTAAACCTACGACTAAACCTAAACCTAAAGCCAAACCTAAGCCAAAGGTTGAGCCTACAGTCAAACCAACTAAACAAGTCGCTAAGCTTGAACCGAAAAAACCGGCACCGCATAAAGCTAAGCCTACTGCTAAAGCAAAACAATCAGCACTTGAACCAAAGCTTGAGCCGCAAACTGCCCACAACCAAGCACAAGTAGACGCAAAACAAGGTGTAAGCAAACAAGCTGTAGCATTAAGCCAGCCCACCTTTGCCAGCCCACCAGCGCAACCTAGCTACCCTAAAAAAGCTCGTAAAAAAGGCTTTCAAGGTACAGCAACAGTTGAGGTGATGTTCAACCAATTAGGTGAGCAATTATCACTAACATTGGTTGACAGCTCTGGTTACCGCCTACTCGATAAGGCTGCTCTAAGTGCGGTAGAAAAATGGCAATTCGCCGCGCCTAAACCACAAAGAGCTTATGCCTACACAGTGCGTGTACCAGTGAAATTTGCATTGAATTAATCACGGCTCAAATCTAGCCAAACGAACTGAATTAAGCCGTTAATGCACCAAACCTTACGGGGAAAGTAAGGCTTTAAATACGCGTTTAAGGGAAGACGCAATACACATTTATTTGTTTATATCGTTAATGCGATATCTAAGTTATCGCCAAGGAAACACCATGTCTCAACCCTTATACCAACAACTCATCGAACAGCTGGGCTACTTAACTTGGCCGTTACTTATCTGCGCTTTCTTAGGCTTGATGATTATTCTTGAGCGTTTAGCACTCATGATTTATGAACTGCCAAAACGCGATAGCTGGCTCACTCAGCTACGCCAACAGGCTCGCAGCGCAACCCCTGAACAAAGACAAGCCTTAATGACTCAAATAAGCCAAGGCCGTAGCATGCTGGCCAAAGGCACAGCCTTATTATTGAGCCATGGCGAGCAGCCGCGCGCCATGCGCGAAGAGATAGTTTCACTCTGGCTAGTAAAGCAAAAAAGTAAGCTACTTTCGGGACTAAAAGTTCTACATATCATAGGTGTTATCACCCCACTACTTGGTTTATTGGGAACGGTATTAGGGCTAATAGAGATGTTTAACCAACTCGGTTTGTCTGACGGCCCTGTCACCCCATCACAACTGGCGTCTGGCTTAGGCCTTGCAATGAACACCACAGCAGCAGGCCTGATTATCGCCGTTCCCGCTATTACCATGGCGCACCTATTTACTCTGTGGGCTGAGCGACGCTGCAGCAAGTTAGCCCATGCGCTTAACCTACTCAACCTGTGGTTAGACGGCTTCGATCAAGCCTTGAGTATCGGTACGGACTCTGCTGCACAGCTATGTTCAAAAGCCGCTACCTGTAAAGAAGCAAGCTGTCAGTCCCAAACTGCTGAGCCAAATAAGACTGCGGGGCTAAATAAAGCAGCCGGGCTAAATAAAACACCAGTAACGGGTTTACCATCATGATCAGCGCTGGCAATGATGAAAGCAGCCAAAGCTTTGGTTTAGATCTGACCCCGCTTATCGATATCATTTTTATTGTATTGGTGTTTTTACTGCTAACTGCAAACACCCAGTTATTGAGTTTGCCGGTTGATGTCCCCACTGAAGCCGACTCAAATCTCAGCGCACTATCTCAAGACAAACATATAGCGATCAATGTGCTGCAAACTGAACCGCACTGGGCGCTTGATGGCCAAAGCTTTAGTGACTTTAATGCCTTTGAAGCAGCATTTACTCAAGCCTTTAAAGCTAACCCTAAAGCTAAGGTGGTTATTGCCGCCGACAAAACAGCCCCCGTGCAGCCATTAATGACGGTATTAGCTGCGATGCAGCGCCAGAACATTACAAATACTCAGATTTTAATGGAGCCTTAATCGCCTCAACATCCTTGTACTTATTTGTATTGTCGTTCGATTTCGATTATCGAACCAACACACTAATTTTATTTATATTTTTATATTAAATAGTTTTGATTAATTTGGAGTTACCCATGCTTGGTAAAAGAATCTTTAATAACAGCCACAACCGCTTATTAGCCAGCCTTGCTCTACTTTCGACATTGGCATTTAGCCAATCAGTAATGGCGCACGCAGATCATGAGCATGGCGAAGAAAACAAATCATCCAGCACACCGAGAGTTGTCAGCGCAGGTGCTGGAGTAACAGAATTAGTGCTCGCCTTAGATGCTGGCAATGAGCTGGTCGCAGTTGATTCCACCAGCCAACTGCCAAAAGGTTTCGATAAAGTTGAAAAACTAGGTTACCACCGCATGCTAAGTGCAGAAGGTATTTTAGCCTTGTCGCCAAACCTTGTGCTTGGCACCGACGCTATGGGGCCAAAGGCAACCCTTGATGTGCTTAGTGGCGCTAAAGTCAATGTTATCCAGCTACCTGATGCGCATACCCAGCCACAATTACTCAGCAATATTAATGAAATGGGCAAATTGCTTAACCGCGAAGCTCAGGCGAAAACACTGCAAGAGCAAGTTAATCAATCATTCGTGCAAATAGAGCAAAAGCAGCAACAAATTGCTAAACAAGGCGATGCGCCTAAAGTGTTATTTTTACTGCTTCAGCCAGATAGACCAGCCCGCGTTGGCGGCGATGATACTGCAGCAGACATCATTATTAAGCTAGCTGGCGGCAAAAACATTGCAGGTTTTAGTGGCTATAAATCTGTGTCTCAGGAAGGCATTTTATCACTGCAGCCTGATGTGATTCTAATCTCTAATCGCTCAGATAAAACCATTGACAGTCCAATTGATGATTTGCTGAAACAGATGCCATTACTTGAGCACACGCCTGCGGGTAAGAACAAACATATTCAATCGCTCAAACCTCAAGCGCTGCTAGGCGGTTTAGGCTTAAGCGCGATTGAAGCTGCCGACAAATTGGCTAGCGATTTTATTAGCGTAAAGCACTACTAGTTTCGGTAACCAGCAATATAAACACTAGGAAGTTCCCATGGATAATCGTCGTTGGCTTTGGCCCAGTTTACTCGCCGCTTTGGTGATAACGAGCCTGATGTCTGTCAGCATAGGTCCACTACAAATTAGCCCCTCGGTGAGCTTTAGCGCCGTGATCAATTGGGCCACTCAGCTAGATCTGGGCAGCGTGGCGCCTCACGAGCAACTGGTTATCGATAACGTGCGCTTACCGCGTACTTTATTAGCACTTGCTGTTGGTGCAGTACTCGCCCAGTGCGGCGCAGTGATGCAAGGCTTATTTAGAAATCCACTTGCTGATCCTGGCATTATTGGCGTGTCTTCAGGTGCGGCATTAGGCGCTGCAATTTGTATTGTGTTGTTCCCTCAAGGCGGCGAATACATGGTCGCGCTAAGTGCTTTTATTACCGGACTTGCAACCACCTTGATTGTTTATCGTCTTGCCAGTAGCCCAAGTGGCACCTCTGTTGTGTTACTGCTACTCGCAGGCGTTGCCATTGCCGCATTAGCAGGCGCAGGTATAGGCTTACTCACCTATATGGCCGACGATATGGCGCTGCGCGATCTTACCCTGTGGCAGCTTGGTTCAATTGCTGGCGCGCAGTGGCATTACGTAATTTTAAGCTTAATCGCACTCGCCTTAGTGAGTTGGCAGTTTAATCGCAGTGCCAAAGCGCTAAATGCCTTATTACTGGGCGAAGCAGAGGCCCGCCACTTAGGCTTGGATGTCGATAAGCTAAAACTCAGACTAATCGTACTGTGCGCCATTGGGGTGGGAATTTCAGTGGCGGCAACCGGCATTATTGGCTTTATTGGGCTTGTTGTTCCGCACTTAGTGCGCATGATGGTGGGGCCTGACCATAAACAGCTATTACCACTTAGTGCCATGCTGGGTGCAGCTTTATTAGCACTAGCTGATATTGGTGCACGCTCGTTAGTGGCACCATCAGAATTACCTGTCGGCTTAGTCACGGCATTGCTTGGCGCGCCCTTCTTTATCGTGTTGCTTTTAAAGCAGCGTCACCGCTTAGTTTAAGGTTGCGATAGCTATGATGAATCAACAAGAGCAAGATAGTCAGGGCAATTCGCCCACTGTACAAGTGAGTCATTTATCGGTGCGTATCGGCCATAAGCCGGTACTCACAGATATTAATCTCACTCTAAAAGCAGGCCAAGTTACCGCGCTACTTGGGCCCAATGGCGCGGGTAAATCAACATTACTCAAAAGCCTTTGTCAGGATGTTGAGATTGAAGCAGGAAACATCGAGGTTTACGGCAAATCCATCGCCCACTGGGACAGACAACAACTGGCAAAATCCTTAGCGGTTTTACCGCAACATGCCTCTCTCACCTTCCCATTTAAGGTACACGAAGTAGTAGAGATGGGCTTGTATCCTTTGTCTCTTAATCAACAACAAGGTAAAAGGCTTGTTGCTGAACAGCTTGAGCAGGTCGCACTGTCGCACTTAAAAGAGCGCAGTTACCCTACGCTTTCCGGTGGAGAAAAACAGCGGGTACAGTTAGCTCGAGTCTTAACCCAGCTTGCTCAATCAGACATGCCACCCATTTTGTTATTAGATGAACCCACTTCTGCACTCGATCTAGCCCAGCAACATAGAGTGCTTGGTTTAGCGCGCAGTCTTGCTCATGAACATAACTACGCGGTGATTGTGGTGCTGCACGACCTTAACCAAGCCTCACGTTACGCCGATAGATTAGTGGTACTCGAAAATGGTTGCATTGTCAGTGATGGCATACCTAGCGAAGCCTTAACCGCGGAAACAGTAAGACAGGTTTGGCATTATGATCCCGTAGTGGTGATGGAGCCAGGCAAACAAACGCCGCTGCTGTTTTAAAACATCGCTGTCTTTGCAATAAGGATTATCGGTGCCCAATAAAAGTGCCATCCAGTAAAAAGTGCTCATATTTATGGGCACTTTTGCTAAAAACTATTACCGTGATTACCTTGCTCAACCTTCTATTTTATCGCTTTAAAAATCAGTGTTAGCGGCCCTTTTATCGCCTCAACACCTAAAGTCTGTGTTGTATTATTACAGCGATAAGCCAGCGCAAAACCATGCAGGTAATCCACCAATAAACATAAAATATCGGTTTGCTGTGTTTCATCTAAATCCAGCGGTTTTAATATCTCGCTAAAGCGATTAATAAACACCTCTGCTGGCCCGCTTGATTGCATAGATAACAAGGTTTCTAACAAACCTGAATACTGTTGTAATAAGTTAAGGTAACTGCAACTTAACGCCATCAAAGCATCTTGCCAATCATCACTTTTTTCAGGCTGATAAATCTCACTCACTAATGATGTGGTAATCGCTTCAAGCAGCGCATCTTTGTTTTTAAAGTAATGATATATCGCCATCGCATCGACCGATAGTGCACTGGCTAATGCCCGAATACTTGGCATTTTTCCATCGCTTAACATCAAGCCTTTAGCCTTGTTAATTATCGCTTCTTGGCTCAATTGTTCAACGTAACTTGCCGGGCGGCCGCGCTTCTTTTGCTTGACAGTCATAAATCACTCTCGGTAAACTTTAGATATTCTACGGCGTAGAATAAGTTTTATTTTGCAACTTTACAAGTAACACTCGATTAAGCTAGCTAACAGGATCTGTATAAAAGATATCGTCTGCATAGATGATATGAATCAGTTCAATCTAAGCTTATAAAGTCACTATACGCCCCCACTACTAGACTTATCACTTAATATAAAAGCAGTGTTTAAGTAAGGAATAGCTATGACCAATATCGTTTATATCGCCACTAGCCTTGATGGCTTTATTGCTGACAGAGACAACAATGTTGACTGGTTGCACGACATTCCAAATCCTGACGGTTCAGATCTCGGCTTTGGTGACTTTATGACACGCATTGATGCGCTGGTGATGGGGCGTAATACCCTAGAAATTGTGCTCAGTTTTGGTATAGATTGGCCTTATAATAAGCCGGTATTTGTTCTCAGTAATACCTTAACCCAAGTACCTGACGGACTTGAAGGTAAGGTGTTTTTGGTTAATGGTCCATTACCGGAAGTTATTCAGCAACTCAATGCTCAAGGCTATCATGAGCTCTATATCGATGGCGGCAAAACCATTCAGGGCTTCTTACAGCATGATTTAATTGATGAGTTGATTATTACCACCATACCTGTATTACTCGGCGGCGGTATTTCACTATTTGGCGAGCTCGTAGCACCACTACAATTTAAACATGTTAAGGCTGAGCGCTTACTCGATCATTTAGTACAAAATACCTTTGTAAGACAAAGATAAAACTAAAGCTAACAAGGAAAAGACGAAAGTGAGTAGCTATCAGGCGGCTAATTCAAAAGCTCATTCTGTAATCATAGTACTGGGCTCGCCCAACGATAACCAAGGTCACTTATCTGATATTGCCCTATCTCGCTGCCAAGCGGCACTAAAGCAATATCGGAAATCTCCGGCCAGTAAGTTGCTACTAACTGGCGGCTTTGGCGCTCACTTTAATCAAACTGACACGCCGCACGCTGTATATGGCCAGCGCTACTTAATCGGCCAAGGCGTGCCTGAAACTGCATTTACTGATATCGCACTTAGTCGCTTTACCTTTGAAGATGCCACCTTGGCCATAGCTATTATTGAAAAGCTGCAATGCCGTGAGCTTTGCGTAGTAACCTCTGAGTTTCATATGCCTAGAGCTAAGCTTATTTTCAGCCAGCTATTTGCCAATTTAGCCTTAAGTTACCTTGAGGCCATTACGCCTGTTAGTGCCGACAAATTGCAATTACTGAAACAGCACGAGCTATCGGTTATGGATAGAGAGAAAGCTAACTTAACCAGCTTTACAGCGACTTTAACTGAGTCTCGTTAGCTAAATCAGTCGGCTTAATTACACTGTTCATTGCTTAAAAGCTTATCCTGTAAAATCTCAATTACGCTTTCAAGCACCGGGCCTGAGCCGTGACTGCGAGACACAATACAGCCCACTGCAGTGAGCCAGCCGTGATACTCATGAGCAACGGGGAGCGCTACAACGTCTCCTCTTGAAATGCTGCTCTCAACTAATGATTCAGGCACTACAGCCCAACCTACACCTTGCTCAACCAGCTTAATTAATATTTGATGAGTATTGGCGTACCACAGTCGCGAGCTAATCGCATAACTAAACCACAGCTCGCGCTGTTTGGCACTGCGATGTACGCACTGACGATAAGACTTTAGATCAGAATCTTGCACTAGCGGCAGTTTGGCTAACTCGTGCTGAGGCGCTGCAATGGTTAGAAATCTGGCTTGCCCAAGGGTAAAAAAATCCATATCAACTTTAAGCTCACCGTCAGCGTAAACTATGCCTATTTGCGCCTTGCCATCACGAACCAACTCTTCAACATCAAAGGTTGAATCGGAAATTATCTCAAAGTGGGTTACCGGATACTTATCAGCTAACGGAGTTAACATAGCCAGCAGTTCATCACTCATTAAGCTTTCATCAACGGCGATAACCAATTCATGTTCATCTTCTTGACTAAGCGATACTATTTTTTGATCAAAATATTGCTGCTGATGCAAAATTGAATAGGCTATCGGCAGCAAAGCTTTGCCATTATCGGTCAATATGGGCGTATTCTTGTCACGACTAAACAACTCCTGATTAATCGCTATCTCTAAGTTAGAAATCGCCTGACTCACCCCAGATTGGGCGCGCTTTAATTTACGCGCTGCGGCTGAGAAAGAGCCGGTTTCACATACGGTGACAAAGATTTTCAACTGCTCAAAACTATACATATTTGCACTCTAAAAAGGTGGAACGCCGCAAACCATCACTAAATGTGATAGCTATTAACTTTGCTTACTCATTTTTCCTGTAATAATCAGCGCCCTTTTACAGCCCTTATAGGCTGACATATATACATGTGACGTTTTTTGGAGTAATTAATGAGTATTATAGAGCGAGTTTTTCACTCTGTATTGTTTGAAGTATTAGCGGTAACATTTTCAATTATCGGCTTAGCTATTTTTACTGATTTCGATGTTAAATCACTATCAGGAATGATGATAGTTGTTGCGACCATTGCCATGATTTGGAACTTCATATTCAACTGGGGCTTTGATCGAGTGATCACTGGCGACAAAGAAAAGCGCCCGTTAAAAGTTCGAATTGTACACGTGACCTTATTTGAAGTCGGTTTACTATTTTTTACCGTGCCAGTAATGGCTTACATTCTTAATATTGGTATAGTAGAAGCGCTTATCATGGATATAGGCGTGACGGTTTTTATCACTATTTATGCCTTTTTATACAACCTAACCTATGACCACACTCGCGCTTTTATTGTTCGCAGTCGTGCCACAGCTTGCTAGCTAATCACGACTTGCTATGAAAATGCGGCTTGTTAGCCATAGTGAGTCAATCGCTACAGCAATACCCCTGCATAAGCAGCGATGAGACAACATCACTTTTGTTTAAGGGCGGTAAGGACACCGCCCATTCAGCGAGTAATACTTCTCTTCTCTCATGCTCCGCTAACTCACCCACGAACCGTCAGCTTAGCTATTTTACTCCCCCCCAGAATATTGCCCAACAACACCTAAAGTGGTTTAGAACTTTACATTGCAAAGAAGAATTAGTTGATCTATCGCACCAAAACTACAATTGATAATAATTATCATTATCAAAATAACTTTTCTATGTTGAGAGCCGTGATGATTTTAACGCCAAGCATGACAGGCATTGCTAGCCCTGATCCGTTGCAGCATGCCTTTAAGGTTAAAAGTGCGCCCCATGCTGGTCGCGGAGGCAGCCGCCCTGTATTTCTTGAGCCACAGCAGTGGCAACAATGGTGGCAGCAACCGAGCCAAGCATCTGAACGTGCTTTATATATTCATATTCCGTTTTGCCGTAAGCGCTGCAGCTTCTGTAATTTTTTTGAAAACGGCACCAATCCTGAGCGGATCAGTCGTTACATCAAAAACCTTACCGAGCAACTGCATATCGCTGCCGATACACCGCTGGCGCAAAGCCGTGGATTTAATACCGTCTATGTTGGCGGTGGCACACCCACTGACATCAGTAGCGATGAAGTCAAACAACTCGGTGAAGCCATTAGTCGTTTTCCGCTAGTAGACAATGCAGAAGTGACATTAGAGGGCAGACTCAACGGCTTTGACGATGATAAATGGCATAACGCCACAGCAAATGGCTTTAACCGTTTTTCATTCGGGGTTCAAAGCTTTGACACTCAAGTGCGCCAAGCAGCTGGTCGCTTTGATGATAAAGATTTTTTGCTTAACCGCTTACAGCAACTTAGCCAACACCCAAGTGCTAGCATCGTCATTGATTTGATTTTCGGCCTACCAGGCCAAACTTTAGATATTTGGCAGCAAGATCTACAAGCGGTTATCGATAGTGGTGTGCATGGCGTCGATCTGTATCAACTAATCGGTTTGAGCGGCACTCGTATCGAACATGCACGTGAAAAAGGTAAGATTCTCGGTACCGCCTTAAGCGAGTTTCAAGCTGACAGCCAAACTCGCGCCAATATGTACGCCAGTGGCGCTCATCACTTTGAAGCACAAAACTGGCAGCGGTTATCAAGCTGCCATTGGCGCCGAGATAGCCGTGAGCGCAGTATATACAATAGTCTGGCTAAGAGTGGCATTGAGATCTTACCCTTCGGTGCTGGAGCTGGTGGCAGTATTCACGGTCATGGCTGTATGAACGCCCGAGACTTAAAAAAATGGCATCAGGCCCATGATGAAGCCAGCTCTCCAAATGAGCGAATAGCAAATGACTCGACAGCCAATGCACCAGTTCAAGTACCAGGTATGTTAATGAGCCCCAATCCGTCGGCTAGCTTAGATGCTATTTTCAAACGCGGCCTGGATAGCGGCCAGTTAGATCTCAACTTATTGCAAAGCCCAATGGCACTGCATTTAACGCCTCTGTTTAACGCATGGCGTACCAATGGCTTAGCCGAGTTAACGCAAAACCAGCTCACCTTGACCTTGGCCGGGCGTTTTTGGAACGTAAACATGCAAACGGGACTATTCGAGTTTTTAGCTGAAAATCCACTGCAGCCTAAAACGAGTCACCAACAAACTCACTCACCTCATGCCATAGCAAGCTAGCAGCCTAAATTTTAAGCGCACTGCACAACTCAAAGTAGAGCTGATATAGTGCGCTTATTCTTCGCTAGGCATTCAAATATTCATGGCAGCTACAAACGCAAAAAAATCCACCCATAAGCCAGCAGGCACTAAACCATCAGCAGCAAAAAAAGTGATTTCTGATGAAACTAAAACAGAAGCACTGCAAGTGGCTAAATCAACCCAAAAACCGGGACAAACCAAAGAGCAGACTAAGCTTATTGCTCAAGGGATCGAAAAAGGCATCGCTGAATACAAGAAACTGCAAAAAGGCAAGGCCAGAGAGCGTGATAAAGTGCGCAAACAAGAAAGCCGTGCCAAAGCTCGTGAAGCTAACATCGCCGCTCAGGACCATAGCAATATAGAAGATCGCGCAGCTAGCCCTTACCTGCCATGGGGATTACTCACCCTGAGCTGGATAGGCTTTATCGCTTATATTGTGTTCTCAAAGTAAGCCTCTCTTCACCTCTTCTTGCTACAAAACCTGTCATAAACAAGCACTAAAATAATTATCATCACTTTATTTTTAGTGCTTTTATAACCCTTTCTTTATTTAGTATTTAAAAATACAGCTAAAACTGATATAAAATTAAGCCTAAATTAATAATAAAATACATGATGAGAAATCCATTCATATTTTGTCATAAGTTGTCTTATCTCATTCATTGATGCCCTCATCACTATTCACATTAACTAACTATACTTACCTCAATCAAAAAATATGGATTAGCCGGAGCACACAGTCATGACTGAGCAATGTCCCCCAAAAGAACACGTTAGCAGTAAGAAAGATGAATTAAAGGCACTGGGCTTTATCATCTTCATTCTATTTCCAGCATTAGCCGCCACGGTTGTTAGCGTATATGGCTTGGTTATCTGGATCATGCTTACATTTAGTGGCGTTGCGTCTCACTAATTTCAATAACTATTTTTAAATTTATCACGAGGATGCCGTTATGAGATGGTTACTTAACATCTGGCGCACACTAACTAAACCAGCTAAATATCTAACCTTAGGAAGTGTCAGTATTTCTGCCTTTCTAATGGGCATTATCTTCTGGGGTGGTTTTAACACAGCTCTAGAAGCGACGAACACAGAAGAGTTCTGTATCAGCTGTCACAGTATGGAAAGTACACCGTACAAAGAGCTACAACAGACAGTGCATTTTTCAAATCACTCAGGCGTTCGTGCAACCTGTCCAGACTGCCACGTACCACATAACTATGGCCGTAAGATTGCCCGTAAGTTAGAAGCGTCTCACGATGTATACGGTTGGTTATTCAACACCGTAAGCACGCCAGAGAAATTTGAAGATAAACGTCTTGAAATGGCTAGCCGTGAGTGGAAACGTTTTGACCGTGATAAGTCAGCAGCATGTAAAAACTGTCACCAGTACGATTCAATGAAGTGGGACAGCATGTCTAAGCTTGCTGTTAAGCAGATGAAGCGCGCAGCAGAGCTAGACCAAAGTTGTGTTGACTGTCACAAAGGTATTGCGCACAAACTACCTGAAATGGGTACCGCTCGTGCACCTGAACTAATTGCAGAAGTAGGCCGCGGCGTAACAGGTTTACAAGTGGGTCAAACTTACTTCTCAGCATTGACTAAGCCATTATTCTTCAATGAAAAAACAGACGTTGAAGCCGGTACCCTTAATATCGCAACTAAGGTGAAAATCTTAGAAGTGAAAGGTAGCCGCGCTAAGATTGGAATCGAAGGTTGGAGAAAGAAAATCGGTGCTGGCCGCGTGATCTACTACGACTTTGGCTTAAACATTCTATCGGCTCAGTTAACTAAAGACGCTGCGCTAGAAGAAGGTGTGATTAGAACTTTCGAAGAGAAAGAAGATCCAATGACAGGCCTTAAATGGCAACGTGTTGAAGCAGATATCTGGACTGATACCGACTACTTGCTAACAGACCTTCAACCACTTTGGGATTACGCTCGTAGCACTTACAGCACAAGCTGTAGCGTATGTCACACCCAGCCTGCTGAAGCGCATTTTGATGCCAACACATGGCCAGGTATGTTCCAAGGCATGATCGCATTCGTCAACATGGATCAAGATACACAGGCTTTGGTACAAAAGTATTTACAAGAGCATTCATCAACTTTCGATAAGTCAGCTCACTAATAGGACATAGCGTAATGAACAGAAGAGACTTTCTAAAAGGCTTAGTAGGAACATCTTATGTCGTACTTAGCGGATCATCAGTACTTGCGCCACTAAACGCTTTAGCGGCAGCTGGCGCGGATGCATCTGACGGCTGGCTAACAACAGGAGCGCACTTCGGTGCGTTCAAGATGAAGCGCAAGAACGGCGTGATCTCTGAAGTTAAACCTTTCGATACCGATATGTATCCAACCGATATGATCAACGGTATTAAGGGCTTAGTTTACAACCCATCACGCGTTCGTTACCCAATGGTACGCTTAGACTTTTTATTAAAAGGTCACCAAAGCGATACCACACAACGCGGTGATTTTCGCTTTGTACGTGTAACTTGGGATAAGGCACTACGCCTATTTAAAGATTCACTTGATGAAGTGCAAACTAAGTATGGTCCATCAGGACTACACGCGGGGCAAACAGGTTGGCGCGCAACGGGTCAGTTGCACTCAAGCACCAGCCACATGCAACGCGCTGTGGGCATGCACGGTAACTTCGTTAAGAAGATTGGTGACTATTCTACAGGTGCTGGGCAAACGATTTTACCTTACATCTTAGGTTCTACCGAAGTTTACGCTCAAGGTACCTCTTGGTCGTTAATTCTGGAGCATTCTAAAACCATCATTTTATGGTCGAATGATCCATACAAGAACCTACAAGTCGGCTGGAACGCTGAAACACATGAGTCTTACGCTTACCTTGCTCAGTTAAAAGAGAAAGTAGCCAAAGGCGAAATTCGTGTGATTAGTATTGACCCAGTCGTCACGAAAACACAGCAATACCTAGGTTGTGAGCAACTTTACATTAATCCGCAAACCGACGTAGCGCTAATGCTAGGTATTGCTCACGAAATGGTAGAAAAGAACCTTCATGACACTAAGTTCATTGAAGGTTACAGCTTAGGCTTCGACAAGTTCTTACCTTACATTAAAGGCCAAACTGACGGTGTAGAGAAAACACCTGAGTGGGCAGCAGAGATCACAGGTGTTTCAGCAGAAATCATCCGTGACCTTGCTAAGGTAATGACTAAAGATCGCACACAGATGTTGATGGGTTGGTGTATTCAGCGTCAGCAACACGGTGAGCAGCCTTACTGGATGGCAGCAGTACTTGCAACCATGATTGGTCAAATCGGCCTACCTGGCGGCGGTATTAGCTATGGTCACCACTACTCAAGTATTGGTGTGCCGTCTTCAGGTGCTGCGGCGCCAGGTGCGTTCCCACGTAACCTTGATGAAGGCCAGAAGCCTATTTTTGATAGCAATGATTTTAAAGGCGCAAGCAACACAATTCCTGTTGCGCGTTGGATTGACTCAATCCTTGAGCCTGGTAAAACCATTGACTCAAACGGCTCTAAAGTGACTTATCCAGACATTAAGATGATGGTGTTCTCAGGTAACAACCCATGGAACCATCACCAAGATCGTAACCGCATGAAGAAAGCGTTCCACAAGCTTGAGTGCATCGTATCGATCGATATGAACTGGACGGCGACTTGTCGTTTCTCAGACATCGTACTGCCTGCATGTACCACGTTTGAACGTAACGATATCGACATCTATGGCGCATACGCAAACCGCGGTTTGCTTGCGATGCAGAAGATGGTTGAGCCGTTATTTGAAAGTCTTTCAGACTTCGAGATCTTTACGCGCTTTGCTGCACTACTTGGCAAAGAGAAAGAATACACTCGCGGCATGACAGAGCACGACTGGTTAGTGAAGCTTTACAACGACTGTAAAGCAGCGAATGCAGGCAAGTTTGAAATGCCTGAATTCGAAGAGTTCTGGAAAGAAGGTTACGTGTACTTTGGCGAAGGTAAGCCTTGGGTACGTCACGCGGCATTTAGAGATGATCCAGAAATCAATCCACTGGGTACGCCTTCTGGTTTGATTGAGATCTTCAGCCGTAAGATTGCTCAATATGAATACGATGACTGCCCAGGCCACCCAACTTGGATGGAAAAAGCAGAACGTAGCCATGGTGGTCCAGGTTCAGACAAGCACCCAATTTGGATGCAGTCTTGCCACCCAGACAAGCGTCTGCATTCACAAATGTGTGAATCAGAAGAGTTCCGTGAAACTTACACAGTTAACGGTCGCGAGCCTGTATACCTAAACCCTGAAGATGCTAAGAAACGTGGCATTAAATCAGGTGACATTGTACGCGTGTTCAACGACCGCGGACAATTGCTAGCGGGTGCTGTGGTATCGGAAAAATTCCCTCGCGGCGTTATCCGTATCGAAGAAGGTGCATGGTATGGCCCAGTTGGTGAAGACGGTAGTAAGGAAGGCGGCGCAAAAATTGGGGCTATCTGTAGTTATGGCGATCCAAATACCTTAACAATGGACATTGGTACCTCTAAGCTTGCACAGGCTTGTTCTGCATATACTTGTCTTGTTGACTACGAAAAGTATCAAGGTAAAGTACCTGCAGTTAGTTCATTTAGCGGCCCTATTGAGATTGCATTATGATTAAAGATGCTGTGAACACAGAGACAGTTGAAGTTAACCCAGTTGATCAGGTTAGAAGCACAATTTATCAATTACTTTCGTCATTATTTGCCAAAGAAATTGACCATAAAACGCTGCACGATTTAACCAGTGACCAAGCTAAACAATTTTGGGCACAACTGGGTAGCGAAGCTGAGTTTAAAGCTGACGTTGATGTATTAGTTGCCGAGTTGGCAACGCTTAATACCGACCGAGCTCTACTAGAACTTGCCGCCGACTATTGCGGGTTGTTCTTGGTAGGCACTAAACACAGCGCATCACCTTATGCCAGCTTATACTTAACAGATAAGCCAGCTAAGAAAGGCGATGAACCACTGCTCTTTGGTGAACAGCATCAGCAGATGACTCAGTTTTTAAAACAGAGTCAACTGCAAGTACAAAGTGAGTTCCCAGAGCCTGCAGACCACCTAGCGGTGATCTTGGCTTATGTTGCTCACCGTTGTACTCATAGCACTGCAGCGGAGCAGCATGACTTTATTAAAGCTAACTTAGCTAACTGGTTAGGCAACTTTGTTGCTAAGGTTACTGAGGTTGATACAGGCAACTTTTATCAAGCATTAACACGCTTGACCTATGCTTGGGTCAAGTCTGATGCCGAGTGGCTTGAAAGCGAAAACCACTAAGTTAACCATGCTGTTGTAGTAAAAGCACAATTTAAAATGCCGACCATGATACCCATGGTCGGCATTTTTGTTTTAGCTGATTTTTCTTGTTGTGGCCTTTCTGATGACTTTTATCTGCTACTCTTCTGTGTCATTGTTAACTCATCCTTAGACTGTTGAAATGACATAATGAAAACGACTACCAATCCAAAGTACTCTTCTGCCACAGCGGGTTTCACCTTGATTGAACTTGTGGTGGTGATCATCGTTTTAGGCATATTAGCTGTCATTGCGGCGCCTAAATTTATTAACCTAAAATCTGACGCTAATAGCGCAGCGATTAAAGGCGCTGTAGGGTCAGTCAAATCAGCGGTATCACTATTTAAATCAAAAACCCTAACTTCTGGAAGTAGCCTAACCGATGTGGTGACTTTCTCTGAGATAACAGGTAGCAATCATCAGCCTTGGGCTGCTACAGCAACCGGAACGGGTTTTAACGCAGGTTATGCAACACCTCCAGAAATATTTAAAGCAGCCGGACTTGATGTTAATAACTGGCGCTATCGCATCTATGTTGAAAACGGCAGTTATGCTGTTGCTGGTGCACCTAAAAGCATTTTAGATACCGCTCAACCGACTGCCGCCGAAGTTAAAGCCACTAACTGCTACTTTAACTATCATTGGCAAACAGCTGGTACACCAAGCATAAGTTCAGTCGATACAGGTTGTTAATTTCTCGACTCAAATAGACCCGCAGTCAATACCAGTGACGACATTCAAGAGCTGCTTGCGGGTTTAAAGTATTGGCTAAACTTGCTCAGCAAGCCATTGGCTTAAAGCATCAAGAGACTGTAACCATAACGCCTGTAGTGGTTGATGTTCATTAGTTTGATACTCATCTCCAGTTAATCCTGCTAGCTCTAACTGTTTGCATTTGGCCGATAATGCGCCTAATCCTATATTGGCACTACTCCCCTTTAGTGCGTGCAAAATATGTTTAACATCTGCATCTTGCTGCAATAAACCAGTAAAGTGCACTTCACTGGTTTGTTTAAACAGCTCAGCTAATTCTTGCACGGTTTCAAGCCCAAGGTAGTTGAGGTCTTGCTCCAATTGCGATGTATCTAATAACTCTTGCCCCACGTCTTGGTTGACTGAAGACTTTCCACTAGCTAATCGCTCTACATCGACAGATGTCTGGTTACTTGCTGATGGTTGTTTACCTGCTAACGGCTCTGCGTTACCCAACCAGCTCGATAGAGCTTGCATATCGAGGGGTTTCATCAATACCAAGTTAAAGCCCCTAGCTTGATAATTTTCCATATCATCGGATTGTAGCTGTGCCGTAAAAGCCGCTATTTCAATTTGATGCTCAGCCTGTTGATTAACAGCTTGTAACTCAGCCAATAACTCAACTCCAGAGCCATCACCTAGCTGAATGTCTAGCATAATGGCATCAAACTGGCTGGCCGTGGCTGCTGTGTAAATTTGCCTCGCCCCTTCACAGCTTTTAGCCAGCTCAGAGCTATGCCCTAAGTGAGCTAAAAATCCTTGAGCAACCATGGCATTAATCTTATTGTCTTCAATCACTAACACATGTTTTGCGGCAACCGTTTTCGCCTGGGTTTGTAATTCAATATCTGGGCAATCGCAAATAACCAGTGGCAAACTAAAACCAAAACAGCTGCCCTTGCCGACTTCACTTTTGACCCATACTCCTTCATCGCTCAAGGCTATATCAGAGACTAATCTCTGATTATTGCAATAATTGTTGGCATCGCTATTCATTAGCTCGATTAACTGTTTACTGATCGCTAAACCTAGGCCTGTACCACGATCTCGACCTTTACTTGATTCATTACTGTAGGCTTTAAATAGCTTCCTCATTGCTGCGGCATCAATACCAACCCCTGTATCTTGCACTTTAAATTGCAGCTGGTTATCGACAACTTCAACGGTGAGTTCAACCATACCTTGGGGAGTAAATTTAATCGCATTACCGAGCAAGTTCAGCAATACCTGCCTGAGTTTAGGGCCATCAATAAAGACCCACTGAGGTAAATCAGTGTGGGTACCGCGCAAAGTGAGCCCGGCAAGGCCCGCTCCGGCTAACATAATGGCCAACACCTGATCCAGCAGCTCATTTAAATCGACCGCGCGCGGCTCATTAGCGAGCTTACGTTGTTCTAAGCGCGAGAAATCTAAAATGTCATTTAATACCGTTTGCAACAGGGTGCCGCTGTATTGCGATAACGCTAACATTTGTTGCTGGGCAGGCGGCAGGTTTGAGTGTCCAAGCAAAGTTAACGTTCCCAAAAGACCGTTTAACGGAGTGCGGATCTCATGGCTCATGGTCGCTAAGAATAATGACTTAGCTTGGTTAGCTTGCTCGGCCATATCGCGGGCAATAACGTGGCCTTTAGACTCTTTATCTAACTGAATATTTGCTTCGGCTAATTCTAATGTTCGCGCTTCAACTTTGGCTTCTAATGCTTGTTTGTGTTCATATAATTCTGCTGCGGTTTCTCGAAGTTCAGCCTGTAATTTATGGTTATGATCGGTCTTTTGTTTAAAGGCTTTAATGGCACTCGCCATCGCAGCTAGTTCGTCATCACCTTGGGTATCGATGGTTACCGCTGTATTACCTAAACTCAATTGAGCTAGCGCCTTAGTCGCGGCATCAAGCTTTAAAGCAATACCTTTGTATATGACTTTATAGACTACAACGAAAATGACTAGAAACATCAGTAAACCCGTTACCCATAGCCCGGCTTTCGACCAACTCAGCTGTTTCAAATATTCATGCCTAGCGTTTTCAGCCTCTAGACGTTGAAACTGCATGGCTGTTGCTACCACATCATTAAGTACATCGAGTTTGTCGGTAATCTTCTGTAGTTGTAATTCTTGCGCTTGGTTGTACTGGGTATACTCTTGCTGCAAAGCGATACTTTCTGGCAGCTTTTGCAACACACTAAATTGCTTTAATAAGGCTTTAGTTCGGCTAGGATCTCGGATGATATTAGCTAAACTGGTAAGCGAAGATAGGTAACGACTCTCAACGTTGGTAACCGCCCTTTCAAACTTATCTTGTTGATTTACGTTACCAGCTTTCGTGCTCTTTGGTGCGGCAATTAGCGCAGGAACGGTATAGAGAACTTGGGGAGAACGAGTCGCAAGATCTCCAAGCAATGAATAAACTCCAGACTCCAACTCTGGAGACTGGAACATCTGTCCAATTAAAGCGATATTATGCACAATTTTTAGGGCGCGATTTAACCGTTCTTGGGTATCCAAATCTCGTTCGATAAGAGTATCGAGTAATTGCGCAGTTTTTTCAGCTCCAACTGCATCAGGGTAAGCTAAACTCAGTTTCGATAAGATCCCCGAATCAACAATGGCTAATTCTGCCAGCAATAACTCAGTACTTTTATTGGCTGCATCAACTAACGCACGGCCTTGCTGTTGCAGATCGGCACTGACAGCAATACGACGACCAACCTGCTCTCCTAACTTGGAGATATCGACAATGATTTCTGACGCACTTTGTTCAAGGCTAAAATCGAAATTAACCTCAAGCGCCTTTAAAATTTTAATCTCACCCAGCATGGTAGCGCTTTCAATTGACAGCTTTCGGCCGACAAACTGACGCTGAGATTCATCTTCAGTGAGTCCTAACTGTTTAGCGTTTTCGGCTAAAGCGCTGCTTGATAAAGCTAACTGACTCGCAGCCTCTGATGCAGGTAGCGCGCGGTTATACAAATATTTATCTGCTTCTTGCAAGCCACGTAAGCTAATGCTTCCTAGCGTCACCAACAGCAATAACAATGACCCCAGTAGACCAAATGCAAGCATCAGTCGGCCAATGAGGCTTTTTCTTGATAAAGTTAATTTGGGCAAAGGAGATTTAGGCAAAAACAATACACTCACTGTTATCTGTTAAGCTGATACAATATTAATCCTTTACTCATTCGATTCATAGAGACCTTATCCATGGTTAAAGTTCTGCAGCAACGCTTATTACTGGTTTTTGGCTTATGCCTTTTAAGCCCTATGGTTTGCGCAGAAACAAACACGTCAACTTGGTCACTCGAACAAAGAACGCCCTATGCAGAAACCCATCAACAAACAAAGTTACTAACCCTTACGCCGCTCAAGTCCGCCCAACAAACCTGGCGTATTTGTGTGTTGGTGCCTCACCTAAAAGATACCTATTGGACTGGGATTAATTACGGTCTAGTGCAACAATCTAAACAGCTCGGCATTGAGCTAGCCCTATTTGAAGCTGGTGGCTACTATGGTCTAGATAAACAACTTACACAGCTTGATAACTGTATGAAGCAAGACTTTGATGCCATCATTATTGGTAGCGTCAGTCCTAAGCTTTTAGATTATTACTCAGCGCCTATCACCAAACCCATTACCGCTTTAGTCAATCGCCTTAAGCACAAAAAGGTCAACACTCGGATTGGTGTTAATTGGTATCAAATGGGGGTAACGGCTGGCAATTACGTTAAGCAACAAACTAAACAACCAACCACAATTGCTTTACTAACTGGCCCCGATAAGTTGGGAGGCAGCGATTCAGTAGAGCAAGGCCTTATCGATACGGTCGAAGGTAGTAATGTTACTATTAGCGCAGTGCATCATGCAGATAACAACCGTAATCTTTATCGTGATGAGCTAGAAGCCTTGCTTGATACGCAAACGCCAGATTATATT
This sequence comes from Shewanella sp. 10N.261.52.F9, assembly GCF_041471165.1. Taxonomy (NCBI): domain Bacteria; kingdom Pseudomonadati; phylum Pseudomonadota; class Gammaproteobacteria; order Alteromonadales; family Shewanellaceae; genus Shewanella; species Shewanella sp. 10N.261.52.F9. The sequence goes on from NZ_JBFRNX010000001.1 coordinate 248,755, forward strand.
TTGGGTAGCGCTGTTGCCGTTGAGGCGGGGGTCAGCATACTGAGGCAATATCAGCTGACTGATAAAGTAAAACTCATAAGCAGTTATCTTTCGCCTGCAGTTTTACGTGGAATTTATCGCGGTAAAGTGGCGTTTAGTAACGACGATCAAGTTGTTTTGCAAGGTAAGTTGGCTATCGATATTTGTGTTAGAGAACTTGAGGGTGCTAAGGCATTTGGCGATATAGGGCCTCAAATTAAAAGCTTATACCCTGAACACATCAATAAAAATGTGCTAAAAACCAGTTTACCCCCCGCGGATTACTACCCTATTTATCGGGTTAATGAGAGTTAGCAGCACTTATCACTTAATCTTTCATCTTAAGGCTACCTATTGGCGAGAACCTAAAAAAATAGCACTAACGAGTAAGCTTTAGTCTTTGACCTTAGCGGCAAACAAATAACCTTCACCGTGCACAGTAACAAACAACTCACTAGATAACTTATTGCGCAGACGACGAATAATGACATCAATAGTACGGTCATTAACATCTTGATTTCGATGGCTTGTTTGCATCATCAAGCGCTCACGCGATAATACTTGTTGTGGATGCAGTGAAAATGCTGTTAATAGTTCAAACTCAGCTTTTGTTAGCTTGATCTGTTCACCTTGATGCGTCAGTTGACGGCTATTAAGCTCTAACACGTAATCGTTAAAAGCGATGATATTGTCATTAGGATCATCTTGTTCAGCGCTATCGGCCACCGCTTTTTTCACCAATGACATACGCCATAATAGGTTCTTAACCCTAACCAGTAACTCTCTGAGTTCAAAGGGTTTAGTCACGTAATCATCAGCCCCCATTTCGAGACCAACAATCTTGTCGATAGTTTCATCTCGGCCTGTAACTAAGATAATTCCAACATGACTTTTACTACGCAGCTCGCGCGCTAGGCTTAGACCATCAACACCAGGTAAGTTAATATCAAGCATGACTAGATCGATGTGTTGGCGGTCAAATTCGTGCCACATCTGATCACCATCTTGAGCTTCAAGCACTTCATAGCCTTCTTTCTCAAAATAGCCTTTTAATCTAGCTCTGATGACAGCTTCATCATCAACAACCAGTACTCGGTAGCCCATATATTACCTCAACCCTAAACCGCTTTTATCTATAAAAGTGTCTACTTATACCAATCATAATCAAGCCGTGATTAGCAGTAAATGCGGCACATAATATACACAAGTTAGCACGTAAAGCGAGCAGTTGCGTTCGCAAGTATTAAATCGCAACAAAGTCAAAGAGATAATAGATAAAAGCCAGATGTAAAAAAGCCAACTTAAAAAGCTGGCTTTTAAAGGGGGACCTAACAGGTGAGATTAGAAGCTCTTGCTAACACCAAATACAACACGGTCATCAAAGATTTCTGTTTGGGTGCCGTAAACTAAGTGTGTGTTATCTACTGAACTTCCGTGATAACGCAAGTCAAATGTTAGACCAACATAATTAGCTTCAACACCTAAGTTCCAGTGTGTCCAACCTTCAGCACCTTCGCCATCAAGGTCTTGGTAACCAAATGAACCAGATAGTTTCACACCATTATTGAAATCATAGCTCGGGTGAACCGCGTAGTTCACACCTTGCCAACCATCAACACCAAACCAATCATCTAATGTTGGCGTGACTTCTAATTGAATATTTGCTTGGCCAAACTGCTTAGCTACTCGCACCCAAAGCTCTGTATAGTTTGAGTAAGATGCACCTGGATAAAGATATGAAAACACCATTACATCATAAGTAAAGCCACTGTCACCAAATGCGCCCGCTTTACCAATGTAAGGTGCGGTAACAATTTCAAGGTTAGGATCAGCAAACTTAATGTTTGAAGCAAATACGCCTGTGTACCAACCGTCATCATTCGCCCAACCAAGTGTACCCTGTACTACAGGCACATCACCGTCCATAGTTTCAGATTCACCACGGAATACATAGTCGGTTGCAAACTTAACATTACCGCTAATTTGGCCACCTAGTAACTCGTTGTCATCTGCTGCTACAGCAGAGCCCATACCAGCCATAACTAAGCTACCAAGCATAATTGCATGTGTAAATTTCATAATCATCATCCCAATATCTTCGATCTAAGTTATTAATCTAAATGCTCAACCTAAGCGATTCATAGATTTAGCTAAGCTTAGCAATATCAGCTCATACTAATCTATAGTTTCACCTAAGTTTACAATTTAGGTTTTCATCTAAGCTTGTATCTAAATTTGGTTAGAGCTTACTCTCAAGTTATTAACAACCTTGAGAGTAAATATGAATTAAAAAACCAACATTATGAAAAAATATGAATGACCGTGATAATCAGACTTTGCAGCCTTAGCTGGCTTTATTAAGCAATAGGCCTTTAAGTTCCTCAATCTGCACTTTTAGCTCTGCGACATCAGCTGCACTAGCTGGTAGTTCTTCAGGTGCTTTAGCCTCTTCTTCACCGCGCATAGCCGCGGTTTCTTGAGTCATCACATCAAGGACAGCACCCACCATCATATTCAAAAATACAAATGCTGTTAAAAAGATAAAGCTCAAATAATAAATCCAACTTAATGGATATACCGCCATGGTTTCGTACATGATTGAAGTCCATGACTCGAATGTAGAGATCCTAAACAGTGTTAGCATAGCTACTGACACATCGCCCCAAAGAAAATCATTCACATGAGCGAAGAACATGCTGCCTATGGCGCCATAAATATAGAAAATCACAAACATCAATAATGCAATATAACCCATGCGAGGGATGGCTTTTAGCAGTGCATTAACCAACATTCGCAGCTCTGGGATCATAGATACTAGACGTAATACTCTGAAAATACGCAGTAAACGGGCAAGTAAAATAGCCGAACCACCAGCTGGTACTAAACTACCAATCACAATAATGGTATCGAATACGTTCCAGCCATTACTAAAAAATCGCTTGGGACCATCGCTGGCTAAAAAGCGGATGACAATTTCAATGGCAAAAAACACCGTAATACCAATATCTAACAGTGCAAGGCCGCTCTCCATCCAACTCGGCAAATGGTAAGTATGTGCACCAATAGATAGTGCAGAGACCACAATCACGAAAATAATGAAGCCTTGAAAAAACTTACTATTATCAATTTTTTTTAGTTGTGACTGTAAGCCAGAAACATTCGCAAGCACGCCGTGCTCCTATAAATATGCATTAAATTAAAAATACCGACGCCTAATATCAGCCATCGATTATAAAAGATCGCGCAGTGTAATAAGCAAGGCTTAATTTTGTGTTAAATAACTCAAACAATTGACTAAGCTTGATAAATTAACAGCTCAAGATACGAGACTACTGGGGAAAAGAGGCACTAAGTGCTTATTTGAAAGGCTTAGTTTGTATATTCAGATCTCACTAACGCACTAAGGTTGCCCATTTGGCAGCCAAAGTGATGCCCGCGCAAGAGCGCTGGCGTTATAGATGCGAATAATCTAGCGAAACTCACAGTTATCACTTATCGACTGCAAGTATCGCCAATTAAAAACACTTAGCTAAGCTGCTGCTCAATCTCAGCAAGGTGAAGCTCAACCCATTCTCGGTTGATGGCTCCCCACTGGTTTATACGATAGAAACCGGCATTATTACGCTCGCCGTCTTGTATAAACTCACACTCAATAGCTAAATCGCCCAATACTGCAATAGCATCTTGTAAGGTTCGACGCGGCATATTAGTTAACTTATGTAGCGATAATAAGTTATGCCTTTCACTGTCAATCAAGTAAGCAATATATAGCTTTCGTAAAAACGCTTTTTGTTGTTTAGATTCGGTAAAGTTGAGGCTCATATTTTTTAGCTATTGTTATTATTTAAAGAGTTGCCGATAAATTACGTGATTGCGCACAAATAACAAGTAGCTGAGTGCCACATTCACCACAATATGTTGCCAAATATGTCTCGCTATAGCGAAAACCTCTGTCATGCTGATATAGTCGATTAGAACAAAAGAGCAGCAATCACATGAATGGTGACACATGAGCAGTGACATGGACAGTAAGCTAGAGCATGAAGCGCATGCCAAACAGACGGACAATTTTCAGGATAATGACAACGTTATTACCACAGAAGCTTTAGCTCCAGCTAATTCTGAAGCTGCTAGTCACCTCCCTGTTCATCAAAGCCAATGGCAAAGTTTCGATCAAGTGCCACTCGAGCCTGTCAGTCCTAATCACTACGCTCAAGTCAATATAGAAAGCCTGATATTTAGCTGCCTGTTGCTAGTAGTTGCATCACTCATCATTATTCTGCCTGGTGATTTTTATCTAACAAGAATTTTAGCCGTTAGCATTGGCGCGTTAATCATTATTAGCTTGGTGAGCTATGTGCGCTATCAACATGCTAAATCGCTTGCATATGCAGTTTGTGACCACGAGCTAATTATGCAAAAAGGCTTTTGGTGGCAAAAACGCACCTCGTTACCCTATTCAAGATTGCAGCACGTCAGCCTATCTCACGGTCCACTTGAACGTCACTTTAATCTTGCTAGCATCAAGTGTTTCAGTGCTGGCAGTGGGTCTGCAGAGATTGAACTCCCCGGCATTGAGCAAGATACAGCTGAACATCTACGCCAACACCTACTCGCACAAGCAGCAAAAGCCAATCCTGCTGCAATAACTACTACAGCAACTACTGCAGCATTAAAGCCTGACAAAGATGAAGAGTTCGTCTCTGAGGCTTTAACCACAAAAGCGGCTGCCACTGAGCAAAGCGAAACAGACAATCACACGAGTAATCCACTTGAGGCTAAAGAGGGGTTGTCTGAAGAAAAGCCTTTTAAACACAGCACGGCTTTGCAGCAAGGTCGCAATGATGACGCATAAATTTACCGATTGGTCATCACTCTCAGCTTGGTCGATTATCAGCTTTACCTTAATGGCTGCCAAAAACTTATTTAGCAGTGGTTATGCCATTATTCCTGTTGTTTATGCTGGTTGGCAAAAGGGCTTTAGCAGTCCCTGGGTTATCGTAGCAGCTGTTGGTGTTATTGGCGCTATCTTGGCATTTAGTGTACTGCAGTGGCTCAAGTTTAGCTTTAAGGTCGAAACCGATAAGCTCATTATCAAACATGGCATTATCTTTAAGAAAGCCGACGAGCTGCCCTTTGCTAAAATCCAAAACGTTCGTTTAGAGCAACCCCTGTATTTTCGGCCTATGGGGTTATATCGAATTATTGTAGAAACAGCCGGCTCCAAAAGTAATGAGGCAGAGCTATCGGCCCTTGACTACAAAGATGCCCTAACCCTAAAAAAGCAACTCATGGCAGAGCATGATGCCCATCATCAATCTAGTACTCAGCTCAGCCATGAGTCTCAAAACCAAAATTCAGTGAAACAGGTTAATACCGTTAGCCGTAAAAGCTTAAAACAACTACTGCTATTTGGTCTTTACCAAAATAACGCCATTTGGTTAGCGGTCATTCTTGGTCCTATTTTTGGTCAACTAGACTGGGAGTCGATGGAAAACTTGCAACAAGTACAGGCGCTCATAGCATGGTATGAAACGAACCTTAGCAGTAGTATTGTGTTGCAGCTGTTACTCGCTTGCCTGGCTTTAATCGTGTTTTACCTCCTTTTTTCAATTCTATCTATTATTTCTGCAGTGCTGAAATACTTCCCTTATAAACTCAGTCGTAGTGGCAATACCCTACATCGTACAGGCGGCATAATCGCCAAACAAAACGATGCTTTGGCAATAAAGCGCATTCAAGTCGTTAAATTTTATCAACCACTTGTAGGCCGCTTACTAAAGCTCTGGACCGTTTACTTTAAACAAGTTCAAGGCCATGAAATTGAGGCTCAAGGTAATACCAATATGTTGGTACCGAGTATGTCTCGCAGCGATATTGGTGAGTTACTCCCTAAGCTTAAAGGCATCGAGGCAACAGCACGAACCTTACCTAAGCGTTACCAAAGGATCCACTTAGGCTGGTATTGGCGTCGTGGTTTATTACCACTATTAGTCCCTGCGATTAACACCTACTTTTTAGGCTTGAACCTATTTACCGATATTCTTTGGATTGCTGCGGTGCTGTTTTGTTTAGGGATTTATCTCAAGTACCGCCAATACGGCTATGCGCTAGAGGGGGATAATTTGTGGTTCCACTCAGGCTTGCTTGGACATAGCTGGCAACTTATCGCACTGAGTAAGGTGCAACATGTTGCGATTTCACAATCACCGAATCAAAAACGCAGTGGCTTAGCAAACCTTGAAATTGGCCTTGCGAGTGGTACAGTAACCTTGCCTTACATTTCTATTATTGCCGCGCGCGCTATTGCCGAGCAATCGCTTGCGCTTATTCATAACGACCACCGAAACTGGATATAGCAATGACTCAAATCACTCCCACATTAGCAAAACCAATAACCCCAGACATGATCATTCATTTTTGGTTTGAAGAGATTGAACCTAAGCAATGGTGGGTTAAAGATGTCGAGTTTGACAGCTTAATCAAACAGCGCTTTGGCGGGCTTTTAGAGCAAGCTATTCAAGGGGAGTTATACCATTGGCGGGCAACTCCTGAAGGCAGACTGGCAGAGATCATCGTGTTAGATCAATTCTCTCGCAATATCTACCGTGATACACCTAAAGCATTTGCTGCGGACCCAATAGCGTTGGCCCTCGCCCAAGAAGCCGTAGCGCTCAATATCGATTCAGAGCTAAAAGCCAAACAAGTCCCCTTTTTGTTTATGCCTTATATGCACAGTGAATCTAAAGTGGTGCATGACGTCGCCGTAAGATTATTCGGCCGAGAAGCTGCACAAGGGAATTTAGACTTCGAACTCAGGCATAAAGCGATTATCGATCAATTTGGTCGCTACCCACACCGCAATGCCATTTTAGGCAGAACATCAACCGCTGCTGAAGTTGCATTTTTAGAACAACCAGGTTCTAGTTTTTAACGTATGTAGACGTAGATCTTACCAAACTAAAAAGCCAGTGCTTACAGCACTGGCTTTTTGTTTAAAGCGTATAAAAAACACTGCTTGTTCGCTAACGCGTCAATACAATTACTTCACCACCAATACAGGACACTTAGCTTTATTTGCTAATGCTTCTGAAATATTAGGATTGAGCAAATGTGCAATTCCCTGACGACCATGGCTAGCAATGACTATCATGCCGATTTCACCGACCTCAGCCTCTTCTAAAATTTGGTCTAATGTGTCGCCCTTACGCAATACAGTTTGCACTGCCAAGCCATGATTAAGCTCTTGCTGGACTTGAGATTTGAGTTTATCTAGGTTTTCATCAGCAGCGGATTCTATTTGCAGGTCAAGTTGCTCAACTGATTCAACCGCAATGCCATAATGGTATTCACTAAACGGCTCACTCATTACATGGACTAAGCGTAAATTAACCCCATAAAGGTTTGCCATCTCGATGGCGTAACTCAACGCATGAGAAGCTGTTTTGGAAAAATCAGTTGGACATAAAATTTGTCGGGTACGCATAAGTTCTCCTCAATCGAGTCAAATTGGACTCGATTGGTCAATAAATAAAGCTATTAAAAAAACAGCTTCTTACAAAACGAACAACACGATAAAACTCATTCAATAATAAGCAAACTAACGTCTTACTTAACCACTAATACAGGGCATTCTGCGCGGTTTGCCACTCCTTCAGCAACATTAGTATGTAAGAAGTGAGAAAGTCCGGTGCGGCCATGGCTAGCAATCACAATCATGCCGACCTCCGACATTTCAGCTTCTTTTAAAATCTGCTCAGTCGCACTACCGTGGCGAATAACAGATTCCACTGAAAGCTCGCTCTTTAACTCAGTTAATAGCGTTTTCATATTTTCTGCTGCACTATCTTCCATGCTTTGTGCCAATTCCTGTGGTGTAACGGTGAGGATCTGATAATTATCAACGCCAACAGGCTGCTCGATAACATGCACTATACGCAGACCCACATGATATAAGTTCGCCATTTCAATCGCATACTTAAGAGCATGGGAAGCTGTTTCAGAAAAGTCTGTTGGACATAAGATTTGACGTGTACGCATAACCACTTCCTCCAAACAATAATCTATTCACTTATTTTCGCCATAGTGAATTTCGCTATGTCGTAATCTAAAGCTCGCGTTATAGCGTTAAAAGACTACCCGCTTATTCACTTCCTCTACTCAATAAGACTAGTCATTAAGCCACTCTCGTGCCTCTTTTTTACTATCAAAAAACTTAGCATCGTAGGGAGTAAACCAGTCCGCTATTTTAGCCATCCACTCTTGTAGTCTGCCCTCACCAACGATAGCTATTTTTTCAAATGCTTTACCATGATCAATGCCTATTTTCAGGTCGTCCCATGCTGCTCGCAACTCCCAGCCATCTAACTCACTGATATCTGCAAGCACATTTATCTCAGGATCTTCGACACCTGCAATTGCCGACTCCAGCATAGGAACCATGTACTCATAGTCTTCATGAGTTAACTTACCAACGGCAACAAAAGTCATATAAAACTTGCTACCACTGCGCTCAATTCCTATTGATATGCCATGTGTTTCATTAGCCATTTGCTTATCTCCATAGATTGCTCTCTAACTCAATTTTAGAACTCTGACGATATTTGAATTTGATCTACATCACACTTTCTGTGGCTATTTGATCTTTAATAAAAACTTCATTATAGTTAGACCGACTAATCAGTCGGTAAATTAAAGAACTTTTTTGGAGCTCGTTTAATGAATATGCATATTGATAATCAAACAGCGGTACCGCTTAGCCAAGTGTTAGTCAAACTGCGTAGCAGTTATATGGCACAACCAACACCAGCATATGACGCCAGAATCGAGCACCTTAAGAGCCTAAAAGCGGCAATATTGGTTTACCAAGAAGAGTTAGTCCAAGCGCTCAACCGTGATTATGGGAGCCGCTCAGTCGATGACAGCATGATCTCAGATATCATGCCCTGCATTAATAATATCAATTACAGCTTAAAACACTTAAAAAAGTGGATGAAGCCTAGTTCTCGCCACGCAGGTTTACTGTTGGCACCAGCCAAAATAAAAGTTCATTACCAACCGTTAGGTGTTATTGGCATCATAGTACCGTGGAATTTCCCGATTATGTTATCTGTAGGACCGCTTATTACAGCGCTCGCTGCGGGTAACCGCGCAATGATTAAGCTGTCTGAATTTACCCCAGAAACAAACCAGGTCATTAAAGCGATGCTTAGTAGCATCTTCGATGATAGCCACGTGGTGTGTATCGAAGGTGAAGCAGACGTTGCCGCAGAGTTTTCATCACTGCCTTTCGATCATTTGCTGTTTACAGGTTCCACTACCGTAGGCCGTCACGTGATGCGTGCTGCTGCAGACAACCTCACGCCAGTAACACTTGAGCTTGGTGGCAAATCACCAGTGATTATCGCTAATGATATCGATATGGATATTGCCGTAGAGCGCATGATCTATGGCAAATGTCTTAATGCAGGGCAAATCTGTGTTGCACCAGACTACGTACTCGTTCCGCGCACTAAAGTCGATAGCTTTATTCAAGCCTATAAGACTAAATTTAGTCGCATGTATGGCAAAGTTAGCGACAACCAAGATTACGGCAGTGTGATTAATCAACGTCAATTTGATCGCATTATGCACGTACTTGACGACGCTAAAGCCAAAGGCGCAACAATTACTAGTGCTAATGATGAAGCCATTAATAGCGACAAACGTAAAGTCCCTACTCAACTTATTGAAAACAGCTCTGATGATATGTTGCTACTACAAGAAGAGATCTTTGGCCCGCTATTGCCTGTAATTCCTTACGATACTTTAGATGAAGCGGTTGCCTATGTTAATCAGCGACCACGCCCATTAGCGCTATACCTAATGAGTTTTGATAGCCAGGTTCAAAAACATGTACTGGCACACACACACTCTGGCGGTGTTTGTATTAATGAAACCGTATTTCATGTTGCGGCTGATGACGCACCTTTTGGTGGTATTGGCCCATCTGGTATGGGTCATTATCATGGTAAAGAAGGATTCTTAACGTTAAGTCACGCTAAAACCGTACTAAGTAGAGGCAAGTTCCTCAATACTGGTAAACTGGTGCACCCACCATACGGTGGCTTTATCCAACGTATGTTGATGAAGTTCTTTCTACGCTAATTGACTGACAGGGCAAAGAATCAATGGGCCGTATCGATAAAAAACAAGCCATTTTAGACACTGCGCTGACACTATTTGTCAGCCAGGGTTTTTATGCCACATCAACCGCCTCGATTGCTAAGCAAGCAGGCGCAGCAACAGGTACCTTATTTCATCATTTTTCGTCAAAAGATGAGTTAATGAATTATCTGTTTTTATCCATCAAGCAAGAGTTTGCTGATGCGATTCAAGCACAAATCAGTCAAACGGATGACTTAAGAGCTGATGCCTTACATCTGTGGCAAGTCGCCATTGATTGGGCAATAACTAATCCGTTAAAACAGGAGTTTTTCCAGCAATACTCTATGTCTCCGTCGATCCCAGCAGCAATTAGACAGCAAGCGATGAATGGCATTTTGAGCTTTATGGGTGAGCTGATCCAGCATGGACAAAAAACAGGCGAGCTGGCGAATTATCCACTATCCTTGATGCAGGAAAGTTGTCATGGTCAATTTTTAGCGGCCACACGCTTCTTTCTTGATAACCCTGAAACATGGGACGATGAATTGCATAAACAGGCCAGTTTTTCGATGTTTTGGAATGCAATGAAAGCCTAGCTTAACGAACCAATAGCGTACTCATGGAAGAGCCTTACAGCCGTGATTAGCTTAATATTAATGTCATATTCAAAGGAGTGAATATATGTTAAGAATGAAGACCCAATGCGAACAGTGCAAAACTAAACTAGCCCGTAAAGACGTCGCTTACATCTGTTCATTTGAGTGTACTTATTGTAAATCTTGCAGTGAAAAGCTGCACTTTACTTGCAAAAACTGCCAAGGAGCACTGGTTCTTAGGCCACCTAGATTAATTGAGCCGTTTAAGGTACCTGCTGCAGAATTAAAAAATACTCTTTTTAGCTAAAAGCAAATTTGAACATCAAACATAAAAGGCCAGCAATTGCTGACCTTTTATGTTTATGCTCATTCGTCACCCTTGTGGCAACCACAAGCTAACGCAAAGCCCCTTTTCATCACGATTATGTAGACTAATTCGGCCATCATGCGACTCGATAATTTCACGACATAAAGGTAAACCTAAGCCTGTACCAGACTGCTTGGTTGAGTAAAATGGCAATAGCGCTTGCTTTAATACATCTGCCGACATCCCTGACCCCGAATCCTTAACCTCGATGCATAACTCTTGTGGATTATTAGGCTGCTTTATCTCTAGAGTGATCTCTGCAAGATCAGACCCTGACTCATGGGCATTTTTAAGTAGATTAAGCAATACCTGCTCCATCTGAATCAGGTCAAAATACACCTCAGTCGCAGGTAGCTCCCCGAGTAATTCAAATTGATAGTGTTGCTTTAATTGCGCCGTTAATGTTTGCCAATCAACTTTAGATTTACTCGGTAAAGGTAGCTTAGCAAAGCGGGCATAATTAAAGATAAACTGGCTTAAATGACTTGTTCTGTCTTCAATGGTGTCGAAGATGAGCTGTAATTTAGGATCATTTAAATCTTTAGTGATCATCCGCCCAGAGTTGACCATTGAGGCAATAGGGGCTACCGAGTTGTTGAGTTCGTGGCTGATAATACGAATAACCTTTTTCCACACTGCGACTTCTTGCCGATTAAGTTCGCGCGTCATCTGTTTAAGCAAGATAAGATGATGGAATTGGCCATTAAGTAAAAACTGACCACGGGATAGATGCCAGGTTTGTGCGTCATCATCGGAGTTATCTGTTAGTGAAAACAAACCATCTTTAGGATTATTGAGCGCACTAACCAACTCTGCAGATCCGCCTTCAAGCAATGCATCAAGTTTCATCCCCTCGACTCTAAGCCCGTCATAAAACAGATGCCGAGCCGCGTCATTGGCATAGATCACCCGCTGCTCATCATCAAGCAGTAACATCACATTTGGCGAGCTCTGAATCACTTTATCGAGTAACAACTCTCGTTGATAAATATACTGGCGCTCTTTACGCAAAATCTTGGCTGAATCGTTAAATAAACTGGCTAACGCCCTTAACTGAGTGTCACCACTAACCGGAATGCTGACACTAAAATCATTATCTTTAAAGTTAAGTAACCCTACCTCTAACGCCATCAAACTTGAAGCTAGGCTACGAGTGCCAAAATAGCTTATCGCAGCGGTTAATAAGATTGCCAATGTAAATAGCAACAAATATAACCAAGACTCAGAAACAATACTTTGTTGTACCTCGGCTGACGTAAGCCAAAGTAATCCCGTAAACGCTAACAACAGCCCTGCTGCGCACGCCAAAGTCGCGCTAGCAATCAACTTAACCCTTAATGCAACTGTGATACCTGAACTCCTGTTCTACTTATCAATTTGATACTTTTGCATGCGGCGATAAAGCGCTTGCCGGCTCAAGCCCAAAGACTTAGCCACCCTCGCAATTACGCCTTTATGCTGTTCAAGTGCAGCCACAATATCGGCTTTCTCGTCTACGCGAGGTTCGCTAATGGTTAAGTCGTTATTCATCTGTTTGCTTGGCTCACCGCAAATTAGCGTTTGCGGTTCAACGGCACCAATAGCAACTCCATCTGAAACAGTATCTGTTGCGTGTTTAGTTGTTAAGCCAAAGTCTGCTGCGACTAAGTCAGCACTTTGCGCCAAAACCACCGCTCGCTTACAGGCATTTTCTAACTCACGTACATTTCCAGGCCAATGGTGAGCCTGTAATGCTTGCTGAGTATGTCGTGACAATGAAAAATCAGCTCCAATAAAATGTTGTACTAAGGGCAATACATCATCTTTGCGGTCATTTAATGCTGGAAGGGCTAACTCAATCACGTTGAGGCGGTAAAATAGATCCTCTCGAAAACGTCCGGTTTGAATATCCTCAGCTAAATCAGCATTAGTGGCACTAATCACCCGCACATTCACTTTACGAGTTTGGTGGCTACCTAGGCGCTCAAACTCACCTGTTTGCAGTACTCGCAGTAATTTAACTTGGCCAGAAAGTGGCAGGTTGCCTATTTCGTCTAAAAACAAACTACCGCCATCTGCGGCTTCAAAACGCCCTATTCTAGCTTTAGTCGCGCCAGTAAAAGCCCCAGCCTCAGCACCAAATAGTTCAGCTTCTAGTAAGTCCATTGGTAAGGCACCAATATTGACCTTTATAAACGGCTTATTTTTTAACGCCGAATTTGCATGAATAATATCGGCAAGCTTGTCTTTACCCGCACCATTAGGGCCAGTAATTAATACCGATACATCAGACTTAGCAATTTGTAATGCTAAATCAACACAGCGCTGCATCGTGCCACTATTAAAGACAATGCCGCATAGGTCAGCATCTTTAATCGCTAGCATACGTTGACTTTCAACTCGATTTAACTGGGCATTTTCTTTAGATAAACGATGCAGTGAAATGAGATTATTAATACTGTTGAGTAACTTGGCGTCATCCCAAGGCTTACCCATGTAATCAGCTGCCCCTTCTTTAACTAGCTCTACCGCGAGTTCGAGTTGAGTCCATGCTGTTAGTAATATAATTGGAAGACTGGGCTGCAGTTGCCTAAAAGCATAAAATAGGCTTTTTCCCTCTTCACCTGAAGTGGTGTCTTGGGTGAAGTTCATATCTTGTACCACCAGCGCCACGTCATGCAATTGCACTAATTCTAGGGCGTTTTCGGGTGATAAACACGTAAGAGTGCGATAACCATTAAGCTCTAACATTAAAGACAATGCATTACACACAGCTTGGTTATCATCGACAATCAGAATGGTATCCATAAACGCTTTTTTATAATTCCTTTAGTCATTCTAAACTTGCCGCATTGAGTTGACAGCTCTTTGTTAAGAGCTGTCCGTAAACAGCTTTCAATTAGCCGCTGTTAATTAGTTAGGGTGAATTAACAGCTATAAAACTAACTGAAAGCCAAACAGAGTTAAAGCCTCTCCCCTGCTTGACTCATATTTAACGGCAATTAAGTTTACGTTTATCTTGCTATTTATACACTGCGAGTGGCGGTTGCGGGTGAAATTTTTGCCGCTTTCTGTGCCGGAAAAACTACCGCGATAGTGGTCAAAACTAATAAACCTACCACTGTGACTATCGGGTAAATAAGTTCCAGCTTAGGTAAGCTATAGAGTGTCATTAATTGCTGACCAAGTTGCACTGCGATTAATGCCCCGAGTACCCCGCCAGTTAGACATATCAGGTAGTTTTCAACTAAAAAGAAACTCACAATATCGCGCTTCTTAGCCCCTAATGCGCGCCGAGTACCAATTTGCTTGGTACGGCGCTCGATATTAAACATCACCATGCCTGCCAAGCCTAACGAGGTGATCAGTAGCAGCAAAACCACCATCATTGAAAGTACAGTTGCCATCAACTCATGGTTACGATAAATACCTGTTCGGTGTTCACTTATCGTTTTAAACCCTCGCACCACTCGGTTAGGGTTCTCTCTATGCAGTGCAGCAGGGATCGCCTCTTTTAATCCTGCAATAGCATCTTCATCAGCACGAACTAATACCCGATTAAATGCAGCTGCAAGTTCAACATTAATAATGATGCCACGCTCAAGATTATTGTTATCAACCCAAGCGCCTTGCAAGCGCTCAACCACACCGACAATTTTCATCGGCTGATTTCCAATTTCACCGCGATACATGACTTTGCCAACAGCAGATTCATCACCAAATGTCTCTGTAGCATAGGCCTGCGATACTATCAGTAAGCTAGCCAATTCAGGGCCGCCAGTTGCCACTTCATCAGGGTAAAAGTTACGTCCTTCAATCAGCTTTAAGCCAAGCGTTGAGATCATCTGCTCATCGCCGTAATAAAGCGGTGCATTAGTCGCATCGACACGATCTTCCTTACTAGTGCCATAAGAGAAGTTTGATGACCAACCGCCGCCACTCAGAGGCGTCATGCTACTAAGAGTGGCCGCTTTAACGCCATCAAGATTACGAATGATCTCGATATCGCGTTTGGTTTGACTGATAGGTTCCATCCCATCGTCAAAGTTGTAGATATCAAGGTCAAACACTTCTGACTCAGCAATACCTGAATCACGGCTCATCAGCCCTACACGTTCAGTTATAATGAAACTCGCATTGGCAACAATCGCAACAGACAAAATAATCTGCACCAATAGCAGCAGAGGTCCACTTTTATTGCGCATCAACATGCTCATAATGGGTTTAATTTGCAACATAGTAAGCTCCTTTCTCACTTTGTACCTTATTGACTCTTGAGGTAAACACTAGGGTTAGTACTGCAGATGCGCCAAGCAGGATAAATACCGGCAATAATGGCTGCAGAAACGGCAATCACAGGTGCGATAACCCACATGCTTTGGTCAAGTTGTGCTAAGGATTTTTCAAGTTCAAACTTAGACGATAAGAAGTACAGCGCAGCCCAAGCCCAAAGCAGTCCAAGTGCCCCGCCACAAAGACCAATTAAGCCTACTTCAACAATATGCTGTGAGAAGATTTGCAGTCGACTGGCACCAATCGCTCGTCTTACGCCCACCTCTGGTGCTCGCTTTAAAAATTTTGCGAGTAACAATCCAAGCATATTCACTAGACAAACCACCAAGAACAGCACACTTAAGCCAACCAACACCTTATTATCTTCAGGTACCACGTTATTTTCGCTAAGCCACTGAGAAACATCGCTTATCTCACCATGTGCATCAGGGCGTTTAAAGCGTCCAATGAGTTGTTGCTGCTCTACATAAGCTGTTAGCCATTGTAGATACTCTTGCTGTTTAGCCGGTGTATCCAACTCAACCCAATATTGATTCCAATGCATTTCAGAGGCGAGCTTGTCGCTATAAGTTCGAATATCTTCGTGGCGCCAGCTATTGTTATTACCCCAACTTTCAAACTCCTCAATAGGCGCTAATGAGAAAGGCACAAAAATCTGTTCTGAGTTATTAAATGCACCGTTATTAACATCATAATACTTCGGACTCGGATTCCACTGAGCAGTCACACCAACCACTTGATAAGGTTTACGATTAAGCAATAAGGTTTTACCTACGCTATCGCCACCGCCAAACGCTTTTTGGTTAATGTCCTCACTAATAACAACCTTATAGCCACCTTCATCATCGACTTGTTTTTCCCAAGGGCTACCATAGATAAATGGCACATCGAATAAGCCAAAAAAGTCACTATCAATCACTCGTACGCTTTCAAGAATTGGCGCAAAATTGATATCCTCAGTTTGTACTGCAAGGCCCGTTCTAAACATGGCAGTTTGCCTGACAGGAACCGCTGACTTTCTTAAGTTAAAAGCATCTTGGTAAGTGATTTGTGGGGTGATTTCATCCCAAGTATCGTTGTCTTGACTCAATAACCGCACCGCAAATAACTGCGACGAACGCTCACCAGCAGGATTAATTGACGCCATTTTATAAACGTTCAATGTCGTAATGGTTATACCTATGCCAATCGAAATTGCTAGCACCATAAGTAGCGATAAAAACGGCGTTTTTTTAATGCTGCGCCAAGCGAGATCTAAATAGTAAAAAAACATTATGCTCTCCTTAGCAAACCATTAAGCCACTGACGCAGCATCGGCAATAGATTGGGCCTTTTGATCTGTCTGACCTGATTGATACATAGTGAAATCACATACCTGACCATCGACAATCTGGATATTGCGTTGGGCTCGGCGAGCAAGATCTGCATCATGAGTAACCATGATAATCGTCGTACCCGCTTTATTAATATCTTCCAACAACTCCATCACCTGGCGCGCCATTAAGCTGTCTAGGTTACCTGTTGGCTCATCGGCTAATAAGAAACGTGGTTCACCTGCCAGTGCCCTAGCAATTGCCACTCGCTGCTGCTGACCACCCGACAATTGAGTGGGTAAATGCTTCATCCTCGCCGCTAACCCTACCTGCTCAAGTGCGCGCTCCACACGTACCTTTCGCTCTTTTGCACTAAAGCCACGGTAACGCAATGGTACTTCAACGTTTTCAGCTAAATTAAGATCTGATATAAGGTTAAAGCCCTGAAAGATAAAGCCTATCTTCTCATTTCTAATCGCAGCACTCTTGTTATCACTCAAGTTGGAGATATTGACGCCATCAAGAAAATAATCGCCATGAGTAAAACCCTCAAGCAAGCCCGCAATGTTCAAAAAGGTTGTTTTACCTGAACCAGATGGCCCAGTTACGGCAACAAATTCACCTTCATTTACCTCTAAATTGAAATCCCGCAATGCATGAGTTTCTACTAAATCTGTTTTAAATACTTTGCTGATATTTTTCATTGATAACATGGTTAATATTCCCTTAATTCTGTCTATCCAATCTGGTATAAAATGGCTAATGCTTGTGTGAGTTGTATCTTTTAACGCCGAAGCATTACTGATTAATAGCTGCTAATAAGCATTCGACGGCTTTAATAATTAACTGCTGAACATCAAAGTTCGATACATCTGATACCTTGCCTGAGATCACGGGCACCTCGCTGCCAATCTCAATCAAATTCAAACCGATAAACATCCAATCTCCGGCTCTATCGGTGGAAACCTGTACCGCGACTACCAGCAGCATAAGTACTGCTGCGGTAATAAGTTGCTGTTTGTTGAGTCTGTTCCTAATCATCGTCTAATCCCTTATCTGACTAACGAACTAATACTTGTTCGGCTTTTTTAAAAGGCTCAATGCTTGAGGTCACCCAAACATCACCAACCTGCCCGCCTTGAATAACTTCAATGTGACTCATACTGCGTGCACCTAGCTGAATTGTGGTTTGCTCGGCAATATCATCATGCATCACATACACTTGCTGACCACCGCCACTGGTGACAAACGCGCCGCGTTTTACCATCAACACGTTAGGGCGGTGTTCGAGTAATACTCTTGCTGACAAACGCTGATTCTGACGTAGTTGCAGTGTGTCGTTTTGTTCAAAACGCACTCTTGCGGTGACTTCGCGATTACGCACCTCAGGAGAAATAGACGATAACTCCCCCATTACCGTCATAGAGCCAAAGCTCAGCTCTACAGCCATGCCTATGCCTAATTCATCGGCGTAAGACTCTGGTACAGCTAACTCAGCTTCAAAAGCACTTAAATCAACAACGGTGAGAATCGGCTGACTTTGACCAATTCGCGCCTTTTGCTCAGTTAACCAATTACCGATAATGCCTCCGACAGGGGCTTTGATATTCAGTGCCGCCACTTGACGTTCTAACTCTTTAACCACTAATGCCTGACGATCGACTTCTAGAGCAGTATTTTTAAGCTCGAAGGTTAAGGTGTCTTTCATCAGCTGCGCTTCTTGGCCTGCATGAGCAAATAGCAATTTGGCTTTATGTAAATCATCCTTACTCTTTTCAAAATCAATTTTACTAATCAGCTTTGACTCAATCAGTTGATCACCACGACGGCTTTCACGATCAGCGGCCTCTAAATCGACTTTAGCCATATCTAGAGTTTGCTGCGCTTTAAGTTGCTGGCGACGCGCTTCTAAGCGAGCACGTTCTAATGAGCTTTTCATTCCCTCGAGTAGGGCTTGTTGCTGCTTAAGACTGTTAGTGAGCTTATGACTTTCAATGCTGGCAACCACATCACCTTGCTGTACAGTGTCGCCGGGGTTAGCGATTAAGGTCACAGAGCCTTGCTCAGGGCTATACAGGACTGGTGCATTGGCAGCAACAATCTTGCCAGTAGTGGGAATATCGCGAACTAAAGTGCCTCGCTCTAGAGTGGCAAACCTCAGCTCAGAACGTTTGATTGAAGTGGCGACTGAATCGCTATCCATGCTTGACCAAACCAGACCAGAAACAAGCAATGCTGCAATACCAAACATTGCTGGGCGCTTAAACTTGCTCGCCTTACTTTGTTGCTTGATGGTGTCTTGTCCGCTGGTATCCTGAATCATCTTCTTTCCCTAAAGTGTCCGTTCTAAGCATTCATAGCTTTCGATAGGTCTATTAATACAATCCCTGTGCCAAAAACAATAAATAGCTAATAAACATAAGCTTAATTAAAAGATGTAAAGACTAATCCACTAAAAAGTGTCCGCGGACACTCATTAAATGTGTCCGCTTTAGCGCTTAGATGTCCGCAGTTAAAAAAAGTGTCCACCTAAGCCGTACAGCCTGCTTTTGGCTTCCCGCTCTGAGTTACAACGATATTTCACCCGCAACACGATATTTAACGATCCACTTTGACGATATTTCGTGGTTCGTCGATCTTGCTCCAATTTATCCCTTTCAAATCCCCTGTTTACCAGCTTGGCACGCTAGCTGCTCTTCTATAGGAAATTAAAAAAATCTAGAAGCTAATTTGCTTTAGCAAAATAAAAATATAGGGAAAATGATATGAACAAGAAACTGTTAGCACTGCTAATTCCATCCATCCTGATGGCAAGTTCGGCACAAGCTGCTGAGATTTATAACGACCAAACTAACAGCATTAATATGATGGGGTGGCTGGGCTTTGCTGCTATCAACGACACTCACGACACCGCAGTTGTTGATAATTTCTCACGCGTTGGTTTTCGCTTTGACCGCCAAGAGAAAAACGGCTGGCGCAGTTTCGCTCATACAGAGTGGGGCATAAACATGGTCACCAGTGACGACTCACTAAACTATACCGGCGGCCAGCTGGGTGCAGAGAAAAACTCTGACTTTCTATTCAACCGTTTAGGCTATGTCGGGTTAGCGAATGACAAATGGGGTAGCTTAACGTTTGGTAAGCAATGGGGAGCCTATTACGACGTAGCCTATACCACCGACGTACTCAACGTTTACACAGGTTATTCTGTTGGTGCTTATACCTTCGGTGACGGCGGACTAACCGGTGCAGGCCGTGCAGATTCAGCCTTCATTTACCGTAACTCATTTGGTGATTTGAGCTTTGCAGTGCAATATGCAGCAAAACAAAATGGCGACGTAGCACTGTTTGATAAAGACGGTATGGCTATAAACGACGGCTCACATATTGATTTTGACACCAGCTATGGTGCGAGCATGACTTATCAGATTACCGATAAATTTAAAGTACTAGCGGGGATCAACCGTGGTGACTTTAAAGGTGAACTAGCAGGTGAGAAGGTTGACGATACTAACGAAATCATCGGCATCGGTGCACAATATGGCTCATTCTACCAATATGCCCCTAATCGCGATGCAGATGGCTTCTATGTTGGTTTTAACGCCCATAAGAGTAAACAAAATGAGCTAGTTGGTGGAGAGTTATATGACTCAACTGGCGGCGAATTCTTAATTGCTTATCAATATGAAAATGGTTTTGTACCCAGCTTCTTGCTTTCTTACCAAGATCTAGACACTGATGCATCGACTGAAATCCAAGGTGATTGGACACGCCAGTTTGCTGTTGTCGGCCTTCACTATCGTTACAGCAATGACACCATCATGTTTGCAGAAGCGAAAATAGACTTCAGTGAGATGGATGATAAGAACTACGAAGACCTACAAGACAACAGCTACTCTGTTGGTATTCGTTACTTCTTCTAATTAGCACAATGACTCAAACGCGCTCCCCCTTTATTGCGCGTTCTGAGTCATAAACGTTTGAGTCATGATCCAAAAGCCATTGAGTCCTCATCATTCTCAATGCCCCGGGATCAAAAGTTCCCTGCAATAAAAAAACACTTCCTTGGAAGTGTTTTTTTATTGCACTATCAATTGCTCAAAGACAGTGGCAACTAACATAAACCGAGTTTTTTCATTTTACTCTTTAATGTATTGGGATTGATATCCAATAACTCTGCGGCACCGCCTGGGCCATAAAGTTTACCGCCAGTGATCCGTAAAGCATGATTAATATACTTACTAATCATGGTTTCTAGTGGCACCAGTTTATCGCTAGCATGACTCGGATCGACAATAATTGTTTGGCCACTTTGCGTCGGGACTTCCTCTTTAACCGCTGCGCTCAACAGATCAAAGCTAAGCGGGCCTCTAGGGTTCTGAATAATTGCCCGTTCAAGTACATTAATTAACTCACGCACATTACCTGGCCAACCATAATTATTTAAAATACTTAGCTGCTCAGGCATTATTCTCGGCAATGCATCTAAGTTAAACTTGGCAGCTAGCATTTCGATAAAATGCTGAACTAAAAGTGGAATATCACTTCTTCGCTGACGTAACGATGGAATATCAATAGGAAATACCGCTAAACGATACCAAAGGTCTTCACGAAAGGTTTTTTCATGCACCATAGCCTGCAAGTTTCTATGAGTTGCAGCAATCACACGAATATCTAGATCAACATTTTCAAAGCCACCAACACGTGTGATAGAGCTATTTTGCAACACTCGCAATAACCGTACCTGTGCAGATAAAGGCAGTTCTCCTATTTCATCTAAAAAAATAGTACCGCCATTGGCTTGCTCAAAGTAACCTGCTTTACGGGTTTCAGCCCCTGTAAAAGCGCCTTTTTCATAACCAAAAAGCTCAGAGTCAATCAAAGTGTCGGGGATAGCCCCACAATTAACCTTAATAAATGGTTTGCCTGCACGATTAGATTTCGCATGAATCGCATTGGCTATAACTTCTTTACCGCACCCCGTCTCACCTTGCATTAATACACTGGTATTTAATGCTGCAATGGCATCAACTTGTACCATCACTTTTTTCAAGCCACCTTCGGCGCCAACAACACCATCCGGCGCAAACATACCTCGCTTGAGGTTATCATTTTCTTGGCTTAATACTTGGTTAGCTCTGAGCAAGTTTCGTCCACGCAAATTAAAGGCAGTGATCAATGAAAAGGTATCTTTATGGGGCTCAATCAAATCGGCATGTCGCGGCTTAAACTGTCCCGGTTTTTTAGCATAGAAACCAACAACTCCTAGATGAGTATTATCACTAACCATACGCAGTAAAATCACCGATGCGATTTCAGGGATCACCTGTGGAGCAACAAAGCTGGTGACTTTATCAAGATGAATGTCGTTGATAATTCGCATAACAGGTCGATCATTTTCCTGCAATACCGCCTCCATTTCTGGAGAGATTTTGACTTGCTTATCAAGCGCTACAACCTGATGTTGATTTACATGAGCCAAAAATTGAATATCACCATGCTCAGGACGATAAATATTAAGAAAAATGCCATCGATCGGTAAATGTTGCTTAACGAAATCATAGTAACTTTCTAACGCCACCTCGAGTGACAAGCTACTACATAAACAATGCGTCGCCTGATAATAAAATTGCTCTTTCATTTGAGTCTCGAGTTAACCACGAAGTTTCGTGATGGTAGTGCATTGTATTTAGTGAGTCTGTGTCCCTGTTCATAAAACATTGTAAACAACGCCTACTTTCCCCCTACAAATTATTATTATTTGATGTTCACCAAGCTTTTATTAATTTACCCCTCACTTGTAACATCAAAAGAGCATTAAATATGTGAAGCATGCAGTGATTAATTTAAACATGTGAATCATTTATAAATAATCCAATAATTGTGACCTGCACACATAAAAATCAAAGATAAAAAAACGACAAACCTAACCCGTTATTACATAGACTTTATAAAATATAAACCAAAGCTCACAAAACACTATTTACAGCATAATAAAAAATTCTATTCCGCCTTAATATAACTTAAGCGAAGCTCAATATTGTTTTTGCTTAACAATTAGGCACAGTGCAGTATTGTCGACGAGTTAGTAACTGTAATCGATAAAATTAGATCGATATGTACTTTTAAAGCGAGTAGAGCTAAGCCAAAAATAATAACAAACGTCAATAAGCAAGCTAACTTAGCGTTATAAAACCAATAAATATATAGACATATAATCCGGAGCAGTATATTGAGGTTTCACTGATGATTAACCGTTATAGAAGCCACTCACGACAAACAAACCCGCTAATATTTGAGCAAGGCTTCCTGTTTGGGTATGACTAATTATGGGAATGTTTATCTAATAGTTGTTTATCACAATTGAAAAACCATAAAAATATATAAACAATCTTTAAAGATATGGTAAGAAGCTAACAACTAATATTAGCAATAATGATTATTAAAATAAAAACTACTAATCAATTTATTATTGATTATCGTTAAATATCTATTATCGGCATTCGATTTAAATTTGACATATCGGTGATATCTCGGGGTGACCACGAAATATCAAGGTCTCACACCATGATATTTCGTGGTTTGATGATTCGGTTCATAAATCCCTAGTAATAAAGTATTAATTCACGAGTTGGCATAGTCGCTGCAACTTTAACTGTATTACATCAAGCACTAATAGCTCTGATAGACAATTAAAATACAGATAGGGAAGAGAGAGATGAACGAGAAAGAATTGGTAAGTCTTGGCAGACGCCAACTACTTAAAGGTGGTGCAGCTATGGCGGTTGCAGGCTTAGGTAGCACTGTCGCCTTATCAGCAAATGCCGCTTGTGTACCACAAGCTGATGCCAAGTTTGATGAAGTTGTTGATGTTATTGTTGTTGGTAGTGGCTTTGCGGGTATGTCGGCGGCACTACAAGCTAGAGAAAATGGCTCAAGCGTTATGGTTATCGATAAGATGCCTGTATTTGGCGGCAACTCAACCATTAATGGCGGCGCAATGGCTGTTGCTGGCTCTCCCCTGCAAAAACAAGAAGGTATCGAAGACTCTGTTGATGTAATGGTTGCCGATATGCTGGAATCTGGCCGTGGCATGAACGATATAGAAATGCTTAAGCTAGTATGCAATGGCACAGCAGAATCTTGTGAATGGCTGATTGATCACGGTGTTCAATGGAAACCTTTTGTACAGCACTTTGGTGGTCACTCTATTCCTCGCGTACTGCAAACCGTACAAAGCTCTGGCGCCGGTATCATTCGCCCGCTCATTAAAGTTGCCAAAAAGAACAACATCGATATGCGCAACCAAGCCAAGCTTGAAGGCTTTATTAAAGACGAAAACGGCCGCGTAATTGGCGTCGATGTACGTCAAGGCTATTACTTCCCGAAAGAACGCACAGGCAAGATGGTTAAGATTGGCGCCCGCAAAGGCGTAATTATGGCAACGGGTGGCTTTGGCAACGATATTGAATATCGTCAAATGCAGCAACCTGAATACACCAACCAATTAGATTCAACTAACCACGCGGGTGCAACGTCTGAAGCCCTAAAGCAAATGATGTTACTCGGTGCTAACCCAATTCACTTAGATCAAATTCAATTAGGCCCTTGGGCATCACCTGATGAAAAAGGCTTTGGTACTGCATCTCAGTTCAACACTATTGCGACCTACCCAAGCGGTATTGTCGTTGATGTGCGTACTGGCGAGCGTTTCTTTAACGAACTTGCAGACCGTAAAGCGCGTGCCGATGCCATCATGACTCGCCGCGATACAGAAGGTAACCCTGTTTACCCAATCGGCTTTACTAATGCTGAGGGTGCAAAAGATGCACAAACTCTAGATTGGGGTTTGAAATACAACGTCATTAAGAAAGCTGACACCCTAGAAGAACTCGCAAAAATCTACAACATGCCAGCAAAAGCACTTAAAGATCAGGTTGCTCGCTGGAATGAATCTGTCACTAACGGCAACGACTCTGAATTTGGTCGTCCAATGCAAAAGGCCATGTTACTTGATAAAGGCCCTTGGTATGGCGTGCGTATGTGGCCAAAAGTCCACTACTGCATGGGCGGCGTAAAGGTCAACACTGCATCAGAAGTACTTCACCTTGTGACCAATAAACCAATTCCAGGACTATACGCAGCCGGTGAAGCCACTGGCGGTATTCACGGTGCAAGTCGTTTAGGTGCATGTGCTGTGGCAGAAGGGGTTGTAACCGGTCGAAATGCTGGTCGTCACTGCGCTGAAAACCAGAGCGTAACTCTAAAACTTGCTTAGTAAGTCGCTACTAAATTTTAAAAATTATAGGAATGATGAATATGAAAACGACTAAAAATGTTGCTTTAACGACACTCGCATTAGCACTGACTGCCGGCCAAGTAATGGCAGCCGACACAGTTGTACTAGACGGTAAAAACTTAACTCAAGATCAAGCTTGGGAAATCGCTGATGGCGCTGAAGTTAAAATCGCGGCTCAGTCAGCAACTGCACTGGTAAAGTCTCACGAACTACTGATGGAAGCTGCCCGTTTAGGCAAACCAGTATACGGTCTAACGGTAGGTGTGGGTTTAAACAAAGACCACAAACTATTCGATGCCAACGGCGAGCTAAGCCCTGAAGTAATGAAGGCGTCAAAGTCTTTCAACTACAGCACATTACGCGCTCACAGCGCGGGTGTTGGCGAAGCTATGCCTGTTAGCTTAACTCGCGTAGCCTTAGCGGTACGTTTAAACACCATTTTATCTGGCCACACGGGTGTTCAACCTTATGTAGCCGAGCTTTACCAAGCTTATTTGAATAACGATATTACGCCAATTATTCCATCTAAAGGTACTGTGGGCGAAGCTGATATTTTGCTTTCATCTCATGTGGGTCTGGCAATGATCGGTGAATGGGATGTGATCTACAAAGGCGAACGCATGAGCAGCGCCGTCGCGATGAAAAAAGCTGGTATTAAAGCCCTAGACCCAGTGGGTAAAGATGCCCTGTCTATTTTATCAAATAACTCAGTAGGCGTAGCGTATGCGATGCAAGGCTACCGCGATGCTAAACATCTTTTAGCAGTGTCTCCAGCGGTATTTAGCCTAAGCCTTGAAGGCTTAAACGGTAATGTTTCGCCATTTTTACCACAGACTAATGATATTCGTCCTTTCCCATTCCTAAAACAAGCGACTAGTGAGATCCGTAACGACTTAATGGGCAGCTATTTATGGGATGCAAACCCTGAGCGTCCACTACAAGATCCGCTAAGCTACCGTACCACAGCCTACACTTTTGCTAGCGCTTACAAGGCACTAGCCGATCTTGACCAAGTGATTGATATCCAAATCAACCACTCTGACGACAACCCTGGCGTTATCGTAGGTGCAGGGGTTGATTACGGTAATAACTCTCAAGTATCTAAGTACTTAGTTGAAGGTAAAGGCGGTGTATTCCCAACAACTAACTTTGAACCACTACCTGTTGCACTTGCAGTACAGCAGTTAGCCATTGCGCTAACTCACGTATCACACAACAGTGCTATGCGTACTATCCACTTGTCTGATGACCACTTTACGCGTCTACCACGCTTCTTAAGCGCACCGGGTAACAATGGCCACGCATTTGGTGCGATTCAAAAAACATTTGTTGATATGCAAGTACGTAACAAAGCACTAGCGAACCCAGTCTCGTTCGACGGTATTGCGATTGCAGGTAACATTGAAGATACCTTCACTAATCTAAAGCTTGCTTCAGACAGACTAATTCAGATCGTTGATAACACAAACGTTATGTACGGTCTTGAGCTAATGCACTCAACTCAAGCAATCGATTTGCGCAAACTTGCAAACAAAAACTTGAAACAAGGTGAAACAACAAAAGCCATGTATGAAGCATTCCGTAAGCAAGTGCCATTTGTATCGGTAGACCGTCCGTTCACCCCTGATATTGAGGCATCAAAAGCATTTATCGCACAGTACTAAGACCTTTTAATCTTAAAGCGAGTTACCTATTTGCACTTGCTTGGCGTTATCAATACCGCTCCCTTTGATAACGCCCAGCAACGCGCAATGAGCCAAGATTAGCTCGCAAGCGAATGACGCATTGATGTTATAAAAGTAATTGGGCAACCGCCCGGAAAGGAAAAAAGATGTTAAAAGTATTTTCGACTATTTGCATGCTAATGTTGATGGCCATCCCGAATGCTAACGCCATGAAAATTAAAGACTATCACCAAGAAATCATGACAGGTGATAACGGCAAGATAGAATGTAGCGCGTGTCACGGCGATGCAAAGCGTAAAACCATACCAGACGCTAGCGCTTGTGAAAGCTGTCATGGGACGCCTGAAGATATAGCAGAGCTAACCAAGCGCCCTGCAGATGCAGGTCATGACGTAGAGCCTAATCCACATGATAGCCTACATTACGGTACCGACTTACCTTGTACTTATTGTCATGTTGAGCATAAGGAAAGCAAAGTTTACTGTAACCAATGCCATGAGTTTGAATACCCAAATATGAAGCGATAAGTTCTAGCGCCAAATAAAGCTGAGATGGTTGAGAGTCGAATAAACAAAGACGGATAAGAACGGGTTAAAGCAAAGACGAACGGTCTACGACCTGACACAAAAGCTATAACCTTCCACTCTTTTCCGTCTTTTCCAACTCTTTTGCCTCAGCTTGTACCATCTTTGCTTCTATCGTCTTAGCTCTTCCTAGAACCGGTTTTTCCTAGGTTCTTCTTTTAAAACTAGAATCTTCTTTTAAACCGCCTGAAAAAATACCGTGAATGAAGCAAAAATAGCCACAAACCAAGATAGAGAACGCAGTGTACCTTTATCCATCAAATATAAAAGTTGATAAGCAATGCGTGCTACCACATGTACAATTGCCGCGGTTTCAGCCAAGGCATTTACTTTCCCAGCCGCAATAACCACCACCACAGACAAACCAAAAATAAGCAACGACTCAAAAGAGTTTTGGTGACCTGCTACCGCGCGAGCACCGAAGCCAGTCAGCTTTGCTTGCTGATCTCGAGGGTGATTATTGTCGTATCCGCCAAGTTTGGCCATCGCCACAGCAACGGGGCCCTTGGCGGCATAAGGTAACAACATAGCGATAAACAAGCAGATGAGTAGCGTAGTCATGATCAAGTCCTTTTATTATTGATATTATTTGGAATGAGTAAGTTGAAAACCTTGTGCCAACAAAGCTATTTAAGTCATCACTTAAACATGAAAAGGCGCAACAGGTAAAGTATCTGTTACGCCAAGTAAATATAACTACGGTTAAATTATCTCGATTATTTAACGATAGCCTTCTTCATCTGCATACCGATAAAAATAAAGCTAATCCCCTCAAATAGAAATGAGACACCAATAAACACACCCAAAATAGATAATGAAAATTCGGGATTGCCCATTAAAGAAAAGAAGTAAACCGCAATCGCAGTCGAAACTAAACCACTAACCACAATCCAGCGCCATCCCGCTAAGTTATTACGGCTATTAAAACCAAAGAACATTCGTGTCACGCCATTAAACAACATAATAGTTATCATCATTACCGTAATGGTAAACAAGCCGACATAAGGCTCAGCGATGATCATGATGCCGCCAATCAGGTAAAACAGTGCGCTGATGACATACCAAAAGCTGGATTTCCACTTTGGAATGCTAAAGATGTGATACAACTGAACTACCCCCAACACTAGAAAGATAGCGCCGATTATCGCGGTAATAGTAACGCCTACAGCCACAGGTAAGCTAATAGCAAAAATGCCACCAAGCGCCACTACAGCTCCAACCATCACAAACCACTTCCAACCTTTACTCAGCATCGTATTTACAGGATTATCCATTCGCCTTCAGCCCGTTGTTTGCCTATTACAGCTCTAAGTATTGGTCAACATTAGATATATAACTAGGTAGAGCAGATTATTTTGAAGTAAGTACCACAGTTATTTTTGGCAATTATGAAGTTTATTGAAAAGATTCATGACGCAAAAAGCCTGCAATCAACAGGCTTTGCGTCTAGATAAAAGTGTTATCGCGCTTTATCTAAGGCGTCACACAATGCTTCGACACCTAGCAAGGCTCTTGGTGCAGCACGATGTAATAAATCAGCATTTAGCTGATAAATATGCTGATTTTTAACCGCTGGGATCTCTGCCCATTGGCTCCAATCCACGCCGATAATATTACCTTCATCTTGGCTCTGCAATATCACCTCTGGTAGCTTTAACAATATGGTTTCTAAACTGACATGTGGGTAATCACTGGCAGAATCAACAAACACATTGTCACCATGGCAAACACTAATAATCTGTTGGATCCAGCTGTTTTTCGCTACTGTCATTAATGGCGTAGACCACAGCTGATAAAAGACTTTTACTTCTGCTTTCGCAAAATTATCACTGCGTAGCTTAGCTAACTTAACGCGGTAATCATCAGCAACTTGCTTTGCTTGAGCTTGATGTCCTGTAAGCTCACCAAGTGACTCTAACTCATCAGCAACCGCCTCAAGAGTATCAGGATTACTATCAAACACTTTAAAGCCAAGTTCTTTTATTCGCGTAATATCTTCAGCCTTATTGCCACTCGCCCACACAACCACAAGATCAGGGTTTAACTCTAAAATACGCTCAATCTGCACCCCGTGATAACCACCAATACGCGGAATATCAAGCGCTGCTTCAGGAAAGTCTGCATATTCAGTCGTCGCCACAATTGAGTCACCCGCACCAATGGCATAAAGCATCTCAACCGAGTGTGGCGAAAGCGCAACGATCCGCTTAGCAGGCGCTTCAACAGCAGAGGCAGATACAGATACAGATACAGATACAGATACAGAGATAAACAGGCTCAACGCCAGTAGTAACTTACACAAGATGTTCATAAAATCCTTTTTAGATGAGCTGCAATTAGCAGCGATACTTCGTAGCACTCGAGCTTATGGCAAAGCCGTCAAATTTATCTAAAATGGCTAGCCCACAAGCATACGTCTCTTTCTAAGAGCCGGTTGATTAGGTGAGCTATTATCTAAACTCAATATTGAAGACAATAACGCCACAACAAACAAGGCGAAGAAAGCAATTTCAAACTGATCGCTTTTGTAGCTAAGCCGTCAAGCTTTTCCAAAAACACCCAGCTCCTGAGCATACGACTCTTTCTAAGAGCCGCTTGATTGGTTTAACTATTATCTAAACAACGCCAAAAGCACACTCCCTAGCTAACCATCATGGATATTTCACAGCATTCGAAGTTGTGGCTAAGCCGTCAAATTTTTCCAGCTCCTGAGCATATGCTTTATATGTGATGGAGTGGAAAAATGCAGACAATAACGCCACAACAAAGAAGGCGAAGAAAGATCAGTAGTCGAAGCCCGGCTGGGCTTTAATGCCTGCCTCAAACGCATGTTTGATTGGCTGCACCTCGCTCACCGTATCCGCAAGCTCCACGATAGCCCTATGGCAAGCTCTTCCCGTTACTATCACATGCTGCATTGGTGGGCGCTTCTTTAACGCTTCAATCACTCGCTCTACTTCTAGATAGTGGTAGCTGACCATATAGGTGAGCTCATCTAGCATAACTAAATCAATAGTTTCATCTTGTAGCAGTTTCTCAGTCGCTTCCCAAGCTTTTACTGCGGCAGCAGTATCTTTTTCGCGGTCTTGGGTTTCCCAGGTAAAGCCGGTACCCATGACATGGAACTCAACGCCGGCACCTTCAAGCAACGTGCGCTCACCACAGTCCCAGTTACCTTTAATAAACTGTACCACAGCCGCCTTTTTACCATGGCCCACTGCACGGGCTACCGTACCAAATCCAGAGGTAGATTTACCTTTACCGTTACCGGTTAATACCAGCAAAATCCCCTTTTCTTCTTGAGCACGGGCGATCTTGGCATCTACGCCCTCTTTGATCCGCTGCTGACGCGCTTTATGGCGCTCTGCTTTGGCTGCTTCTGCCGACTTATTATCTGCCATATTCCATTCCTATTTTATCCCTTAAACACCAATTCTACTTTTCAAAATCATTTCTAAATGCTCAACATTCAACCGTCTAAAGCAATACTTAGCTGCAACTAAAACGCCTTTAATTTTTACTGTTAAAAATATAGAACAAACTCAGAGCTGGTGAGGGTTTAACCAAGTCTAATTATGATGTCCGCACGCCATATTTTAATCGTTCAGTTAGCACACAACCAACGTTTAACTTTCAAGCAAAAAGATGGCTTTTACACCATTTAGCACCTTTATCTTCTTTAAGCCCTATAAATACATTTTTCGTTTAGGCACGATTAAATATTGCTAGGTTAATGTGGATCCCAGATCTGATCGAGTCGATCAAGATCTAAATGCTGTTCTAATACATCTGCTAACCTATTTAACTGTTGCTCGCGCACTTGGTTTACATCGACAACTTCCGCGTTTTGCATTCCCGCCCACTTCAAGATCAACTGGCATGCCGCTGGCGAGTCAAATAAGCCGTGCACATAGGTACCCAATATTTGACCATCGCTAGATAGCATCCCCTCAGGCGCGGTCGACGCTTGTTGATTATCTGCACTTGGTTCTATTGTTGAGCCAGCCTCTTGTTCTGAATCGTTTTTAGCCCGTAACAGCAAAGGCTGAGTCAATGGCATTAACGAGCGAGAACGTCCGCAGTGGATCTCATAACCCGCCACGGCTGCATTTTCATCAATAAGATGTAAACTCCCCTCAACTTGCTGCAAAATTTTATGATGCGTCAGCTCAGTCGCTAGGGGTAGCAGACCTAAACCTTCACTATTGCCAGGTGTATCTTCAACGCCTTGAGGATCATCAATAATCATCCCCAGCATCTGGTAACCGCCACAGATCCCCAACACTTTACCGCCATAACGCAGGTGCTTTTCAATTGCACTATCCCAGCCTTGCTGACGAATAAAATCGAGATCGGCGCGTACATTTTTACTGCCCGGAATAATGATTAAATCCGCTTGTGGAAGCGTGTTAGCGCCTCTATTTGAGTTCTGTGCTTGCGTTTGCAATGACACATAATTGAAATCGATTTGTGGGTGTAATCTTAGTGGATCAAAGTCGGTATGATTACTAATACGTGGCAGCACTAATACTAAGACTTTAAGTTTAGTATCTGAGGATTTATCAGGCGCAGCGATTAACGCGTCTTCGGCATCTAGGTGCAGGTCGTGCAAATAAGGTAACACGCCTAATACTGGCTTTTGAGTGTAGTCTTCTAACCAATCTAATCCGCCTTGTAATAAGCTAATATCGCCGCGAAAACGATTAATCACAAAACCTTTAACTCGCGCTTGTTCAGACTCGCTTAGCAGTGCAAGCGTTCCCACCAAATGGGCAAACACGCCACCTTTGTCGATATCAGCAATGATGATAACTGGGCAATCAACTTCTTCGGCAAAGCCCATATTGGCAATATCGCCTTCACGCAGATTAATTTCAGCAGGGCTACCAGCACCTTCAACCATTAGCATGTCGTAATCAGTAACCAATCGGTTATACGACTGTTTTACTGCCGCCATAGCTTTAACCCGATAACCATTGGCGTTTTTACCAAAGTAATCTTCCGCTTCCATCTTCATCAAAGCTTTGCCGTGCACGATGACTTGCGAGCCAGTGTCTGAGCTAGGTTTTAATAGAATTGGATTAAAGTCGATTTGTGGTTCTAGCTTACAAGCAACTGCTTGCAAGGCCTGTGCACGCCCAATCTCGCCACCATCTATTGTTACCGCGCTATTGAGCGCCATATTTTGTGGCTTAAACGGCGCAACGTTGACGCCTTGCCTAACAAACATGCGGCATAGACCTGCAACTAAGGTGCTTTTACCTGCATCGGAAGTGGTGCCTTGTACCATGAGCACTTTGCATTCTGGTTTGGCTTTATTGTTATCTGTTACTGCCACTTTTACTGTCACTCCTAACCTTTTAAATGCTGGGGTAAACCTGCTGTCACTAAGGTGACTTTATCTGCAATTGCCGCAATATCTTGGTGTAACCAACCAGCTTCATCCACAAATCGACGGCTTAGCTCCCCCATGGGTACAATGCCACAACCGACCTCATTACTAACTAATATAACCTCACCTGGCACACAGCTTAATGTCTTTAAAAGACGAGTTTTAACCTGCTCCCAATCATCCATGGATTGCATTAGATGGTTGGTCAACCAAAGCGTTAAACAGTCCACTAAAATCACGCTGTTAGTTGTAGAATACGTCTCTAATGCCTTAGTTAATTCCAGAGGGCACTCTATGGTTTGCCAAGCAATACCATCTATTTCTCGTTGGGACTGATGATGTTGAATACGCTCATGCATCTCTGCATCTAATGCCTGAGCGGTAGCAAAATAAAAACAGTTTTTAGCCAAATCGGCTTCTGCACCATTAACGCATTGCAACACTTGTGACTCTGCAAAACGGCTTTTGCCGCTGCGAGCACCACCTAAGACTAAGTGGATCACCAACTAACTCCTAAAATAAGCAATAACAGATAACAAGCTAACTCAGCCACTTGCTGTGCAGCCCCTAGGGTGTCACCGGTATAACCGCCAAGCTGCTTTCTAAACAGCTTTACTAAACAAAAGCGCACCATACAAAGCCCTAGCACTAACATAAGTGCTGGTATCGCGCCCACTATGAGCAACACTAATACGCCTGAAGCTAATAAAATCGATAGTTCATTAATCCCTTGGTGCTGGGCTAACGGCTTACTTTTACTGGTATCGGTATCGCTGACATATTGCTCTGAAAATATAAAACTGGCCGCTAAAACTCGGCTTAAACAGTGACCAACGATTAATGCGAGGCTGACATTATTGGGGTTAAACAGCGCTATCTCGGTCAGTAACTGCCATTTTAAAAATAAGGCTAGCACCAGTGCCAGTGCGCCATAACTGCCAAGGCGAGAGTCTTTCATAATGCTTAGCTTGGCTTCGACCGTCCAGCCACCACCGAGTCCATCAGCCGTATCGGCAAGACCATCTTCATGAAAGCCACCAGTAACTAATACGCTGGTGATCATGGCAAATACAATCGCTATGGACGGCGACACCCAATACAGCATTAAGCTATATACCAGCGCACTTATGCTGCCCACTAGCAAGCCTACTAAGCCAAAATAACGACTGGCCTTATTGAGCTTATCAGCATCAACCTCTATCCATTTAGGCATAGGTATACGGGTAAAAAATCCCATCGCAATAAAAAATAGGTTGAACTGTTTTTGCCACTGACTCATGTGTAGCGCCCTTAGATTTCTATGCCAGCATCTTCAAAGCTTGCCATTTCATTATAGAAATTTACGGCAGCCTGAATAAGTGGCAAGGCCAATGCAGCCCCAGTGCCCTCACCTAGCTTCATGCCAAGTTTTAACAAAGGGTTGGCTTGCAAATATTCCAACATCAGAAAATGACCTTTCTCACCTGATTGGTGAGCAAAAATCATATAATCACGCACATTCGAGTTAATCTTAACTGCTGCCAACGCCGCTGCTGAAGCAATGAATCCATCTACCACAATTAACATATTGCGCTCGGCCGCAGCCAACATAGCGCCCGTCATCTGCACGATTTCAAATCCTCCCACACAAGCAAGTACCTGCATAGGGTCGTCTAGCTCGCAGTGGTGTAGTAATAGCGCTTGCTCCACTAGCATTAATTTGCGCTTAAAGGTTGTGGCATCAATCCCAGTGCCACGGCCAACACAATCTTCAGCTTTTATGCCAGTTAACGCTGACATCATTACTGCTGCAGATGAAGTATTACCGATACCCATCTCGCCTAATGCTATCAAGTTACAACCATTTTGGTGATGCAACTCAACTCTAGCGGTCGCCATTTCAAAACCTTGCTTGACTGCGCCTAGCGTCATAGCAGCGCGCTTATGAATTGGCCCAGTGCCAGAACCTAAACGTTGGTTTATCACACCTTCAACATTTTCAATTGGCTTTAAAATACCGCAATCAATGACTTCTAGATCAAAGCCAACTTGGCGAGTAAACACATTGATCGCAGCACCGCCCTGCATAAAGTTAACCACCATCTGAGTGGTTACTTCACTTGGTGCAATCGATACGCCTGAATCGGCAATACCGTGGTCAGCAGCAAACACCATCATTTTAGGATTAATGATTTTCGGCTTATCTTTACCCAACACTCGGGCAATTTGCAGCGCTAGCGTTTCTAAATCGCCTAGTGCGCCTAACGGCTTAGTTTTGGTATCTATCTTGTGCAAAATTGCGCTATCAAATTCAGTATTAACCGGTTTAATATCAAACATCTTTAATCCCTTGAGCACTCAACTGGGGTATTCATCGCTATATACGCTTAGCGCTGCGACTACCTAAAATAAATAAAAAGAAGATACTGCCCATCACTGAGGTAATTATCCCCACAGGCAGTTCTTGATAACTCAATAATGTCCGCGCTAACACATCCACCCAGACCATAAATAATCCGCCCACCAGCGCCGTTAATAGCAGTGGATAACGCCCAGGAAATAATAGACGCACAGTGTGCGGCACCATCAATCCGATAAAGCCTATACCGCCACAATTCGCGACCAAAATAGCTGTGATAAGTGAGCAAAGGAGTAGCATAGATAAACGCAAAGCACCGACGTTAATACCCAAAGTGTGGGCGGTTTCATCCCCTGCACGCATCGCCACTATTTGGCGTTTGTACAATAAAATGATTAATGTACAAATAAACACAACGCTGGCGGGTAACCACAAACCTTGCCAACTGGCTTTAGCGAAGCTACCTAAAGTCCAAAACAATACCGACGCCGCAGCTTGTGGACTTGAGAAATACAACATCAAGCTGGCCATAGCACCAAACATAAACGAAATCGCCACCCCAGATAAGAGCATACGCTCAACCTGAGTCGATAGATTTTGCCCACATAAAGCCAACACCATAACAACCGATAGACTGGCACCAACAAAGGCACCTAGGGGTAAACTCAACCATAGAATACTTTGACTAAATAGGGTTAGTGCGACCACAGCGCCAAAGGATGCGCCTGATGAAATACCGAATAGGTATGGGTCGGCTAACGGGTTTCGAGTGACTGTTTGTAGCACACTACCGGCGATAGATAAGCCTGCACCCGCGATAAAGGCAAGCAATACCCGTGGTAGCCGAAGCTCCCAAACAATTCGCTCTCGTACTCCTAGCGACTCGCCGACATTTAATAATTTATGGCTAATAACGCTAACTACATCGGCAACACTGATGCTAGCTGCGCCAAAACTTGTCGCCGCAAATGGCGTCAATAAGGTAAGTAAGACGAGTACACCAAACAATAAATATTCAATTGGGCGTCGCGGCAAGGTTAAACCATTAACCAGCCCAATAGCGGAATTACTCACCCTCGCCTCCTTGAACTTTATTGGCTAAATCAGTTGCAGACTCATAACCGTAGAAGTAACTAATCAGCGGATTACCATGTTGTGGATGTGGCCTAATTTCACAGCACACGTCAAATACCTCGGCAATACGCTGCTCTGTCAACACTGTTTTTGGCGAGCCTTTAGCCACACAGTAACCTCCATCAAGTAGTAGGAGTTCATCACATAAAGCGCTGGCAAGATTTAGATCATGAATCGACGTAATTACCGTAATATTGAGGGTACGTAGTAACTCCAAAGTTTGAATTTGGTAGCGAATATCTAAGTGGTTAGTTGGCTCATCAAGAATGAGTAGTTTAGGTCGCTGCACTATCGCGCGGGCAATCAATGCTCGCTGCTTTTCACCGCCAGACAGGCTTTCATAAGCTTGATTCGCTTTATCTTGCAATCCCACCTTAATTAGTGCGTTAGCAACCTCTTGTCGGTCCTGCTTGCTGGTAAAATCAAAAGCATTTTTGTGGGGGGTTAAACCTAACGCAATAAGTTGCGAACAGGTCATATCAAAATGGTGCGGCGTATCTTGCAGTACAACCGCTATTTGTTGGGCAAACTGCTTAGCGGAAAGTACACCAATATCTTGGCCAAATAGCTCAATATTGCCTAAAGTTGGTTTAATAAAACGATATAAACAACGCAGCAAGCTAGACTTACCCGCGCCATTGGGGCCAATAATGCCCAGCATTTTACCTTCAGTAAGGCTGAAATTTATCGTCGACAAAATGTGTTTGTCGTTAAGTTGCCAACTTAAATCTGTAACTGACAGGACCATTTTAGGCTGCAGCTCTGCATCTGATTCAGCCATGAGCGGCATGCAACCAAGCAACACGTATCATTTTATTATCTCCCTCGAGTCGCCCGCTCGAGTATATGTACCGCCAATAGGCCGCACTTTTGAGCTATCAATACCGATTTTGATAAACCCTATTCGATTAAATTAGGCAGGTATCTGACTTGAAAGCTACGTTAGAACAAAGCTTTCATACAGTTGCGGGTACAGTCCGGACTAAGCCACTGCGATGCAGCTGCTTCCGGTTCCCTTTATGCTATTAAGCACCTAACTTTATTTGTTATTAACGGCAAAAATTCTTAGCATTAATAATATTAATGTCGCAGTTTACCATCATACGTCTACAGCGAATACCAATCAGTATGAGAAGTTGTTCAACACAGAAGTAAGCCATCAATTCGCTTTATTTACGCCCAGTTTAAACTCAAATGCGGTGTATCGCCGTCGTGTAGTATGTCTATTTGTACCTTAGCAGCATAAGGTAGTTTTAATGACGTATAAAAGCCTGCGCAGCGCGATACACCAAGCACTTTACTCATTAAATAGCGGATAACGCCACCATGAGTGACCAGTAATATCTGTTTACCTTGATGCTGCTCAATCATATCTTGCCAAGCTAGCTCAATACGCGTTTCAAAGTCTTGCATCAACTCGCCATTTGGCGGCGCAGCAAGCCAAGGGTTAGCCCAGTAGCTATCTAACGCGGCTGCATCTGACTGATACAACGCATCAAAGGTTTTTCCATCCCAGTCGCCAAAGTTCAGCTCTTTAAAGCCATCGTCTACAAATAAAGGTAACTGATGCGATGTAGCGAATGCTTTAGCGGGACCTGAGCAGCGAATAAGCGAAGAACTAATAATCACATCGGGTGCGGATGTTGAGGCATTTTTCGACTCAAACACAGCGGCAAGTGCTACTTTCATCTGCAATTCGCCCTGCTTACTCAAGCCTACATCCACTTGACCGCGCAAAATATTACCACCTTCACATTGGCCATGCCTTAGGAGGATAACGTTAGTGTTTTGCATCGCTTAAGCCTATCATTATTATTTATCAACAACTTACATAATTTTATTGGTTTTTAATGCTGAAAAAGTATCATGCTTTTAGCACTTGCACTTTTGAGTAAGCCTCACGTATTATGGACGTCTATACGTATAAATGTCCAAACAAAAAATGTAAGTCTGAAAGCGACTCGCAACTTAAAGAAAAATGACCGGCATTTTATACGAGCATAAATTACCAGAATAATCATTTGCGAATTGGTAGGAATTATCTATGGCAACCTGTACCCCAACACATGCCTTGAGCGCAGTAGCACACACTCAAGACACTGCCGAAAAGGTTTTAGCAGTACTTACCCAAAAGCTTCAAGATGGGATCCTTATTCTCGATGGTGCGATGGGCACCATGATCCAAGATCGCAAATTTGAAGAAGCTGATTTTCGTGGCTTGCAGTTCAAAGATTGGCATTGCGATGTAAAGGGCAACAACGATATGTTGGTGCTGACGCAACCAGAGGCGATTAAGCAGATCCATAAAGATTATCTGCTCGCGGGCTCAGACATTATTGAGACCAACACCTTTAACGCTACGCGTATCGCCATGGCCGATTACGACATGCAGGCGCACTCAGCAGCAATTAACTTAGCCGGTGCGCGTCTTGCCCGAGAAGCCGCTAATGAAGTTGAAACTGAAACCGGTCGCCAATGTTATGTAGCAGGTGTACTTGGTCCAACCAACCGTACCTGCTCAATTAGCCCAGATGTTAATGATCCTGGTTATCGTAACGTTAGCTTTGATGAACTTGTTGAAGCCTACATTGAATCGATTAATGCGCTGATAGCTGGCGGCGCAGATTTGATTATGGTTGAAACGATTTTTGATACCCTTAATGCTAAAGCGGCACTATTTGCCATAGAAACCGTATTTGATCAGCAAGGTTTCCGTCTGCCGATTATGATCTCAGGCACCATTACCGATGCCTCTGGCCGCACCCTTACCGGCCAAACGACGGAAGCTTTCTATAATTCTTTGCGCCACGTTAAGCCTTTATCTATCGGCCTTAACTGTGCATTAGGGCCAACCGAGCTGCGCCCTTATGTTGAAGAGCTATCTAAGATTTCTGAATGTTATGTCTCTGCACACCCTAACGCTGGCCTGCCTAACGAATTTGGTGGCTACGATGAAACGCCAGAGCAGATGGCTGAAGTCATTCAAGAGTGGGCCGAAGAAGGCTTTTTAAACATTATTGGTGGCTGCTGTGGTACTACGCCTGATCACATCCGCGTTATTCGTGAAGCGGTTATTCAGCACCCTGCCCGAGTACTACCAAACATTCCAGTTGCTTGCCGTTTATCAGGGCTTGAGCCGCTAACCATTGATGCCAACTCGCTATTTTTAAACGTCGGTGAACGTACCAACGTCACCGGTTCAGCTAAGTTTTTGCGCCTGATTAAAACTGGCGAATATGAAGAAGCGTTGTCAGTTGCCCGTGAGCAAGTTGAGAGCGGCGCGCAGATCATCGATATCAACATGGATGAAGGCATGCTCGATGGCGCTGAAACCATGCACAAGTTCCTTAATCTAATCGCCTCAGAGCCTGATATCTCTCGCGTACCAATTATGATCGACTCCTCTAAATGGGAGGTGATTGAAGCAGGCCTTAAGTGTATTCAGGGTAAGGGCATCGTTAACTCGATTTCGCTTAAAGAAGGCGAAGAGAAGTTTATTGAACAAGCGACCTTAGTAAAACGCTATGGCGCCGCTGCCATTGTGATGGCATTCGATGAAGTCGGCCAAGCTGATACTAAAGCGCGTAAAGTCGAGATCTGTACCCGCGCTTATAATGTATTGGTTGATAAAGTCGGCTTCCCGCCAGAAGACATCATTTTCGATCCGAATATTTTTGCCATTGCCACTGGTATTGAAGAGCACGATAACTACGCCGTGGATTTTATTGAAGCCACCGCAGAGATAAAACGCACTTTGCCACACGCGATGATCTCAGGCGGCGTATCAAACGTGTCATTCTCGTTCCGTGGTAACAACCCTGTACGTGAAGCTATCCACGCCGTATTCCTGTATCACGCCATTCAAGCTGGCATGGACATGGGTATTGTTAACGCAGGTCAGCTGGCCATTTATGACGATATCGACCCAGAGCTAAAAGAGCGCGTTGAAGCCATTGTGCAAAACTTACCGTGCACTGTGGCCGATACCAACAACACCGAACTGCTATTAGAAGTTGCCGAAAAATTCCGTGGTGATGGCAGTCAAACCATCAAGAAAGAAGATTTAGAATGGCGCACTAAGCCGGTTAATGAGCGCTTAGCCCATGCGTTAGTAAAAGGTATTACCGACTATATCGATGCAGATACCGAAGAAGCGCGTCAACAGGCAACACGCCCACTGGATGTGATTGAAGGGCCGTTAATGGACGGCATGAACATCGTTGGTGACCTATTTGGCTCAGGAAAAATGTTCCTGCCACAAGTAGTCAAGTCTGCCCGAGTGATGAAAAAAGCCGTAGCTTACTTAAACCCATACATTGAGCTAGAAAAAGTCGCAGGTCAGTCAAACGGTAAGATCTTAATGGTCACCGTAAAAGGCGATGTGCACGATATTGGTAAAAACATTGTTGGCGTAGTACTGGCTTGTAACGGCTATGAAGTGATCGACTTAGGCGTAATGGTACCGGTTGAGAAAATCATCGAAGTGGCGATTGCTGAAAACGTCGATATTATCGGTATGTCAGGACTCATTACCCCAAGCCTTGATGAAATGGTGCATAACGTTAAGAGTTTCCATAAAGCAGGCTTAACTATTCCATCAATTATTGGCGGCGCTACCTGCTCGAAAATCCATACCGCAGTCAAGATTGCCCCACACTCACCTGAGGGCGCTATTTACATTGCCGACGCCTCGCGCGCCGTGCCTATGGTTTCAAAACTCATCAATAACGACACTCGCCAAGCGACTATCGATGAAGCCTATGCAGAGTATGATGTCATGCGCGAAAAGCGCTTATCACAAGCTAAGCGCAAAGAGATCACCAGCATAGAAGCCGCGCGTGAAAACCGCTGCCAACACGACTGGCAAAACTACAGCCCATTTGTGCCCAATCAACTGGGTCGCCAAGTGTTTGATGACTATCCGCTAGAAGATTTAGTTGAGCGCATAGACTGGACGCCATTTTTTAGAAGCTGGGAGCTGCATGGACATTTCCCGCGCATTTTAGATGATGAAGTCGTAGGTGAAGAAGCACGTAAGCTGTTTAGCGACGGCAAAGCTATGCTAGACAAAATCATCAGTGAAAAATGGCTCACCGCGAAAGCGGTTATTGGCTTATTCCCAGCCAACACCGTTAACCACGACGATATTGAGCTGTACACCGATGAAAGTCGTAGCGAGCTTGAACTGACGACTCATCACCTACGGATGCAGATTGAACGTGTTGGTAATGACAACTTCTGTTTAGCTGACTTTGTCGCGCCAAAAGACAGTGGCGTGGCCGATTACATGGGCGGCTTTGCCGTCACGGCAGGCCATGGTATTGATGAGCACGTGGCACGCTTTGAAGCTGACCATGATGACTACAGCGCCATTATGCTTAAATGCTTGGCTGACCGCTTAGCCGAAGCCTTTGCCGAGCGGATGCATGAACGCGTACGTAAAGAGTTTTGGGGTTACGCAGCCGATGAAGTACTCGATAACGAAGCGCTTATTCGCGAAAAGTACAAAGGTATTCGCCCAGCTCCTGGTTACCCAGCATGCCCTGATCACACTGAAAAAGGCCTGCTGTGGGACTTATTAAAGCCAGATGAAACCATTGGCCTTAATATCACCGAAAGCTACGCTATGTTCCCAACCGCAGCGGTTTCTGGTTGGTATTTTGCTCACCCTAAGTCGCGTTATTTTGGCGTAACTAACATTGGCCGTGATCAAGTGGAAGATTATGCCGCCCGTAAAGGCATGAGCATAGAGGAAACCGAGCGCTGGTTAATGCCGGTGTTGGACTATGATCCAGAGTAATAGAATGCTGAGTAAAAAAGTATAAATAAAGCCCCTGAATAAGGGGCTAAATAGAGCAGCAGCTTGGTTTGCAGGGCAGCTTTTCAGTTCAGTAAACTTAGCCTAAGCTCAAAAGCTAATCTCAACAGTCCAAGCTAAACTCAAAAGACTAG
Source organism: Shewanella sp. 10N.261.52.F9 (assembly GCF_041471165.1). Classification (NCBI taxonomy): domain Bacteria; kingdom Pseudomonadati; phylum Pseudomonadota; class Gammaproteobacteria; order Alteromonadales; family Shewanellaceae; genus Shewanella; species Shewanella sp. 10N.261.52.F9. The sequence continues at coordinate 290,851 of NZ_JBFRNX010000001.1, forward strand.
ATTCGCAGCCCTAGCCCACATTAGTCATACAAGGCTTTATCACTCCCGAGGCATTATCATTATTAAGTAGTAACGCCTTATACTGATTAATATTTCGTTCAAGTTGCTGCATTAAGCCTTCAGCGCCTTTAGCTGCGGTGCTTTCATACACCAAAGGCACCATAGTCAGGTTATGCGCCTGCGCCTGAGCATCGACAAACTGCAGCTGCGACCAAAATAAATTAGAGATAAGATGAAACAAACAACTGCTGATCCCAAGGTGTCGCATCTCCGGAACCACATAAGCGTAAAGTAAATAACAACATACGCCCACATGCCTATCATCACAGGCATTATCATCTGCATACCAAGAATCAAGCAAACCCACATTAAAGGTGACAAAGGCGATTGGGGTTTGTTGCTGTTCTTCTAAAAAAGCCACCAGCTGATAATGCCTTTGATGTCGACTTTGCGATATACGGCTAACTGGAACAAGGCTCTTAAATATTTGATGACTGATAAATTCGTCATCTTGGCTTTTATTGCAAAAATGCCGCTGAAGATCTGCAGCAGTGGTATGGGCAGGTGCATCATAAATACTCACACAAGGAATATGTGATAATTCATCCAACTTAACGGACGCAGGAGCCTGCAGACGTAGGTCTTTTTCAGCTAAGGTTTTGATAAAGCCGCCCTGCAATTGAAATTGGCTAAAATCATCCAGCAAATGAAGTAAGGGAAACAACTGCGCCTTACTCTGATAAGAAGTCATATACCGCCCCACTCAATCAGCGGTTATCTGTAAAAAATGACACTCCTTTATCAAGTATTTATCGAACAGATAAATGCATACAGACAACATGCTTAGTTAACTACACATCCGTTAACTATAGGTTCAATATATTTTGCTGTAAAACCTGCCTAACACAGACCTGCTGTGGGGTTGATGGCAAATTACCACCAAGTGATTGTAAATAAAGACCACTCACTCTTTTACGCTTAACAACAATGACTGAAATAAAAAGCTCAACCTTGCCTCTGGTACTAAAACTCTTAGCAGTGCAGCTCTGAACCAGGCATAAGTTATCTAGTAATCGAAAAATGAACACTGCAATCCGCCATATTGAACGCGACCTTGCATTCAATATGACGAATAATCATCAGCGATACTAGCTGGCGTCAGCGATTGGCTTGGCGGCTTGTTTAGGTGGCAGATTATTCTGCGCAGGTTTACTGTTCGCTTGTTGGGTTTCTAAAATATACGTCATCAAGTATTTAGCATCTTTCCAGACGCCACCCAGCGTTGCCGAGCCACGGGTATACAGCCAAGGCAAGCCAATAAAAAACAAACCATCGACATCTTTGCTGACGCCGCGATAATTACTTGGGTAGTTCATTTCATCAAAAGAGATGTCTTCAATCCAAAAGAAGTTAGGTTTAAAGCCTGTCGCCCAAACGATATTCTTAATACTGCTGACACTGCCTTTTTGAAACTTGATACTGCTGTCATCAGCTGACAGGGTTCTGCCCATATGAATCACATTGTCTTTTGCCAGCAATGACTTCACATCTGTACCAATAACCGGCTGCACGCCCTTACTTAACCACTGACCGATTTTGCTATAACGGTTAACCGACAAAAAGCCTATTTGAGTAAACCACCACCAGAGGGTTTTACCTAAGAATGTCTGCGGAATTGCAGGGATTTTATCCGTACCAGAAAAGTGTACTTTGCGTCCGGTATCGGCAATTTCCGATAAAATTTGCACGCCGGAGTCGCCCGCGCCAACAACTAAGCAATCGCCCTCTTGCAGTTGAGCCGGACTTTTATAGTTCTCACTGTGAATTTGCTTCACATCTTTAGCGATGTCCGCATGACAAGGCGGTGTATACGGAGTATGGAACGGGCCGGTGGCGATAATCAGCTGCTTGGCTTGATAACTTGCGGTTGCACTGGTGATCTCAAAGATACCATTCACTTTCTTTACCGAGGTAATCTTTTGATTAAATTCTATCGGTATTGAAAACTTCTCGGCATAACATTTTAAGTAATCCGCCACTTCATATTTATTAGGGTAGTAACCTTTTGGAAAAGGAAATGGCATGCCCGGTAGATGATTGTATTCGGTAGGAGTAAATAGCTTTAATGAGTCCCAACGCTTTAGCCAAGGCGCACCTATATGCTCGTTGGCATCTAAAATAAGATAATCTTTTTTATGCTGCGATAAGTTATAGGCCATAGACAAGCCTGATTGACCCGCGCCGATAATGATAAATTCTTTCATGATTTCCAACTGCATACGTCTTATTTTTATTATGCAGAGCATTCTAACAGAACATCAGTATAGAACTTGATTTAGCCAAAAAATACTCAAGCAGCTAACTGTAAAGATAAGTAACTTAACAAAGATTAAATAGCAATTAGACCTTGTTGTTTCAACACAAAAATAGCATTTTCCATCTGCAAACAATACTCAATAAAATACAATGTATTTAATAAGATAGCTATCAATGATTGCAGGGCATTGTTATTGTAGAAGGTAACAGTGAAGCCAAAAATAATAAGAAATCTATGCAATACAAAATTGGAATACAAGCCGTAGCTGTTTTGTTGGTGGTAGGGCTTATCTACTTTAACGCTCCTTACATGCTTGATGTTTACCTATCTGCCATTGCAGCTTTGGCTCTGGGGATCTATTACTTTTTTATCAAAAAGTGACAACTAGCTAAGCGACTATCTCGATGCACCATAATTAAAAAGCGGCCAAGATCTCACTTTGTGGTTTTGGCCAGTGCTATAGTCAAACCAGTTCCAACATAAATTGTTTCTGTTCGCCATTTAAGTTCAGCATTTCAAGGAGCACCAATGTTAAATGAAAATCATGCACTTATTTTCGACTTCCCAGAATTTAAACAAGACATTGTTTACTTGAACTATACCGACCAAGAGTTCGACAAGCTTTCCAAGCAATACCACCTCCTCGATTATGATATTCGTCAGTTAGAAATTGCCGGTAGCCCAACCGATGACGAACATATGCATCAACTAAAAGTCCAACGCGCTAACTTAAAAGATGTTTTATTCCATAAGCTTCAAGCTCATCACAGCGAATCAAAGTAACCATTTTTTGAAAAATACCGAGTGCTGTCAGCTCTGCATATAGCATTCAAAACAAGCCAAAAGGCAGTAATGCTACACTTTTGGCTTTAATCATTTTTTTAATCAGCTTTTATCTATACAAAACTCAGCCAAGAAAGCTTTAGGGTTAAACGAATCGACTCTAAATACCTAGATAATGCGTGCTTAAACCAGATTTTGTGTTAGGGCAGCCAATGCTCCCCCTGGTCTTATTTGTTGTTAGGCTCTTTCGCAACTAGCTTAATGAGTGCTAATATTGACCGTTAACACTTCGTATAATCTCAATGATATGGTTTGAGAGTTTCTACCAAGAGCCCTAAACTCTTGATTATGAAGACTTTACTTTATGTAATGCTAACTATGTAATATTGTTTCTATTTTGCGCTGCAAGGTATGAATCGTTATTTGCCTATAGTTGGTATAACCACTTAATAAAGGAGAGCTTCATGAATTTTCTACAGCTACCTAAAATTGATCTTCATTGCCACCTAGACGGTAGCGTACGTCCGCAAACTGTTATCGACCTTGCAAAAATCCAAGGGACAGCTATTCCTAGCGATAACGTTGACGAGATAAAAGCGCTAATGGTGGCCCCTGAATCTTGCCCAAACCTTGATGAATACCTTACCCGCTTTGCGCTGCCTGTATCGGTTATGCAAACAGAAGCGGCGTTAGAGCGTATTTCGTTTGAGCTATTTGAAGACGCAGCAAAAGAAAACGTGAAGTACCTAGAAGTCCGTTTTGGTCCGCAATTACATCGTAAACAAGGCCTTAACTTTGAGCAGATCATTGGCAGTGTTGTCAAAGGTATGCGCAGAGCTGAAGCCCAATACGATATTAAGGGTAACTACATCCTGTCGATTATTAAGGTGCTACCAAAAGATGACATCAATGATGTGATCGACGCGGGTGCTCAGTTCCTTGATAACGGTGTTGTTGCATTCGACTTAGCTGCAAGTGAAGAACCAGGCTTTTGCCATGAGTACATTCCTTACGCTAAATATGCCCTTGATAAAGGCTACCGCATTACGATCCATGCGGGTGAGCAAGGTGTAGGCCAAAATGTGTATGACGCAATTGCGTTACTAGGTGCCGAACGTATTGGACACGGTATTCACATTAACAGCCATAAACAAGCGTACGACTTAGTGCGTTCGAAAGAAGTTGCATTAGAAACCTGCCCAAGCAGTAACGTGCAAACCAAAGCGGTTGAGAATTTAGAAAGCCACCCGTTTGGTGATTTTTATCGTGATGGTTTATTAGTTACGATTAATACTGACAATCGGACAGTGTCTGATACTACTATGACCAAAGAGTTACAGCTTGCAGTTGAGAAGTTTAACTTAACTGAACAAGATTACATGGCTATCTACAAAATCAGCGCCAATAACTCGTTCGCATCTGATGCTGTCAAACAGCATCTATTGCGATTCACTGTTTAAGTTTCATTAACAAGTTATATGCCTTTTAGCGAGTGCAGCTATGCACTCGCTAACTCGTTCCCGCCCCAGACTAATCAACAACACATTTCAGCGGCTACATATAGCGAGAGATAGATCGCAATACGCTTAATTAATCATCGCTAAATCTAGCTATTAGTATAAGATGCCGCACCCCAATTTACAGGTCAACAGCCTTGCTTACCGCACCAACTACTGCGCTCTATACTGACTTATCAAGTTACTACAATTTAATGTGTGCCGAAATTGACTATTCAGCACAAAGTGAATGCATTCGCAGACTGCATCAAATCTTTGGCAATGGTGGAAAACAACATCTTGATCTTGCTTGTGGTACAGGCCCTCATGTTAGGCACTTCATCGATAGCGGCTACCAAAGCCAGGGCTTAGACATTAACCAGCCGATGCTAGACATAGCCAAACTGCACTGCCCGGAAGCAGAGTTTAGCCTACAAGATATGGCAAACTTTACGGTTGAACAGCCGTTAGACTTAATCACCTGCTTTTTATACTCAATCCATTACAGCGATGGAATTGAAAAACTAAAGCAGTGCATAGCCAGCGTGCACCACGCCCTTAACGTTGGCGGTATTTTTTGTTTCAACGCCGTTGAAAAGAAAATGATCATCAACAACTCATTTGCTAAGTTTCAATTAGCCCATGAAGACAGCCAGTTTACCTTTAGCTCAGGCTGGGATTATTGCGGGGAAGGCGAAAGACAATCGTTAATCGTCAACATTGAAAAGACCACAGAGCAAATAAGCCAATCTTGGCAAGATGAGCACGCGATGGTCGCAGTAGGATTTGAGCAGCTAAAACAACTTTTAGCCCCCTATTTTGAAGTGCAAATGTTTGAACATGATTATGACAAGATCTTGGCTTGGAACGGCAAGTCAGGCAATGCAATTTTTACCTGTGTAAAAATTTAGCCAAGAGGCTACAAAGGTTTTAATCAATAGCCCCAAAATATCGCTAACAGTGTATTTGGGGCTATATAATAATATCGTTAACCTTTTCTCCCATCTACTGAACAACTTCTCGTTTTCGCTCTTCATTTTAGTTTGACCTTCAACTTTTAATTTAAGGCATTTATCCAAACTCTCATCTAAGTCATCAACTTTACCTACTCAATAAATATTCATTATCACTTATATTCCCAATCAGCCGACTCAAGTGTAAAACAAAACAACACCCTTTGTTAAGCCAAGGTTACCATCACGAGAGAAACGTTCAAACCTTAACCAAAAAAACAAACCAAATCGAATTATTAAGCATTATTTCTGCATAAGTATTGATTTATTTTAATGTAAGTTTATAGTCGATGACAGTTAAGTAATTTGATTAAGAGAGTTTGAAATGAAGCAGTCAATGACAGGTTTAGTGAGTTTAGGGTTAGCAAGCGTTTTATTATTGGCTGGCTGTGGTAAGAGCGATGATGTGCTTGTCGTCGGCACCAATGCTTCGTTTCCCCCTTTTGAATATGTAGGCGGCGTTAGTGGTGATGAAATTAAGGGCTTTGATATCGACCTTGCACGCCAAATTGCCAAAGATGCAGGTAAGACCCTAAAAGTTGAAAACATGAACTTTGACTCGCTGATTGTGGCGTTAAATGCCGGAAAAATCGACTTTATCGCATCAGGAATGACCATTACTGCAGAAAGACAAGCGAACGTCGATTTCTCGACACCTTACTACGAAGCCACCCAAATGGTATTAGTGAATAAAAACAACAACAGTATTAACAGCATTGATGATCTTAAAGGCAAACATATTGCCGTACAGTTGGGTTCAACTGGCGATATTATGGCAAAGACCTTTAGCAAAAAAGTTACCGCTTTTAATACTGGTTTTGAAGCCGTTATGGAACTGAAAAACAATAAAGTTGATTTAGTACTTTTTGACAGTGAGCCCGCCACTAGCTTTTTGAATAAAAATCCACAATTAAAAATGGTTGAACTGGATTTTGAACCTGAATTTTACGGACTAGCAGTACCTAAAGATAAAGCTGAATTGCTAACGAGTATCAATAGCACCCTAGAATCCATGAAAAACAACGGCGAATACGACGCCCTTGTTACTAAATACATGAAGTGAGCAGCTAATGATTGATGCAATAAACACTTCTTTATTTACACCAATTGGTGAAGACGGTTTAATCGGGATTTATCTCATCTTAAACGGCTTAAAAGTTACGTTAATCGTCACCTTCTTTGCCATGATAATGGGTTCTGTACTTGGCGTGGCTACCACCTTAATGAAGATGTCATCAAAGTGGTATTTTAGTTGGCCTGCAAATTTATATGTTAGCGTGATCCGTGGAACGCCAGTGGTTGTGCAGTTAGTGATCCTTTACTTTATTGTACTTGCATCACTTGATGTAGATAAAATCACTGCGGCCATTATTGCCTTTGGCCTTAACAGTGGTGCCTATATCTCTGAAATCATCAGAGCCGGGATCCAAGCTGTAGACAAAGGCCAAATGGAGGCGGCGAGATCACTCGGTTTATCGCATTGGTCAACGATGAAAGAAGTGATTTTACCGCAAGCGATTAAGAACATTCTGCCATCGCTAGGTAACGAGTTTATTGTATTGCTCAAAGAGACAGCGGTCATTGGCTTTATCGGTGGCGTCGACTTAATGCGCGCAGGTGAAATCATTCGTAGCCGTACATTTGAAGACAGCATACCGCTATTTACCTGTGCCATTATCTATTTACTATTGACGTATATCTTCACATTTATGCTATCTAGATTCGAAACGAGGTTGAAACAAAGTGATTAAAATAAATAACTTACATAAGAGCTTTGGCGACAACCAAGTTTTAAAAGGTATTAGCGAGCAAATTAACAAAGGTGAAGTCGTCAGCGTTATTGGTCCATCGGGGAGCGGTAAAAGTACCTTTTTACGTTGTATCAACTTACTAGAGCAACCAACTCAAGGTGATATTTTCATTGATGGTCAATCCATTACCGCCGCAGGAGCTTGCGTTGATAAGTTAAGACAAAAAGTCGGTATGGTGTTTCAAAACTTTAATCTGTTCCCTCATAAAACCGTTAAACAAAACATCATTCTAGCCCCTGTGAAGTTAGGTGTGATGAACCAGCAAGAAGCGAGTGCTGAAGCCGATAGATTGCTAACCCTAGTGGGTCTAAAAGACAAAGCCGATGCCTACCCATCGAGCTTATCTGGCGGGCAAAAGCAGCGTGTTGCCATTGCAAGAGCGTTAGCCATGAAGCCTGAGCTCATGTTATTTGATGAGCCCACATCGGCGTTAGATCCAGAGATGGTTGGCGATGTACTCGATGTGATGAAATCATTGGCAGAAGATGGCATGACAATGGTGATTGTTACCCATGAAATGGGCTTCGCACGGGACGTATCCGATAGAGTGATCTTTATGGATGGCGGCTATATTGTTGAGCAGAGTGAACCTGAGGCACTATTTAGTCAGCCTAAAGAGGCCAGAACTCAAGCGTTTTTAAGTAAAGTGTTGAGATAAGGCTCAGGAGTCAATACTCAAGATTAAGAGCTAAAGCCTATGGGGATTACGGGCTAAACTGAGAACTTAGCGATTATGTTGCTACTACTTGTAGCAACATAATGAGGGAACTCTGCATTTTAAAGCAAAAAAATCAAACGAATAGCTTCAATGGGCTATGACAGAGTCTATAGGATTTTGCATTAACGCTGCGAGTGCTTCTTTATGTCCCTGCGCCGCAGCCTCTAGGTACCACTTCTTTGCAATGTGTTGATTTTGCGGATCGCTGTTATCCGACTCATATAAGCTGCCCAATACATATTGCGACTCCGCATCTCCCTGCTTGGCTGCCGCTGTATACCAGCTTATCGCTTCAGGTATGTTTTGCACTACACCTTCGCCCAGTTCAAACATCACCCCTAGGCTATATTGCGCACCAATGCTCCCTTGCTCTGCCGCTTTTAAATACCATTTAATTGCCTGTACCTTATCAACCTGAGTGCCTTGACCTTGCTCAAACATTGAACCTAGGTAAAATTGCGCTTTGACATAGCCATTATTCGCCGCCTTTTGATACCAAGTAAAAGCGTTGGCCGGATCTGCTGCAACGCCTTGGCCAAAGTCATAAGCTGAACCAATATAAAATTGCGAAGCAACATGGCCTTGCTCAGCGGCTTTCATATACCAAGCAAAAGCTTGCTGTTTGTCTTCCTCAATTCCGATGCCGAAAGTCAGCATTCTAGCCATATCATATTGGGCTTCATCGAGGCCTTTATCTGCCGCTCTTTTAATCCAATAAATAGCTTGTGGGTAGTCTTGTTTTGTCGAGTGAAAAATCATCCCTATGCCATAGAGAGCATCGATATGATCTTGCTCAGCCGCTAGATAGTACCAATGCAATGCTTGTTGCCTGTCTTCCGGCACGCCAAGACCATAGTCATAAAAGGTACCGAGTGTATATTGAGCCTCTGCAGAGCCCTGCTCTGCCGCTTTTCGGTACCATTTGATTGCAGTTTCACTATTTTTCAATGTACCCATTCCAAAATCATAAAGGGTTGCGAGTTTATATTGCGCGTCTGCATCACCTTGCTCAGCCGCTTTGCGATAACTCTCAAAGGCAAGATCAGAGCTTCGTTCTGAACTTGCACACCCAGCCAGCAAGAAAACCATTAATAAAATTAAAAACTTCATAATCACTCTTTGACAACAGCACGCCATTAGTGGCTTTTATCGCATGATCATGCAGGTTTTAATTGATGTGTTCAATTGAATTTCAGTGTCTTACGAGAAGTTATTCGAACTAAGTTCGCAAAGACAGGTTCAATTTTTTCTTAGATATAATATTTACGCCCCTCGACCTAATGCAGCCAAGTATTACCGACTGTGATCCCTGTGCGGTTTCAAATTGCTTTATTTTCATTTTGTGAGCTGCGCACCTATTTTTCAGCGCACACTTGTACACATAATGCCTTATCGCAAATTGACAATTGGAGTCCGTAATGCAAACCCTAGATTGCCCTCAGTGCAACCATAAGATCGACCTTAATGTAGTTACTTGTCCTCAATGTCATGCTGCACAAGGTTTTGATTCTCTGTCCGGCGTAGACCCAGATATCCGTATTAAAAACCAGAAACTGGCTATCTGGTTTAGTATTTTACTAGGCGGATTTGGCCTACATAAATTCTATTTAGGTCAGCACCTAAAAGGCAGTTTATATCTCGCATTTAGCTGGACACTGGTGCCTATGGTTGTCGGCTGGGTCGATGCCTTCCGCACCGTAAGAATGACGCCATTTCATTTTGAGCAACGCTACTGCAAGCGAGTAACTCAGGGGTTTTAAGCACTTCTTTTGATAGAAAACCGAACCTAAAATTACAAATAGAAGACTATAAAAAGACAGCTTATGCTGTCTTTTTTCGTTCTATCCATCATTAGATAATCTAAATATTTTTTGCGATGAGCACATAGTTTATTGCACGCCCTTTCATTGATAGAAAAAAGTACTAGCCAGATTACACAATTATCAAAACAGGATTAACCCATTAAATATAAAGAAAATTTCAATAAAAAAATGAACCGAAATAATAAAATTTGCAGCACTAAAGTTTGACTTTAATGTTGTGCAAATGTAAAAAAGTGGCAACTTATCAAAAAATAACTATACAAAGGAGTGTTAGTTATGACGATTTATGCCGAGTCTAGTTTTACACAAAAGTTATTATTACTGCTGTCTGTAATATTTACCTTCCCAGCATTAGCTATCGAACCACTAGAAAAAGATGAAGGCTACATACTTGTCGCTTTAAAAGTTGAGCAGGGCTATCTTCCCACTTATGTGACACTATCGGGTGAGGGTTGGGGGAATGGTTTAAAATATGATCTAAAACCTACGAGCACTAACTACTGGCTTGAAGCTGTAGAAGCAGGTACATACGAATGGGACAGGCTCTACCTTAATAAAGATGTATACCTAGATATTGAAGATGCTGAGCTCACCATCAAAGTAGAGCCAGGTAAAATCAATTATGGTGGGCATCTGCTATTGCATACTACGATGAATGCTAGCAGGAACTCGCTACTTGGAGGTGCTAGATTTTACTTCAATAACAAAGCAAGCAAAGCAATGACCTATCTAGATAACAACTTTCCAAGTTTAGTTAAAGATTACGATTTAATTTATACCGGCGAACATAAAGACCACTTTTTTGATTATGCCAAGCAGCTCAAAGGAGTAAAGTTATAATGAAACGCTTAATTTTATTGTTTGTTTTTCTGTTTGGTTTAGGTAATTCCTATGCATCAGTTGAATCTGATTTTTTTAGAAATCCGGAATTTCTGATGCCAAAACTCAACGGTAATGGCGACTTTTTATTAGTCAAAAAACGAATTGATAATTACAATGAAATTGTACTAACCAATCTAAATAAATATATAGAAACACCTGTACTAAAAGTATCAACCCAAAGCTCAACTTATATTTCCGATTTTGAATGGCTAGGAAATAATAATTTTGCAATTTCGACTTACGATGACATAAACGGCGGCAATCTTTATTTATATAAAATAAATGAAAACGGTAAAGCCAAACGCAGCGCCCTACTTTCCAACACCTACGTTTTTGATGCCCAAATAACTCAAGAAGATAGGTTTATTGCATTTAGATATAAACATGGCAAACCAAATTTGTTTTCTTTTGACCTAAACAGTGAACGCCATGAGAGCCAATTTAGGAGCAAAAAACGCATAACTAAAGGCCCGCTTAGAAATGGACGTTGGCTAGTTAACCATTCTGGTAGCGTTAATGTAAATTATGACACTGAAGATGGACAAACCGAAGTTTATGTCAAGTACCCTGACTCAAAAAAGTGGCGACAAGTCTGGGAAAACAGTGATGAAATCGAATTTAAACCTGTCATGTTTATACCAGAAAAGCATGAGTTATTGGTTTTATCACAAAAGGATGAGGGTTACTTAAAACTATATAGCTACAATACTCAAGTTAATGAGTTTACTAATATTGTTTACCAAGTAAACGGTAGAGATATCGCAAACGTTTTAATTAATCCTTTCAAACCTGAACTGATTGGATACAGCTATATTCAAGGCGGCGTTGCTCATCACATCTATAATCAAACGCTATCAGAATTAGTCGATAAACATACTAAAACAACCGATATCCCAAACGGCTATGTTATAAACTTTAGTCAAGATTATAAAAAAGTAATCTATATTAATAGCTCTATTGATAAACCAAGTAAATACTATCTTTATAATCAATCAATTAATGAAAGCATGCTTCTCGGCGAAGAGCGCCCTTGGCTGAATAAATACGAGCTAGGTACCAGTGAAGTGATCACGTCAAAATCTAGCGATGGGGTAGAAATTGAATCTTACCTTACTCTTCCTGCAAGAACTGATAATAAGCAAGTCCCACTGCTAGTTATGCCACATGGAGGCCCATTGGGAGTGAGTGATACACGCCACTTTCCAATTGATGTACATTACTTTGTTCAGCAAGGATACGCAGTTTTAACCCCAAACTATCGTGGTTCATCAGGCTTTGGCGAAAAGTTCTTAAATGCAGGTAAAAAGCAATGGGGGCGTTTAATTGAGGATGACATTGAATCAGCAGTAGCAAAAGTGCTGGATAAAGGTGTTATCGAATCATCTAAAATCTGTATTTTTGGCATAAGCTATGGCGGATATTCTGCTTTAATTAGCGCTATACGCCGTCCAGATTTATATCGCTGTGCAATCTCTTACGCTGGTGTTACCGATATTCCGCTATTATTTTCTGGCGGTGTACAAACCGATAATGAGCGCCATCAAGCACTAAAGGATATTCTTGGTGATCCTGATGAATCTTGGGATACCTTAGTAGAGTTTTCACCAATTTATCGTGCAAATGAACTAAAAATCCCTATCTTCATTGCTCAAGGTGGTAGAGATCGAATAGTTGAAGATGAGCATTACTTTAGAATGAAATATGTTCTCGAAAAATTAGATAAAGATTTCGAACATTTTTATATGGAAAATGAAATTCACGGTTTTAAATTAGTAGGTTCACAAATAGAACTCTACATTAAAATAAATGAATTTATTCAAAATAGCTTCGTTAACCAAGAAACTATAAAAGCGAATACCGCCGACGAATAGCGCTGAGCATTTATTACTTCAAAGCAAAAAGAGCAGGATAACCTGCTCTTTTGATTTCTATAAGCTTAAAAATACCGCTAAAAGTCGAAACTCAATCGCATATAATTCGTTTCAGAATCGAGGGCACTTGTACCTCTTTCACCCAAACGGCTTCTTTCTACTAATAGCTTGCGCCATTCGCTTAGTGGCTTTTCCGAACCGTAGCCTCTTACGCCAATCTGCAATCTAGCGGAATAAAGAGAATCAAACTTTGCGTCTAAAGCTGTTGGCAATTTAAGATCCGGCATACTGCCTGATGCGCCGCCCCAAATAACCCATTCGGCGTCACCATTATCGAGGTCGCCAAATAAAGACATGTGAGTCAGCGCCACATTGCTAACACCGGTAAAGTCATACTGATAAGGTGCTTTACCCGTCGCGATTTCATTAAATAAAGCATATACCGCATCAGAATAACCGTTAGCGGGATCCCACATCATAATCGGCGAAGTTGTTCCATCAGATGCGACTCGGTGCCGTGCTGAACTATAGCTGTCAGCTGTTACATTACCTACGTGCTCTTGACCCATTCTTGCAGGCCAAACATAACTGCTATTAGTTAATGTTGGATAAACAAAAACTAAATCATCTTGGCTATAATTAGTCCAGCCTTCAAATGAGCGGGCATATAAGATCCGTGCGTCATATGGATTAACATAATCAACTGCTACGCCTTCATGAGTGAAGTCAGTCAGGCTCAATGCATATTCGGTTTTATTGGTTAAATCAATACTGCCACCGAGACTACTCTGCCCATCAGCAGCCACTAACTGCACATCTATTGGGCCCGCGCCATCACACCACTCAACTGTAGGTGAACTGCTAAATGGTGTTAACTCATAGCTGCTTCCTCCTAGATAAAGCTTGCTGTCAGGCGCATCAGCAATAAGTGACTGCACTGGAAACTCAACATTCTTACAATCACAACCAGTTCGATCATTATCATCCCAAAAGTGCTTAACCCCCTGATCGCCGGCTTCAACGTCAACATGAGAGATAACAGTAAGAGTGGGCTGGTCTTTATAATAAGATTGATTATTTGCTGTTAGCGTGAGGTGTTTAGCGTTACTCGGCCAATCAGCAGTGAGCGCTCCGTTACTATCAGTAATATACTCAGCAATAAGCTCACCTGCATTATTATGCACAAACACATCAACGCCGGCTTTTGGCGTTTCAATTCCACACCAATTGCTAGTAACAGTATTTAAAGTGATTTGCGGAATATTGCCACCTGCTGAACCACCATTACCTGCTGATCCAGATGAATCGTCACCTCCGCCACAAGCAGTTAAAAGCAATGCGGATAATACGGTTAGGGTCCATTTTGTTGTTGTCATATCTTCTTCCTGAATATCTATGAATAAGCCAAGTAATCATTACCTCGCTTTTTACAGCTAAAAACTGTTTATAACCCCCAGAAACAACCAAACTAATAAAAATTAATTAGCAAATTAATGTTAATTTATTGTAACGACGATTATTCGGGCTACGGTACCGTTTTACGCCTTAGCTGTCTATTATTTAGCTGACAATTTTTTTCAACTAATTAATTAAGTAAACAATGATTTAACCAGTAGAAACGAGCTTTATGAGGTAAAACGAAAATGCTTCAATCAAAGTGATACTAAGATGCTAGTAACACGTATGACAGTATTTGAAAGTGTCATTATTTGGCTAAAGTTAAAGATTAAAGATTAAAGATTAAACATGAGAAATGTTTGTCAGAGATGCTTTAACTGAAAACTTAAATCCTAACGTCTGCGGGCAATATCACTTGAATAAAGGTGCGCGTCTTTAATGGCACCACTGCTGCGTATGGGAAAACTAAAAACAGCTCAGTTTTCCAAGTGAAAGCTTTAAGCAAGCTCACCAATTGCCCAGATGCGATTTGTTTACCGGTAACAAAATCTAACGTGGTAGTAATCCCTAAACCTTTGCATGCATATTGTGCGAGCATGGATTCACTCATTGACGATAATGCCGGCGTTATTGGCACATTGAACTGCGCGCCGTCTTGTTTAAACGACCAGTTCAGCCCGGTAAGACAATGACTATAGTGCAGGCATTTGTGCTGAGTTAGCTCATTAGGATGAATGGGGGTTCCAGCCACTTTTAAATACTCAGGCGATGCCACTACATAGGTGTCAATATCACGGATTTTACGGCACAAATAACTGCTATCTTCGAGCTTACCAATACGAAATGCGATATCAACGCCCTCTTTCACCAAATCCCCAAGATTGTCGTCAAATACAATATCCAGCATTAAATCAGGATAAGTTAAATGCATAAATTCGAGGCTTGTTGCTATACCATCATCGTGCTTTAAGATGCTTGGCATTTTGATGACTAGACGCCCACTGACCACTTGCTTCTTTTCATCAATAAAATCTGTTATTTGAGTCACTTCATTAAAAATAGACTGGCACTTGAGATACAGGAAATCCCCTTCTTCGGTTAAATCCAGTGCCCGAGTAGTGCGGATAATCAACTGACTTTGTAAACTCGATTCAAGCTGCTTTATGTGCTTACTGATTACCGAGTGAGTTAAGCACAGCTCATCGGCCGCCGCCGCAAATGAACCATGGCGAGCCACGGCGTAAAAGCTAGTCAACAAGTTAAGGTTAAAGCTAGGTTTCACCTGATTATCCTATGTATGAGTGTGGATTTAGCCATTCTAACTCAACGACTTAAGTATTATACCAATCAGTATAAGAATTTGATCAACTCAGAGCGATTTTTGGCAAACTAATTCAAGGCGAATAGCTGCAATAATGGTTACTCCCTTTTAAAGCTGTTCAACGCAGAAGTAGGCAGACAAAAACGCTCCAGAATGGCGAGTTTTAGCGGTTCTGATGCTGTTTAACGAGCTTGACCGTAGAACAACTATGCTCTTCTCTCGTTGCCTTGCCTCAGAACAGCTAAACTCTCGCTGAGTGACTAAGTATTTATACTGATTGGTATTAGTTCTTTGTTGGAAAGAGTATTGTTCAATATGTGAAATTGTTAAAACAACGGCCCTAGTCAATGATGAATAAACAATAACAAGGATATTCATCATGACAACAGATACCACTACACCCCATATTGATTGCGAAATCGCCGATATTAACTTAGCACCACTTGGCAGAAAACGGATTGATTGGGCCCGTGCCCATATGCCAATTATGCGCAATATTATCGAGCGCTTTGAAAAAGAGCAGCCATTTAAAGGCTTAACAATTGGTATTTGTTTACACGTAGAAGCAAAAACGGGTGTTTGGCTTGAAGCTTTAACCAAAGGCGGCGCAACCGTGGCGATCACCGGCTCACCAGGGACGACTCAAGATGAAACCGTAGCGGCTATTGTTGCTGATTACGGTGTGCATGTTTATAGCCAGCGCAGCGAGAGCTTTGCTGACCACTTACGTTATTGCCAAAAAGTACTCGACCATCAGCCAGATATTATTTCCGACAATGGCGCCGACCTGCATGAGCTGCTATTTACCTTGCCACAAAACCAACATCTCATCGCCAGTTTGCTTGGCGCAACTGAAGAAACGACCACAGGTGCTAATCGCCTGCGTGAAGACTTTAAATCAGATAAATTTGCTACCTTAATCATTAACGACACTCAGGCAAAACGCATTATTGAAAATCGTTATGGCGTAGGTTCATCGGTTGTCGATGGCATTATGCGCGCCACCAACGTGATGCTCCATGGTAAAAAAGTACTGGTCATAGGTTATGGATATTGCGGCAGCGGCACAGCACAAAGACTTAGAGGTATGGGCGCCCATGTCACTGTGGTTGAACCTAACCCTCTAACAAGATTAGAAGCGCATATGGAAGGCTTCTATACCGCATCCCTTGAAGAAGCCCTACCGAATGCCGACATGGTGATCACTATCACTGGTCGTGACAAGGTGCTCGATAAGCAACATTTTGAGCTAATGGCCGACAACGTGATTATTGCCAATGCAGGCCATTTTCAACGTGAAATCAACCTGCCAGCACTAACTCAACTTGCAGAAAAAGTTGAACAAATTCGCCCGCATGTAAAAGGCTATCACTTTAACGATAAAACCCTGTTTGTGTTATCTGACGCAAACCTCGTCAACCTTGCCGCCGGTGATGGCAATCCGATTGAAATTATGGATCTGGGGCTTGCTCTGCAATCATTAAGCCTTGAGCGCATTGCACTTAATGCTAAATCGTTAACGCCAATGCCGCAGCCAGTACCTCACGATATTGAACTGGATGTCGCCGCACTTGCCTGCCAATACTGGATTAATCATTAACGGGCTTTAAAACCATCTAATCACTCTACAACTCATCAAGGCGGCTATGACTCTATAGCTGTCTTCTCCGTCAACAATTAGCAATTTTGCCAACCAATCTCACCACAATCCCCCTAATCCTAGCCATTTATACCACTAACTAACTCTTTGGCAGCCGCGTGATTGCTTACTAAGTATTAAGTATTAGCAAATGTTACCCACATGTAGACAAACGTTTAAATGACTGGTTAACTAACACGTATGCCCTTGCTGTATTTGATAAAAACATTTTGGGTACTTATTCGTGCATCAGTTCAATAAGTATATGTTTTTCAGTCAAAATTAGGACATCCGACATAATAAAAGTATCCATCAACATTGATTGGTGGAACAACAAATAAAAAGGATCTTTTAATGCGCTTAAATAAGTTAGTGATCGCTTTAGGGATAGCTTCAACATTTACATTAGTAGGTTGTGGCTATGATGAAACAGACAAAAGTGATTCGCTATTTGTGCCAGAACCGACTCCAGAAGTTATTCCGCCACTACAAGCTTTTGCACCTGACGGTAAGCTTGCAGCCCAAATTCGTCGTACCGCTTATGGCGTGCCTCACATTAAAGCCGATAACCTTGAAAGCTTAGGCTTTGGTAGCGGTTATGCTCAAGCTCAAGACAACCTTTGTGTGCTAGCCGATGGCTTTATTAAAGCTAACTCTGAACGCTCTATGTACTTTGGTCCGCACGCCTCGCTAGATTTCACAACAGGTTTACCTACCACTGAAGATAACGGTAACTTAATTTCTGACTTTGCTTACAAAGCCCTTAAAATCCGCGAAAAAGCTGAAACACAATACCCAAGCTTTAGTTATAACTCGCGAGCATTAATGGAGGGATTTAGTGCCGGTTACAACCAGTTCTTAGCCGATGTCGAAGCTGGCACACAAACCGCGGAACCCTTTTGTGCTGGCCAGCCTTGGGTGAAGCCCATTGATGGTGTTGATGTTGCCAACTATTTATTCTCTATTGCACTGCTTCCTGGCGCAGCTAACTTCCTTGATCTGATTTTTTACGCCAATCCAGGCGATGGTCAAGAGTATCTACCACGCATTATTGGTCCTGCTCCGACTAAAGCTCCGAGCCAAGCACAAACCGCGTTTATTGAAGATGTGAATAGCAAATTTGTTGCATTCCAAAACGCGATTACCACGCCAGAAACCAATCCGCGAGATCTAGGTTCAAATGGTTGGGGTCTTGGTAAAGACAAAACCGAAAACGGTAAAGGTATGGTATTGGGGAATCCACACTTCCCACATACGGGTAACCTACGCTTTTGGCAGTCACACTTGACCATTCCGGGGCATATTGATGTGATGGGCGGCTCATTAGTCGGCATGCCAGCAGCCATTAATATTGGCTTTAACAAAGATGTGGCTTGGACACATACTTTCTCTACTGCAGAGCACTTTGTACTTTACAACCTAGAGCTAGTTAGTGGCGATCGCATGCAATACCTGTTTGACGGTGAAGCTATGCCTATCACTAAAGAAACGGTACAGATTTTAGTTAACGGTGGCCCTGCGGGCATGTTAGTCGCAGAAAAAGACATTTACACCACACCAAAAGGTCCAATCGCTGAGGCACCAGCGACCCAAGCACCATTTGGTTGGGATGACGGTCAAGCCTATATGCTACAAGATGCCAATATGGCTAATAAAGATCCTATCGATCACTGGTTAGCCATGAACCGTGCAACCAATAAAGATGAATTCCAGCAAGCCTTTAAAGACTTTGATGGGGTGATTTTCAATAACACCATGTACGCAGACAAAGAAGGTAACGCATTTTATATTGATGACTCGACGGTTCCAGGCCTATCAGGTATCGCCATTAGCTTGTTAAAGTCTAATCCCGATATTATTGCCGCCCGTCAGCAAGCAGGCTTTACCATTTTGCCGGGTAATACCTCTATGTTTGCTTACGACGCACCACTGGCCTACGAATACGCGCCAAAGCTTGAACGTACTGACTTTGTACAAAACTCAAATAACTCATTTTGGTCAACTAACCTTGAAGCGCCGCTTGAGGGCTACTCTGCCATGTATGGGCCAGAGCGTGGTCAGCAATCACTACGTACCCGTATGGCGCTTAAGTTGATGGCAGAAGCTGCTGGTGAAGACGGTAAGTTCAATATCGATGAATTGGAAGCTGCGGCACTGGGTAATGATATCTATCTTAATAGCTTAGTGTTTAGCGATTTAATCGCTCAATGCGAAGCTCAAGGTAATACGCCAGTGATTGTCAGCGCGAGCCAATCAAAAGATATCAGCGCTGCCTGCGCCGCTTTAAAGCAGTGGAATGGCAAGCAAGATAACGACAGCATTGGCGGCGCGCTGGTACGTGAGTTCGCCCACCAGTTTGATCAAGCAAGCATGCTAAGCGTGGCATTTGATTTTGAAAATGCAGCAACAACGCCTAACACCCTAGCGACGGACGGTAGTGCATTAGTTGCCTTAGCAAAAGCAGCGCTAAATGTTGAAGCCGCTGGCTTTGATGTTGATGCGGCTATGGGCACAGTGCAATTTGTTGAAAAATCACTGCCAGACGGCATGCCATCAGGCAATAAACTACCTTGGCCGGGCACTCATAACGCAGAAGGTGGCTTTAACGTGTTCTCAACTAGCTTAAGTGGTGATGACACGCTAGTGCCGCAACATAGTTATGCCGCAGTAATGGACGCAGTAACCGGCAAGCCACTCGCATCAGGATTATCTGAGCAAGGTTACGCTATCCGTTACGGTTCAAGTTGGATGATGGCAGTGAGCTTTACCAATGACGGTCCTGTTGCCAAAGGTATTTTAACTTATTCGCAATCAAGCAATATGATGAGCGCAAACTTCAATGACCAAAGTGAACTTTACTCAAACAGCAAGCAGTTCCGTCCTTTCTTGTTTAATGAAAGTGACATTGCCGCAGCAGTAGAGTCGACCATTGAGCTAAGCGCACAAAAAGTGCAGTAATCTCTTTAAGGTTAATCAAGCGCCATAACAGCGCTGTGGGTTAATCAACATGACGCAAAAAGCAGCCATTTAGGCTGCTTTTTTATTGTCTCGCAATTATCTACTAAAATAACATTCGTAAAAGCTTAAAGTTTAATTGCTTATTTTTCAAAACCTTAATTACTTAACCAAACTTGCTCCAGTTCACATTCCAGTGCATGATTTAATTAAAGTGCCCATAGAGCATCAAGATAATCAAACGAGATGACAAGGAAGGCTACATGCGTATTCTACTTTGGTTCGCCGCTGTGTTTGTTGCGATAAGTTTGCTGCTGTTATCACTAAAAACCCAAGCGACGGTAAAGAGGCTTACGCAAACAGCTGTAGCGACACCAGCAACGAATTCAGCTAACGCAACTTATTCAAATAAGCCAGATAATGAAACCGTAATGGCCACAATTACGCTCAACAAGTACTTAGGTGGCACAGAAGGCAAACTCAATAATAAGTCAGCACTCAATTTTAAGTTCACCGATACCAATGGCAGTGCAACCAATAGCTGCAGCATTATCACCACCGACAATTATCTGCGGCACTCTAAAAACCGCTTAGAGAACATTAACCTTAGTGAGAAAAACTTCTACTTTGACTGCACTTGGAATGGTCGCTATTACTTTTTATCCAATCGGGTAAGAACCTATGCTGAGGTGATCATTAAGCAACCCGATAGCCAGTTTCCGATGTCGATGCATATTGAGGCCAAGCTAGTCAGCTTAACTGGCGAACAAGTCGAAATTATTAGCGGCGATATTTCACTAAGGCGTAATCAAAGATAGAAGTGGGCCAAAAGGCTCCCTACTAAATAAGCAGTAAAACAGCATTAGAGAATTGAGCTGATAATAGTTTAGCGTTAGCAATATTATTACTACTGGCTAAATACGCCGCAAACCGTCTAATAATCACCCGGCAACCAAAGGGGAAGTGTGACTCGCCCACCAATATCCTATCAAGTTAATCCACATTAATAGGCGTCTGTGCAATATTAGCGCGCCGCAGATCTAGACCTGATAAAAGGTCAACTTTATAAAACTAATATTAACCTCAAAAACAATGGTTTTGAGGACGACTGCGCGCACTTATTTATGATTTTTAGACGACTTTAAGTGTACACAAAATGAATGACACCAACAGCAATGTGCTATTGATCTCGGGCCATCCCGACCTCAAACGCTCCGTTGCAAATACCGAAATACTTAAACTGCTAGCAAATACTAGCCAGATTAAGATCCATCAACTTGATGAGGCCTGCCAAGGCTTTCGAATTGATGTTGCCGCTGAACAAGCCTTACTGACTCAAGCCGATACGATTGTTTTCCAGTTTCCACTTTACTGGTCAACCTATCCGGCATTGATGAAGCTGTGGTTTGATGAAGTGTTTACCTACAACTTTGCCTTCGGTCCTAACGGCGACAAGCTAAAAGGCAAAAAAGTGATCTTATCGATTACCTGTGGTGCAACTGAAAACTCCTATCAACCAGGTGAGTTTAACTTCTTGCCTATTGAGCAGTATTTACAAGCCGCTATGCATCCCGTTAAGGCTGCACAAATGGAAATTGTCGATACGGTTATCACCTTCGAGATGAATTCAACACCTGATGAAGGCGGCGATCAAAACACCGTTATGCAATTAGCTCAACAACACGTAGAGCGCTTAATCCATTTACTCAACCAACTGAGTCAATCAGCTTAATTAATCAAATAAACAATAGGTTATAACTATTATGTTTCAATCCATATTAGGTATCGTAGCGTTACTTGTCGTGGGCTACCTTTTTTGTAATGCTAAAAAACAAGTTAACTGGCGTACCGTCGGTGGCGCGCTAATCATCCAATTGACCATTGCAGGCTTTGTGTTGGCCACCAGCTTTGGCGAAAGCGTATTGCTGTCTTTATCTAACGGCGTTGCTAACGTTTTAGGCTTCGCGTCTAAAGGTATTAGCTTTGTATTCGGTAACCTAGTGACTTTCCAAGTTGAAAACCTAGGTTTTATCTTTGCTTTCCAAGTACTACCAGCGATTATCTTTACTGCGTCACTGGTGAGCTTACTGCACTACATGGGCATAATGGGCTTTGTGGTTAAAGTGCTAGGTGGTGGTTTACAAAAGCTTATTGGTTCATCTAAAGCGGAATCAATGAACGCCATTGCCAACACAGTATGCGGTCAAACTGAAGCGCCACTCTTTGTTAAGCCTTGGCACCAACACCTAACTAAGTCTGAAATTTTTGCCATTATGGTTGGCGGTCTAGCCTCTATCGCAGGCTCTGTATTAGCAGGCCTTGCTGGCATGGGCGTTGAAGTTCGCTACTTGGTTATGGCGTGTTTTATGAGTGCCCCAGCCGGTCTACTATTTGCGAAGTTAATGATCCCAGAAACTGAGCAACCTGTTAACGACACGCCAGCACTTCCTGATGATGAAAAGCCATCAAACTTTATCGACGCTATTGCTAAAGGTGCTATCGCCGGTATGCAAATTGCTGCGGTAGTGGGTGCAATTCTTATCGCCTGTATTGGTTTAATGGCGATGCTAAACAGCCTGATTGGCTGGGCTGGCGGCTTGTTTGGTTTTGAGGGTGTGACCCTTGAACTACTAATGGGCATCGCCTTCTCGCCTATCGCTTGGTTAATTGGCGTGCCTTGGGCTGAAGCTAACGTTGCGGGTAACTTTATTGCACAAAAGCTAGTACTTAATGAGTTTGTAGCTTACGCAGGTTTTGCACCTTACATTTCAGGTGAAACCGTTGTTGCTGCTACGGGTGAAGTGATGTCACCAAAATCAGTGGCTATCATCACTGTAGCGTTATGTGGCTTTGCTAACATCGGCTCAGTATCTATGGTGGTTGCAGCGTTAAGTACCATGATCCCTAACAAGTCTAGCTACATCGCATCTGTTGGTATGAAAGTACTGTTAGCAGCGACTTTAGCTAACTTACTATCAGCTACGGTTGTCGGTCTATTTATGTCTTTCTAAGACCATAACCGACCAACTGAAAATGCTTACCCTGTTTTGGGGTAAGCATTTTTTTACCACTTAGCATATCTTAACTTTTCCTAGCTTCCTCGGTTCCTTATTTCCCCTCTCTATACTGATTAAATCCTAAACAATTTTAGATAAAACTCTCTTAATCTTTGTAAGTTTTTAAAGCTGCTTGTTTGTTAATTGTTGTTAACTGATAGTTATTTAAGCTTTTGATTAGCTAATCAATTATTAGTTATACGCACGATGTGAACCTTAGGCTAGGATGCGCGTCAAATACGTAAAGACGTATCCTTACATTTAGGAATTTGACAATGACTCCGCAAGAACAAGAACTAATCCAAAACGTAGCTAACAAACTAAAAGCTAGCCCAAATAAGCCAAAAGATGCTGAAGCAGAAAGTCTAATTGGCCAAGAGATCGCATCTCAAGAAGACATCGTTTATAAGCTAACTCAAGCGGTAATCGTACAAGAGATGGCATTAAAAGATATGAAGTCTAAAAATGACTTCCTAGAGTCTCAAGTTGAGCACTTTAGAAAAGAATCTGAGCGTGGCACATTAAGCCGTATGATGGGCGGTACTAACCCTGCACCAGTGCAACCACAACCAGTTCGCCAACCAAGTGCTTTTGGTAGCTTTATGCAAACTGCTGCAGGTGTTGCCGCAGGTATGGTTGCCGGCAACCTTATCAGTAACGCACTATTTGGTGACGAAACTCCAGCAACAGCAGAAGCCGCACCAGAAGTTGCTCCAGAAGCGCCAGCAGAAGCACCAACTGAGACTGCAGCGGCGGATACCGCAGCACCTGAAGACACAGGTTCAAGCTTCTTAGATGACAACTCTGGTTTTGCTTCTGAGTATGCAAGCGAAGACACTTTTGCTAACACAGGCTTTGGCGGTGATGAAAGCTTCGGCGGCTTTGATGACGGCGGTTTCGGTGATTTCGGTGGCGACGACGAAGATTTTTAATCTCGCTTAATCGCAACGAGTATCATAGCTAAAACCACACAAGCTAATGGCGGCTGAACTCAAGGTTCAGCCGCCATTTTTATTTCAATCTAACTCTCTTCTACTTTTATTCTCAGCAATTAATCTTTATTTAAAGCAGTTGTGTAACCATCTGCAACAGCCTCTTGATATTGATATCCTTTTTGTAATATTCGCGGCTATACTAGCTTCGCCAGTAACAAGCTGGTTAAAACACTAATAAAAAACTCAACAAATTGCTCCTAAGGAGAACCACTCGTGAAGAAAGCCGGGATCCTGTTACTGTCTATGCTAATGCCTATGGCAAGTGCGTATGCAGAATCAACTAAACCCCTTTCGGTTGATGTGCTGTGGCAACTAAACCGTATAGGCAGTCCAATTATTTCACCGGACGGCGACAAAGTCGTTGCGCCTGTAACCCAATATGATGTGCCTAAAGACAAAGGCTCAACCCAGCTTTGGTTGTTTGATAAAGATGGTGATAGCCAGCAAGCACTTACAGCTAAAGGCATGCGTGCAAGCGAAGCCACCTTTTCACCTGATGGGAAAACACTAGCGTTTATCAGTAAGCGTGATGACGATAAAGCCGGCCAAGTATACCTGCTGCCAATGACGGGACCAGGTGAAGCGCAAAAGCTAACAGACGTGCCAGGCGGCGTATATGGCATGAAATGGGTAGGTAAACACATCTACTTTATCAGCCGTATTTTCCCGGGGAAGAACTGGGATGAGATGACAGAACAGCTAAAAGCCGATAAAGACACTAAGGTTTCAGCACACCAATGGACCGAGCTGCCTTATTCAAGCTTTGACCATTGGATTGATGAGGACCGTCAGGCCCACGTGTTCCGTATCCCTGCGACTGGCGGTGAGATTGAAGCCATTACTCAACCACTGAGTCAGCAGTTACCACGCTCATCGCAAAGCGCATCAAGCTATGATATCGCGCCAAACGAGCAGTGGATTGCCTTTACCGCCAACGGCTGGGATCAAGCTAAGCAGACCCGCGAAGTTGATCCTAAGATTGATATTTTCTTAGCGAAAATCGGTAGCGACAAAGCTGAAAACTTAACCCCAGACAACGAAGCGCCAAATAGTAATCCGCAGTTTAGCCCTAACGGCAAAACGTTAGCCTTTACTCAGCAGTTAATTCACGGTTTCTACGCAGATACCTCGCGCCTAGTATTAATGGACATGAAAAAACGTCAACCAAAGGTGATTAACGACACTTGGGATCGCTCAGTATCACGCTTTGGCTGGACCAAAGACAGCAAAGGTTTTTACGCCGCAATTGATGATGCTGGCACTAGCCGCATTTATCATATCAATGCTAAAAACGGCAAAGTAAAAGCGATCACCAAAGACACCAACTTTGGTAAGCCGGTGATGGCTGAAGACGGTACTATCGTTGCAACTAACGACAGCTTCTTGTATCCAGCACGTCTTGTGACCATTAACCCACGTAACGGCAAGACCACACGCCTAGATAGCTTTAATGATGACATTCTTGCTGACGTTGATATGGGCACTTATGAGTCGGTAACCTACAAAGGCTATAACGACCAAGACATACAGATGTGGGTACACTACCCACCAGGGTTTGATCGCAGTAAAAAGTATCCATTAATGATGCTAATTCACGGCGGTCCACACAGCGCAATTACTGATGGTTTCCACTACCGCTGGAACGCGCAAACCTTTGCCTCTTGGGGTTATGTTACCGCATGGCCTAACTTCCACGGTTCAAGTGGCTTCGGCCAAGAGTTTGCTGACAGCATCAACCCAGACTGGAAGAACAAGTCACTAGACGATGTGCTAAAAGCAGCTGACTGGTTTGAACAAAAAGATTGGATCGATAGCGAACGTATGGTTGCTGGTGGTGCGAGCTACGGCGGCTATTTAACCTCGATTATCTTGGGTCAAGAGCATCCGTTTAATGCGTTAATGATCCATGCGGCTGTGTACAACATGTACTCTCAAATGGCAGCTGACTTCTCGGTTCACAGTACTCGCTTCGGCAGCTACTGGGAAAAGCCTGAGATCTACAAGTCTATTTCTCCGCACTACTTTGCAGAGAACTTTAACACGCCGACATTAGTGATCCACGGTCAGCTTGATTACCGTGTACCAGTTGGCCAAGGTTTTGAGTTATTCCGTACGCTACAAACCCGTGGAGTTGAGTCAAAGATGATCTACTTCCCTGATGAGAACCACTGGATCATGAAGCCTAATAACTCTATCTATTGGTACAACCAAGTAGAAGATTGGATGACTCGCTTTGCCGAGCCTGGTGGACGCTAACCTCGTTCAATAAAAGCAGTTGCTTATCTGTTTTATAAAAGCAAAGGCTGCCTATTGGCAGCCTTTTATCTTGTCTAAATCACTTATTTAGTCACGCTAACCTTATACCACTTAAGATCATCGTAACTTTCCCAGACCACGATGCCATCACTATTGCGTACATAGGCATTGAGATTAAACTGAGCGACCGCATCTTCCTCTTTAAAGGTGTATTCCACCTGACAAGAGCCCCAATCGCTAATAATATAATCACCATTACCGCCGACATTATGATTTCCCGCTTTTTCAAAACGGCACTGCACGACATCATCTTGCGGGTCGGTATAGAGCGCCTTTAACTGATAGGTGTGACCCACTCGGACCATCACATCAGTCGCTGTAACGCCATCAATCAGTAAATCATCAACTATTGTAGGCTTTAACTGGGTGTCGAGTGGAATTTTAATCACCACCTCTTCACGCTCAGCAAGAAAATCTGAGTAGGTAAAATATTGAATTTCATAGTTGTAATGAGGATAAGCGATATCGGCTTCAAATAGAAAGTTGTCACCCTTTGGTAGCTCGGTAGTGCTGTCTTTTCTACCAACTACGTGAAATTCGGTAATACGCTCATCAGGGCCTGTCACCTCGATATCAATCTGAACACTGCCATCGATGGCAATTGGCTGCTTTACTTCAACCAGCATATAAGTTGAGTCTGGCGGGTTATCAAATCGCTCATCACCTACAGTGACAGTTTCAACTTCAAACTCTTCAGGTTCAACATAATCTGCCATCATAAACTGCATCGAAGCACGAGCGTCAGTCGTACCATCTAAACCAAAGAAACCGTCATCATTACTTAGTTCTGCAAAAATCGATATCATGTACTCAAAGGTATCAGCTTTGGTAATTGTGTGTTGGTACTGATATACACCGTTCCCAATAACAACCTTTTCAGTCTCTGGGCGGTAATTAACGCTAAATTTAGCCGTTATCGGGCGATTGTTAGGATCTTCAGCTTTCAGCTCGACCCATACGCTATCACCTACTGCATACTCAGTATTAATATCGCTAGAGTACCAATGAAAATCTTGCCAAAAACCTTGATGCTTGGCTTCATGGTTGAGATTCACCTCAGTGATAATCGGGTCTTGGTGCATTCTAAACGCGCCAATCGAGTCATCAAACTCTTCAATCTCAACCAGAGTACGAGTCCAGATATTAGAACCATCAAGGGCAATATCATCGGCCTTTAGCGTATAAGTCCCCGTTGGAATACGATCAAATGAGAATTTACCATTATCATCAGTAACCGTTTCAAACTCACCATACTTACCTTGTAATTGTACTTTCACACCCGCAAGCGATACTCCATCGCTATCGGTATAAGAAAAGTCTGGCTCGCCATCACCATCAATATCGATTAAACGATCTGCAACCATGTCGCCATCAACATCGATGTTAAGATCGCTAATACCATCAAAATCTTTATCGATATTTATATCTGCTTTAGCGTCACAGCTCATATCAACGTTAAGATAAATACCTTCTCTGGCAGTGACGATATTCAACTCACCTAACTTGTCGCCATTAAGGTCGATGTTGTAATAAAGGTTACCCGCATCATCCGTCAGGTTAGTCTCTGCCATACCATCTTGATCGTAATCTTGGTTATATAAACTTGGCTCGATTAAACTGTTATAAACATCGCCACATACATGCCAAGTATCTAACTCAGCTTCACCTTGCTCGCCGTTTTCAGCACTATAACTTGTGCCACGTCGAGAGTTAACTTGAGCTAGTGCTTCATCATCAAAAAGATAGGCGTCTGCAACCACAGAGCCTTGAACTTTGATACCTTGATCTTTATTACTGTCGCTACCACCGCCACAAGCTGAAAGCGTAGACAAAGCAAAAGAAATGAAAAGAAATTTTTTAATCATGATTCTTCTTAAAATAGTCGATAAACGACTGCTTATCCCCAGAGGGTTGGATTAAGCAGTGCCACAATAGATTATTACGGCGAGAGATTATATACAGCTAACAAGGGTTATGGCAGATAATTAAGTAGCAAAATATTGATTAGATATTTATCGTATTTTGAGTCAGCACTAATGAAAAATAGATTAGATGTCATAACCATTAAGTTAGCCTACAAGAACGGAAAAACTAATCATTCAACTACATGCCCAAAGCGGCAGCTTGCTCGTACTTTGGCAGCTAAAGAGTAATCTTAATGTCTTAAATGTTACCTATGAGTATAACTAAGTAGAAGATCGGATTATTCACTTTACTGAACCGGGCAGACGTTAATCTGGCTTGATAATTTAACAAAATAAAAAGCCTGTCAGTTAACACTGACAGGCTTTTTTATCTTCGTTGCTCGCAGCTCTAGACAGTCATACAAGATCAGGTTCGAGGTCAAGCCTGTTTAAGATTCAAGCGAATTTAGGGCTATTTCCCCATTTATTCTCTTCTGTTTTGCTATCAAGCACACAGAAGATCAATACAGTAATCACACCAATAATAGGGATCAATAAAAGCAGTAACCACCAACCACTTTTATCAATGTCATGCAGGCGGCGAACCGATAGTGCGAGTCCTGGAATAAATACCGCTAACGAATATAGACCACTAAGTAGACCCAAGCCGGTTTCAAGATTAAAAGTACCGAACACAGTATCAAGTACGCTAAGTGTTATACCTACAATCAAATTAAATAGCGCAAACATCCAATACTCTTTGCGTCTAGAGCGCCCACTAAAGTCAAAATATTTTTTAAAGGCTAGAAGATACCAATCCATGTAAAATTCCTTTTCTTTCAACAGTAAAACCTTCCGCAGTCAATCTAAATTAGCTGATACTCAGGTTGCTTCCTGAAACATTTAAACAATAGACAGCAAAAATTTCAAGGCTAGTCGAAGTTTACAAGTGTAAATGTTCAGCACTCAGTCCTTTGTAAACTGCAACCATAAAATAACCTAAACTATAAATTAGATATATCACTGTTGGTTATAAATGAGTAAACCTTTTATTAATACTTAATCTATGTAGCGGCAAGATCACATTTAAAGTCAATTATTGAACATAATCATGTTTATATTTAAACGCTATTACAATTACAAATAATAGAAAACAAAAATAAGCCAAACCACTAAAATAATTAAATAAAATAAGTTTTAAACCTCAAAAAAAAACTCAAAAACTAAATTATCGTCTTCGATCACAAACCATTATTAAATTTAACTCTAAATATATGGCGCGAAATATAAATCGCCATAAATATAATAGGGAAAGAAAATGATGAATAGACGTGATGCTTTAAAAAAATTCGCTACATTCTCAGTTGTTAGCACTGGTAGTATCTTTGCTCCAGCAGTTTTAGCAGCCCCTCAGTGCAGCGGTAATGAGCCCATCGATTTCGGTAGCAATGGTAATGATGCCAAGTTACTCACTTACATAAAACTCGATCCGATAGTTGTCGCTAAGTTGGCTTATGCCGGCTATGACCGCGGAGGATGTATGTACGGTGTATTTGATGCGATCATAAAATCTCTTGCTGATGCAGGTCATGAAGATGCCTGCCGTTTTGCCGCAATCCCAACCAATATGGCAACCTTTGGTAAAGGCGGTGTATTTGGTATGGGGTCTATTTGCGGTTGTGTGAACGCTGCAGCTATGGCGATAAATTTACTTGCGGGTATTAATCCATCCGCTGTAAGTCGCGCACTATTTCGCTTCTATGAAAAGTCAGAGATGCCTAGGGGGGATAGCGCTTTCTTAAGCGCTATTGGGGCACCTACCCGCAAAACAGATGATGGCACACTGTTAGAAGCAAATTTAATAGGTAAATCAATTGCTGGCTCAACACTTTGCCATACTTCGGTCACCTTATGGTCCAAAGCAAGTCAATTTGGTTCTAGTCATCAAGCTAAGTTCGAGCGCTGTGCCCAAGTCACAGCTGAAGTCGCTTACATGTTGGTGACTTACTTAAACCAGTCCTTAGAAGGCACTTTAGACGCAGAGCTTGTTGCACCAGCCAACCAAGAGTGTACAGGCTGCCATAGCTCTACTGCTCGCGAACCTGACACATATTTAGGAACTGATGTTAATTCAACACTTGAGTGTCAGTCATGTCATAGCTCACATGATATGGCAGGCGGAGTACCTGTGCATGCAGAGTTAACTTGTGCAGATTGTCACTAGGAGTTTGTCATGAAAAAACTTTTTTCAATGTTAGCGCTGACACTTGCATTAACAGCTTGTGGTAGTGACGACGATGACACCCCATCAGTCGATATAGATTCAGCAACAGTGTTAAAAGTGACTCAAATTGAGTTCGATAACGCTAGTCATACCTTTACTTTCAGTCTAAACGACGGCGCTGGACTACCAGTCACTGGTGCGGAAAACGCTAAATATAAAATGATGTATCTTGGCCATACTCCAGCAACGGTAACTGCATTTTCAGTACCTTGGCATCACGCTGTTTTATGCAGTGCAGGTTTTGAGGTCGAAGGGAGTTGTATGGGAGAATTGAAAGAAAAAAGTCTAGGTAACTATAGTTTTACCCCTGATACAGTACCTACTGAAACTTGGCAAAATAAACGCTTAGCAATAACAATTGCAGGAGCGCTTAGCCAAAACAAAGCTGAGGTTATAATAATAGACAGCAACGCAAGTTAAGAGTTAGTCCATTTTATAATCCCCTTGGTTGTAAAAATGCAAAGTTATGAAAATTAAAGGCTGCCAAAATAGGCAGCCTTTTTTATATCATGAAGGGGGTCGTCGTTGTGGTAGGAGAATCTTAAGTCATTAGGCCTATCATTATAACTTCACCCAAAGCCCCTGACCAAGACAACAAACCAGCAACAACTTTTACACCTAAGCAACTGTCATTGAAAAACTAATAAGTTATCCTCTGAGCAATTTCAATGGTGAATCCATAGAAAATGGAATTCATTCAGCTTTAACAGGACGTTAGTATGGACACATTTGCCCACCTACAAGTAATCGAGTTTAACCGCCACCATCCTTCGAGCATCGAGCGAGCTTTAAAAACCTATAAAGCCAAACTAGAAGCGCATCAAGCTTTTGATAGAAGCGGTCGATTCAACTTAATGTTTATGGATAATAGCAGCGGCACAGTCGAGCCCCTACAACTGGACATGCTGCAAGATAAACAGCTAGTAATGGCAGCGTTAGCGCTAAACCCAGACGGCGGTCTGCTAAGTAGTTATGTGGTAAGTGATGAACGTCAGCTGTATCTGTCTGAAATCCTGTTATTTGCCCTAGCTCTTGAGCATGGATCGCTAATATCTCAGCTACGAAAAACAGCGCAAGCTATGGTGAATTACGCCCGCTTTGAAAATGATACCAATAAGATGTGGCTTGATCATTCTCGGATATTTGGCGCAGAAGCGCTTTACATTATGGCGGCCAAAGACGCTAACGATGCTGTTTATTTAGCGCAGTTTTTTATCCCCTATTGGGATGATGAACATGCAACAGGCTACGGCGATATGCTGTTAAGCCTGCTAGAGCAACATGGTTGGTGTGAGGCGATGATTAACGCCTTTATCTGGTGTGATAATCCACACTTTAGATTTGCCTTTTACGGCAGTGATTGGGAACAGCCAGCTCCAAGATACGAGCCACTAGGGGATTACTTAAAAGCTAATCCGACACAATATTCACGCTTTATAGAGTTAGTTAAGCAGCGCTTTAATGCCTTACCAGTGTTAGTTTATAGCGCAGATGAGCCGCTTTATAAACAGAACCCCGTTTTGGACATCTATATCACCCTATTAGCGGATTGCTGCGGCCAATATGCTGAAGATAGAAATCAGGAAC
The DNA here is from genome assembly GCF_041471165.1 of Shewanella sp. 10N.261.52.F9. Classification (NCBI taxonomy): domain Bacteria; kingdom Pseudomonadati; phylum Pseudomonadota; class Gammaproteobacteria; order Alteromonadales; family Shewanellaceae; genus Shewanella; species Shewanella sp. 10N.261.52.F9. Next base: position 323,020 of record NZ_JBFRNX010000001.1, read on the forward strand.
TCGCTAGGCTCTTTATTAATGATACTCTCGAAAATGAAGCGATAAATCTGCAAAACCAGCTAAAACTAGAACTTAGCAAACCACTATGTTGTTATGCTGCCAGCATTGCCCAGCAACAAAAAGTCCGTGCTCAACGCAGCGATCGTGAAGAAGCACGCGACGAATATCTCGGCGGCCTAGAGATGTTCAACGAATTTATTCGTAGCCTTGATAATAGTGACGCCCTGCTCGCTTATATCTCAACAGGTAAAAATTCTGAGGTACTTGATGAAATTCAACCCTTTAACTTTATTAAGCACTGCCAACAGCATGCATTATCACTATTCGAAACTATCGACGAAACCTGCTGGGAGTTAGGTAACTTTAATTCTGTGCGCAACAGTTTCCACGAGCCTCTACATTACCTCGCTAAAGATCTACAGCAAGATTTAGACGATGAGATGGATGCTGAGGCAATGTATGGCTTTATAATTCGAGTTAGTTCAGGTTCTGATAAAGCCTGCGCTGATGTTGAAGCCATGCAGGCTAACACCCAGCCTGAAAGCCAAGTGCGTAGCGCACAAACTATGCTGCGTTTTGTTGATATTTTCTATCGTTTATTCGGCCAGCAACCTTTTGATGACGAGCTATGCGATATGCTTACAGGAGAGTCGGTATATCAGGCAATTATCAGTGTTGAAGACTATTACGCTCGCTTTATGCCTATCGACGCAACACCAAAACTTGACTCAGGTGTAAGTCGAGCAGAGCAAAAAGCGCTTGAAAGTCTGCTCGATGAATATACTGACATAGAATACACCCCTGTCACTACCGAGATGCTTAAGCAAACCGATAAGCTATTTGCTAATCGCGCCTGCCTAAACTGCCAAGACTGGTCCGAGGATGAACTCGGCATCGATGCACTTTGCGCTTACTTGCTGTTGCAAGATACGCTGAACAATATCAATGATGATTACACCCAAGCGTTACATGTAAGGCTAAATGGCGTATTCGAGCGAGCCGTTAACTTGATGCTAGAAAATACCGATATTTTAGGCGACGGTCCCTTTGATGAAAAAGGCTTAAACGACGGTGAACAGGCACAAGTCAAAGCTTACTTTACCGAGGCAACGCCTGAGCTAAATCAACTGCAGATGATTGAGCTATTAAACCAACATCTTTATGGTCAAGATATCTGCCGCCAAGCATTTTTATATTTCCCTAAAATTAGCCCAATGCAAAAAAGCTATAAGTTTTTAGATGACTATAATGATGACTATCAGCGAGTGGTACTCATTTGCTTATGGCTAAAACAACTCGACATTCCAGAAGCCATTAACGCAGAGCGTATTTGGCAACTGCTGATCACCATGGCTCCTATCAGAGTGGTGCACATTATTGCTAAAGCCTATAGCGAACATAGCCGCAAGTTGAGGTTTGACTCAGCAATAGATGAGCAAAACTTTTTCGACATGCTCAACAGCCACGGCATAGATAAAGCTTTCACCTTGGCCTATCAAGTTGAGCAATTTGCTTCTAACTCATCTCGCACAGATGATTACCTAGACTTGGTCGAGTTAATGGGTGAGTTCGATAATGAGCAGCAAGGTATGATGGCGACTGCAAGACGCAATGATGCTAAGGCGTTACTTCGCGGACTCGATTACAGCTATCAACCAACAAAGCTAGAGTTTCATAAACATGTGGCGATGCGCTTCCCAAACATGCCTTTTGCGCTTGATAACCAGCTAAAACAATGTCTAGCCGACTTTATTAAGCTTAATCAAAACTCATGGGAAGAAGTGATTGCGAGAAAGTTTAGCGACAATGTGATCTTCTCAGATTTTGTCACTGACGCTGCTGAGCTGCCTAAAGCGCTAAAATTACCACTGGCATTGCATCCTGATGCTGAGCTCAGTCAAACGCGCAAGAACGATAAAATGGATTGGATATATACTGAGATCTTGCAGCAGGTTGGCGACGAGTTACTGGTACTTGTGGCTGACAAAGACGCTTTTAAAGACGGTAATTGTTACGTTGGCGGCCAAGTTGTGATCCTCAATGACAAGATAGACGCCCAAATCGTGATTGATACGGTTAAAAACCTACCGACTCCAGAAGAGCGCCAAAACCAAGTTAACCAAAATCTATGGGCGTATCTGCAAGGCGAGCTCGATTATGTTGAATTTGCGCCGCAGTTTAACCAGTATGTTAGCTATGAAACCACACCAAACCTAAAAGAATATCGCAGCCACTCACTGAGCCAATATCTATGGCTACTGGATGATGAACGTTGCGGCCGTTTAGTTAAGTTATTGGCAAGTCACAGTTATCGCGCTTATAAAGTGATTACAGATGGGCTGGTCACAGGTTACATGGACATGCTTGCCCTACAAGGCAAGATGGACATAGCGACTCGCTTAGAATGCGATGAAGATGATTATGAAGAAGCCGCTTATCAAGCGCTACTTGATTGGTTGTTTAGTTATAACGTAAAACCTGAACTCCTGTTGCTATATATGATCAAACACTACCAACCATGCATGGGACAGTACATTATCGCCATGGCGCGCCGCGATGAGATTAAACCACTGATGTCATTTTTACATATTGAAACCAAAGCAGCTTTGGTTGATATTCTTGCCAAGCAAAGCGGTGGTACAGAATTTATGCCTCTGTTCGCCAAGGAGAAATCACGCCAAATCCGTGACAGAGTTGAGGTTGCACTAAGTTAAAACTAGCAATAAGGCTGAGTCATTACTCAGCCTTAAAGTTTATATCTACGCCTTAAATGGGTCTTCACAATCAATTAAGTGGTGATTCACTTCTCCCTCAAGTTCAGGGTGGTTGTTCAGTTCACCACTGACATTGTTTACCGTTATCAATTTTACTCTTGCGCTATGGCTAGCATCAGCATTGAGCTTTAACCAAACAGGCATCATATTCAACGGATTTAAAAAATAATAAAGCCCTGCTTTGTGATCGCCAAGATTCGTCCAGCGTGTGCAAGTAGATTGCTCAGCTCGACTAGGGTTAAACGCAAATGGAATTGCCCCATTTTGCATCAGTGCTCGTGTTTGAGCTAAAACCTCCGCTGGACTTTGTACTTTATCTGAAAGGCTCAAGTAAAACGCTGCTCGCTCAAAACTTTGGGTTGCTGATATGCCACCAGGAACGGTAAGTACTGGCGTTGCGATGGCAGGAATCGTTTGCCCCCATAGGTATTGCCAGTACTTTAAAATATCCAGCTGAGTTGGATAAGCTGGCTCATTGGTGACAATTTGATTCTCGTCACCCGCATAAACATGCAGCTCACCATTTTTAATCTCAATCACAGCGGAGTGACCCTGACTGTCAGAGACTGCAAGATGGATCTTATCCCATTGCAGATCTTTCGCTTTGCCACCTTCCGGGATCTTCTCTTTGATTAACTGCAAAGTGTTGCTCTTAGCATAGTTAACAACTTGGATAACATTGGCAAAACTATCGAGTATATATTGCGGCCAACGCAATATACTGATATTGCCGTTTTCCAAGTAATGCTTAGGCTTTCCATAGGTTGCAGGCGTGTCATATAACACATTAACCACTAAACCTTCAGAGTTCATTCCGTCAGTTGTCGCATAGCCCTGAACATCATTCCCCATCATTGAAACAGCACTTGCGTATTTAGATTTCCAGTGAAATATGACACTTGGGGCGAGATCCTTTTTAACGGCAGTCTTTTCCGATACCCCTTGTCTGCTAAGGCCCTGAGGAAATTGGAATAAATTAGCTTCAATAGGCCTAAACCAATTCATATTTCTTCCCGTTACTGGGTAGTCCGAATTAAGGTTATTTAATACTCTTAAGCACATATCAGTTCCTTTAATATCTCTTATTTTTGCTCGGATTACTTGAAATTAAGGCGAAATACAATAACATATAAGCAACAAAATGGAGCTAGACATATATACGGATATAGCATGGATAGCAAAGAGTTAAATAGCACCTACAATTTAAGAAGGGCTGTATTAATTGGCATGTGTACTCTCTTAGGCTGCCTGAGCTTTCTACTCGGTATAATCAATATAGCTATAGAGGCTAAATGGATAACGCTTGGCTTTATCGAACTCCTCTACGCAATATGCTCATTCACACTAGCAATAATAGCAATCAAAAGAAGACACCAATTTTGGCAAGTTCTTTTATATATTTTTGCCTTAACCGCTATTGTTATTTACGCAGTGTCGCTATCTCAAACCATAAACTCAATGATCTGTTGGGTACTGGTTTTACCCACGGTTTACTATCTTCTTTTAGGTAAAAAATTAGCGAATTTTCCGGTCATAATTCTTTTCACAGCCGTTATTGCCGAGATCATAGTTAAATACGGCTCAACCCTTAACCCACTGCTCATTAACTTCATTTTTAGTTACTTACTGATTTGGGTTGTTTCTCATACTTATGAGAAGAACCGTGCCGATTCAGAATCCAAACTACAAAAACTAGCACTACAAGACCCACTAACATTGAGTTTTAATCGACTAGCACTGACAAAATATTACGAGGATATCGTAGCAAATCAATCTCTGCTGACTCTTGCTGATGAGGTGCACTTACTGATTTTAGATATCGACTTTTTCAAACAGGTAAACGATGAGTATGGTCATGAAGCAGGTGATATTGTGCTACAAGAAAGCGCCAAAATTATCAGCAAAATCGCGGGTAATAAGCAAACATTTAGGATTGGCGGTGAAGAGTTTTGTGTAATGATTGAGAATAAAAAACAAGATGATGCTATAGCACTTGCTCAGCAAATCAGAATGACACTTGCACAACATACTTTTAAACTCAAAGAACAAGCGAATATCAATATTACGGTCAGCATTGGGTTAAGCAGTTACCGCAAAGGCATAGCCTTACCTAATTTGTTGCGCCAAGCAGATCAACGGCTATATAGGGCTAAACACAATGGCCGAAATCAAGTGATTTATCACAACGATCCAATTGCAGTCTCCGCCTAATCAGTTTACTTTTTTGCTTAGATTCGCTTTTAGTCTTCGTCTAAATGTTAAAGCACCTTTTTATGGCTAAGCTAAATAAAGTTGTAGACACCAGCTACACAGTCTCTTGCACATAAGCCATTTTAGTCAAGATCACCACTAAGCTACCTGCTACAAAGGAGCGAAATAGACTAACCAAACTACAGTGCAAATTACAGCGGAGTGATTAATGGCTAAATTGGCTTGGTAGAGTTAATAGTCATGTTTGTATAAAGTACAATTACTTACTTGCTTACCAATGAAAACGTACAAGTCTCTGACAAAACCAAATCAACCTTCAAATACCCAAGTCTACAAAAATCTTTTGAAACAATCGCTAAAACAAACTAACTAAGCTACCAATAACTAGAAGTCTATTCGGTAACTTCGCAAAACTACTTAGGAAAACTACTTGTTAAAAAGTGAACACTTAAATCAGTATTTGCTTGCCCCGTTCTAACAGCCTGAATAAGCGCGTCCTTTTTACTATATGCAACACTTAAATTTTTATATGGATTACTCAGTATTCTCGAAGTCCCTTCGCTTGACCACTTCCAGCGTTGACTTAAGCTTTGGTTACACCTCTTTAAGGTAGGAAAACTAGTCGCATCTAAGCAAAACCTATTATGGTTTACACTAATATATCTGCCAAATCTGTCATAGATAAATGCTTGTCTCATGTCCTTGAAATTACACTTTTTAGTTATTAAGTTATTATTTTTATTAATAGTTATGCACTTATTATTAAAATCACCAAGCTGCAAGTTGACTGGCCAAGCCCCTAAAAATACAGGGTGCTCCCAATCAACAGTAAAACTAGCTGACTTAGACAGATTAACTGATTGATCATCACTGTCTTTTGAGTAATAGGTTCTCACACCAAAAAAACCGGTAATACTCGATCTAAACCTAAAGCCAGTAACTTTAACTGAGGAGTTAATCGTAAAATTTGTCGTCCCCTTGCTACTGGGTGAAGCAATATAATTGACCGCTATAGAAGGGGAGAAACCACTAAATGCTATCGGGTGGATTTTACTTAAATCTCCAGGATACTCTTTTCGTACACTTACCCCTTCTAAACTCGCACTTTTTATAGACTCAGCTGTCGGATATTGCTCTCGTTCCCATTGAAAAGTAACGTTACGCGCGCTTCTAGAGTTTTTAATAATCCGATAGTCATGTACATTAAATGAGAGAGCCAAAGATTCTGACCAGCTGTGATTAGCAGTTAACAGATCTTTAGGATTTAGTGAGCTTAAACCATATTCAGTGCTCGATGTCTTAGTCGCGTTAAAATTAGAATTTACATTTGATTTAGGCATAGTATTAATAATACTAGCTTTATTGTTGGAAGCTCTAAAGTTGAATCGGTAACTCTTTGCTATTGCAGAAGAAGCCCACTCCGCTTCAGCCCCTCCAAAAGGCCATGATATACCGTTAGACATAATGATTTGTGGGTATAACCTATTATTTAAATGTATGCCACTTCCTTCTGACTTTTTATCATCCCTACCTATTGAAATATTTACATATTTTGCATCTGGCGTCGAATCACCGTTTTCATTTTGAAATAAAAGTGACCGCCTCAGACTCACATAATAAATAAGTGAAATATTAGCATCCTTACACAAATACGACCTAGACGTACCATTAGTTGTATTCCAATCGACACCACAGTTTTTATCATTTACATTCTTGTTAACATTTAAATAAAAATCAAAACTTGGTATTTTTTTGTCTTTATCTATCTTATAACCATCATTCAAACCTATAATAACTAAGTCATTTACAGCATCTAAAAGCTTAACATTATCATCATACCGGCCTCGCAACTGGGTATACATAAACTCATAATCAAATCGAGTAAGGATTATTAAATCACCAACAAATGATACGCCAAAAGCATGTAAAAACTTTTCCTTTATATTACTTTTCACTTTAACATCTTTAATTGTACTAAAATCAAAGAAGTATCTATAGTTTTCATCTAATACTTTGCCTTTAACTCCATATACTAGATCGAATATTGTAACGTTACTAACAAAGCAGCTTGCATTGATATAAATAACTTTACTTGCATCATTAAGATCACTAATAATATTTGCAGCAACTCCCAAGGGAACATGAATATCGCTTTCATTAGAGCAAGATAGCTCACCATCATTGCTACATATAGCGTAATACGACATACTCATTAAAAAAAGTGCAATTATAAACTTCAACATAACCTTCCTCCTTAAAGATAAAAATCCGTAAACCTGTAAGATCCAAAACAGATCTAAACATACTAATATACTACTTTGAAGCGTAAACACTTAAAACATTTAACCGCTAATATAAATATACAAAGATATTCTATAAAACCAAAAAAAATATATTAACCCACTATAAAAACCAACCAAGGACAATAACAACTCTATAAAACCAAAGAGAAATCGAACGATATAATATTGCGAAAAACCCCACCACACTATGAATTAGTCACTATTAGCTAACTAAATAAACCATCCTTAATAATTACCAATTATTTTCATTTCTTATTCTTTATTCTTTATTCTTTATTCTTTATTCTTTATTTTAATATGCAATATTAATAATACTTGGTTTAATTCAATCTTTATATTTACAATATTCCCAGTCCCTTTTCTGCTTACTATAAAGATCATCTAGCAGTATTAAGCTAAAACCTCTTCCTCAGCAAAAACGCGATACAATGGGGCACACAGCGGATTTTATGTTAAAATCCGCTATCAGCTTTATAAATGTGTAACCGATCTCATTTGTTTGACTGAAGGCAGTCAATAGCTGCCGTAACAACTAATGAGGATGAGAGATATGAAAAAATTAAATGCCGAACAGCGCAAAGCTCGAGATAACGAACGCTTTGCACAACGGGTAGATGAGCGCAGAACCAAGGGCGAAGATGTTGTTGCTTATGCACTTTCTAATGCAAAAGCCTATAAGTTTCTGACTAAACCAGAGAGATACGAGCTTAAGCAAAGACAAGCAGCTCTGCTCAATGAAGTGAAATTATCAGCAGAAGAAAAGCTTAAACTTAGACAAGAGCAAGAGTTGCAGCAAATTGAAGCGACATTTGATACCGACGAAGACGGCTCAGCATCGAACAACTAAAGCTCTGCAAACTTAGCTTGGTAAAAACCGAGCTAAAACAGTAAATAAAAAAGGGAAGTTAAACTAACTTCCCTTTTTATTACTTTAACTTATAACACATTAATGTAATTTCATTCTTGGGCGCACCACACGCATCACCTTTTCTGCGCACCACAGCGCAATAGTCTTAAAAGTGCCATGAATTGCCTGCTGGTGCATACGGTAAAGTGAGATATACACTAAACGTGCAATCTTGCCTTCAACAAACATGCTGCTTTTAGTTAAGTTCCCCATCAAGCTACCAACAGTACTGTAGCGCGATAAGTTAACCAATGAGCCATGATCGACATAAACATAATCTACCAGTGATTCGCCTTTAAGCTCATTAAGAATGTTCTTCTCAACACACTCGGCCATTTGGTGTGCAGACTGTGCACGTGGCGGCACAAAGCTACCATCAGCTTGTTGGCAAGCGCAGCAATCACCTATTACATAAATATCGTCGCTCACCGTACTTAACAGGTTTGGCTTAACCATAATTTGGTTGGCACGGTTTAGCTCAAATAATCCGATATCTTTAATAAAGTCAGGTGCTTTTACCCCTGCGGCCCAAAGCATGATATTTGCCTCAATCAGCTTACCTTCAGAAGTCACAAAGCCTGCGGCAGTCGCCTCGCTAATACGGGTATTCTCCATCACATTAACGCCAAGCTTACTCAGTTCAACTCTAGCTGAAGTGGCAATACGCTCTGGCAATGCCGGTAAAATACGCTCACCCGCTTCAATCAAGTGAATATTAAGCTTGTCGGCTGTCATCTTACTTAAGCCGTAAACTTTAAGCATGTCAGTCACATGATAAAGCTCTGCCGACAATTCAACACCCGTTGCGCCACCACCAACAATGGCGATATTAAGCTCATTGATACTTTCTGATTGATGTACGCGAGTAAAACTATCTAAAAGTGCATTATGAAAACGGTTAGCTTGCTGGTGCGAGTCTAAGAAGAAGCTGTTCTCTTTAACGCCCGGAGTATTAAAGTCATTACTGACACTGCCGATAGCAATCACTAATTTGTCATACTGAATCTGGCGTTCAGGCAACATAACCTTACCCGCTTCATCAACAATCGGCGCGACTGAAATTGACTGAGTAGCCTCATCTAAACCGCAAAAGGTACCGAGCTGAAATTGATAGCCATGTTTAGCAGCATGCGCTGAATACACCACTCCATCAAGTGCAGAATCTAGCGAACCGGTAGCAACCTCATGCAGTAAAGGCTTCCAAATATGAGTACGATTTCTATCAACTAAGATAATTTGAGCTAGGTTCTTTTTACCCAGTTTATGCCCTAATTGAGTCGCTAGTTCTAAACCACCCGCTCCACCGCCTACGATGACTATTTTAGGGTTTGCCGATCTCATCTTTTGTTTCCTCACATAGGTCTACTACTGACTTATCTATACATCAATAGGACTAGACACTAATTTAACAATCACTTACTTTATCTGTGCTTATGTTGACGTAAAACAAGATCTAAGTCACGTTGAATAAATTTGTTTTTTTGACAAAAATCAGTTGATTTAACCACTGTAAATCGCAAAACCAACACAACTGTCGACATAAGGCAACCAAAAGCAGATCATCAAACAGAACTGATAACATAGCCAAGTTCACACAAATGCTCACTATATAACCACGCCACTATCCGCATAGTGCTCTTTAGTACATTGATTGTCTAAATAATTGCTAGCAAGATCTAAATTTACTCAAGATTTAATAGCTAAAAAGCAAACAAACAACTAATTTAGCCGCCCTTTTACATCACTCAATTAAGATATGAAAATCCAATCTCTAATTGCTAGCCTAGTTGTGGCTGCAAGTCTGTTAGTTACTAGTTCAAGCGTTATTGCTGGTGAACAAATCACCCTTGGCCGTACAATTTTATTAAGCGGCGGTGATCATGGCGCTAAGATCCCACTTTTAGTTTGCCGTAAAACAGATGCAATTCGTGTAAAAGCCGAACGTGATCTGCATCTAGAAAGAGTCAAGGTGACTTTTAACAATGGTCAAACTAAAACCATTAATTTCTATCGTGATTTGAAAGAAGATAAGCACACTGACTGGCGCAGTTTTGGCTACCGTCGCTGCGTTAAAAAGCTTGAAGTATTTGGTAACTCTGACGGTTCAAAAGCTGGCCTAAAAGTATTTGGTCGTAAAAAATAATCGCGTAAAACCAGACGATTGTACTATTGACCACAAAGTTAGCGGTTGCTAATTTAGCCTGCAAACTTAAGTGACTGTAACTATTTCAAACATTAACCTCAGTTTTGTTTGGCTATATTTATAGTCACTTAAAAGGATTTTCGCTTTGACTTAATGGATTAAAATATGAAAAAAGTTGTTCTTTGCGCTTTGGCGCTTAGTCTGTGCGCCTGTAAAAGTAATGACATTAGAAATATTACTAACTCTGTTGCTGATATCGCTAGCATCGGCTCATCGACGACAAACTCATCTAGCAACTCTCCAAATCCTGGTTATAGCCATAACCAACCGCAATATTCGAATAAGTCAGAAGATATCTACGCTCCTCTAACGGGAAAAACCAGCAGAGATTATGGCGTGATCCGCTCTATTGAGCTGGAGAAAAATCCGAAGGGTATGACCATGGTGCGCTTTCTTGCATTTCACCAAGATAGCGGCGCAGCATTAAAAGCTGATCAGTACTTATATACCGTTGATGAAAATGGCTGGATGGCCGACAAGCACACTCCCGCATACAACACTCGCACCACAATGATTAATAGCGGCCAGTATTATATGAAAGCTAAGGCTAAAGATGGCAAGTTCTACACGACAGGGATGTTAAAGTTAACACCGGGCATGACTAACGTAGTTACCATCGACCTTGAATAAGCAAAGTCGCTAAACAAAAATGACCACTCATCGGTGGTCATTTTATTATTCAATCGTCACTGTCACTTGATAAAACAAAGCTGTCACTGACACTCGCTTAATAGCTGCTGGAAATGTGCGCCTAGATCTTGGCTAGCAAATTCTTCGCTAGCCGTGGCCATTTTTTGCAAGTGTTCAAGGCCTTTTTCAATGCCTTGATCGGCAATAATCTGCTTGGCGTACGCAGCGGCATCTGCGCCTTTTTGCATTAAGCTCGACATATTCTCTAAGCTAAAATCTTGCTCCATAAGCCCTTCAAGCTCACTCATTAGCTCAGCGACCTTTGCCGACTCAACTAAAGCGCCTTCTACGTTTACTAGCTCACCTAGCGGATCCATCTCAAGTTTTCCCGCTACACAAGCTGCAACGCTGCCAGCATCTGCACCTTTAGCTACGGCTTCAATGCCTTGGCTACGGATCTGTTCAATAACCTGCTGCAGCTGCTCATCTTTTGCTAACCAAGCTTGCTCTAATTGCTGCTTTTCATCGCCACCAAGATAACCACAACCACTTAAGCCAATCGCTAAAGCTACTGGAACCATAACCGTCTTAAACTGCATTTATATTCTCCAACAAATCAATGGCTAACCTGCCATGATGCTGAGTATACCTAGTTCTTCAAACACTGACTTTTAAACTTTATTAATCTTCACTAGAAAAACAATCTGCTGAATTGTTGAACCATTTAATAATCAGAGGCGTAGTGCACAAAAACGACAAGGAGCAAAGTATGAATAGTCCTCAGGTTACGCAATCTTTAGCATCTTTAAACGCCCAACCTAAAATCATTGGTGTAGCAGATGCCACTCACTATTTAGTTGGTAGTGTAGATGGCAATAACAACTTTATCGAACTCAATGAAGAGTCGAGTATTCAGTGTGTATCGTCACTCGCTCAAGCTAAGCAGTTACTTAGAAGTCATCAGTATCAAACCGCAGAACTTGAATATCAAACGGCCTACGATGAAATGTGCGGTCTGCCTCACTGCGGCAGCTATAAAGAAACCATCAAGCTGTAAAACCTGATAACTCATTGGGCTAAAGTTATGGCTCTTTAATCTTCATATATTGTTTTGGTGATTTACCTAAGGTCTTCTTAAAAAACGTAATGAAAGCGCTTACAGACTCATAACCTAGCTCATCGGCAATGCGCTGCACCGAATCGCCAGTGGAAAGCTTTTGCAGCGCAAGGACGATATGCAGCTGTCCTCGCCAACGGCCAAATGTCAGGCCAATTTCTTTCTTAACCAATCGAGATAGAGTCCGCTCACTCATGGCAAACTCACTTGCCCATTGCCCTCCTGTCCGCCTATCTTCTGGCGCTGATAATAAGCGATTCGCAATCGCTTTTAATCTAGGTTCTGCAGGAAGAGGAAAATCGAAATGCTCGGTTGGCATAGAGCGTAATTGCTCAATCAACACATCAACCAACTTATCGGTCGCACTGTGTTTGAGGTAGTTTTGCTCAACCTCAGTTAAATGGGCAATCAACTCTCTCAGCAGTGGTGTGACAGATAAGGTGCAACTCGATGCGGGCATCCCCTCAATAGCTGGATCGACAAACAACATGCACACATTGGCGTTTTTAGAAACTTGATTACTGTGAGGAACCTGACTTGGGATCCACACGGCACAATTAGGCGGTACTATCCAGATTGCATCTGCAATTTTACACTTTACATAACCATTGAGGGCAAGCACCAACTGACACTTATGATGTTGATGAACTGGTGTTTCTGCATATTCTTGTTCAGCAACAAAGCGAGTAGCAACCACAGCTTGCGGATAATCATCGGAGTCAAAATTGATTGATGATGGGGTATCTAGCATGAAAACTTGACCGTTTTTAGCAATATAGAGTCACTATAGCTCAATACAGTAAGCAGTTAGAAGCGTAAGCTAGCGCACTTTATTATAATCATGAGACCTAATATGACTTCAGCGCATCCTGCTCGCTTTGCTAGCACTGGTTTTTTACTATTCGGCATATTGCTCATCGCTATCAGCTTACGTAGCCCTATTACCGGTGTTGGACCACTACTTGATGCCATAAGAGCTGAACTACACCTCTCGGCAACACAGGCCGGCATGTTAACCACTTTACCACTATTAGCTTTTGCTTTTTTCTCACCTGTGGCGTCAAAGTTAGGCGGCAAATTAGGCCTCGAGCAAGCATTAATGCTGTCATTACTATTTGTCGCAAGTGGACTGTGCGTGCGTTCATTTGGTTCTTCTAGCGCATTGTTTCTTGGTACCGTTATTATTGGTGCCGGTATTGCCTTTGCTAATGTGCTGTTACCTAGCCTAATTAAGCGCGACTTCCCAACCCAAATTACCACCATCACCTCAATATATGTGTTAATGATGGGGGCTGGTTCTGCTATCAGCGCCAGCTTAGCTATTCCACTAACAGGATTTGCTGAACGCTTGTCGATTAATGTGATCCCTAGTTGGGCCCTTGCACTGGCGAGCCTAGTCATATTTCCTATTATTGCGATGCTTGTATGGCTACCACAGTTAAAACGTCATACATCACCAAGCAAAGACACTCAGAAACTGGAAAGCCATAGTTACCTTTGGCGAAACAGCAGCGCATGGCAAATAACCCTCTTTTTAGCTCTGAATTCGTTCCTGATGTATATCTTTATTAGCTGGCTGCCAACGATTTTGGTCGACAAAGGCTATAGTCATCATCAGGCAGGCGTTATCCATGGTGTATTACAGCTATTTACTGCCGTTCCCGCTTTAGTGCTTATTCCGTTTATGGGAAGAATTAAAGATAAGCGCTTGCTTACTTTAGCTCTAACTCTTATGGCGTGTGTCGGCATCATCGGGCTGTTGCTGATACCATCTCAGGCAATGATCTGGGGAATGTTGTTTGGCTTTGGGGCTGGCGGCGGTTTTATTGTTGCACTTGCTTTAATTAGTCTACGTACGTCAAGCGCCTATCAGGCTGCAACATTGTCAGGCATGGCGCAGTTCATAGGCTATCTGGTTGCAGCGACTGGCCCAATGATAATGGGTGAGATTCATGAGCAAACGACTAGCTGGCAATTACCTTTAATGATTTGTGCTCTATGCAGTTTATTTTGGGGTGGTTTTGCCTGGCTCGCGGCAAAAGATGAAATTATTGCGGTAACAAAGCCAACGCTTATCTGCCAGCCACAACTCGATAATAATTAACTAATTTCTGTTTCTCCCTTTTAAGCTAGCCTGATAAATGCGACCCTTAATGGGGAGGAATACGGTATAGCGAAGGTGTAATAATGTCTCCGAGTGACAGCAATATAAGTACGGCCCCTCTTGGCGAAACAGAAGCTCAAGAAGTGTGTCACCTCTCAGCGCTAAGCCTGTTTTTAACAGCACAGGGACTCAATCAAGATGCAATTGACGATGCCTTAAGCCAAGCTAAACTTAAAAGTGTATCAGAGGGGCAGGTATTACTGCATCAAGGTGCAACTCAGTCTGATGCCTTTTTTATTGTGTCGGGAATTATCAAAGCTTGTCATTACAATGACAAAGGCAACGATTTATCAAAAGAGTTTTATTTTGACAATGAACTATGCTTTTTATACGACTGTTGGCTGACACAATCTTTACCCCAATATCAACTCGAAGCCATTACCCCTACCCAACTCATACAACTGCCACTTAGCTTACTTGATAAACCTAACTGGCAAACAGCCAAAATAGCGCTATTAAGCCAACAACTTATCTATAAAGAACAGAAAGAAGCGCTTCTATTGCTCAATACCCCAGAGCAACGTTATCTATTTTTACAACAGCATCGCTCGATGTGGGTTGAGAAATTGAATAATATTCAGCTGGCGAGCTATATTGGGATCAATGCTGTGAGCTTATCGCGCTTAAAAGCCCGTCTAGCAAAAGGATAAGCGAGCAGTAGAGATAAAGAATAAATTACACCAAATTAACTTAGGTTAATTTCGACAAGAAACAAAGCGCTTAACCTTAACAGAATAAAGACCTACAAAGTGTAAGTCTGCTCGGCTAAGGTTTTAATATGTCTGATTTCATTCTGTCGCAATGGCTTATTGTCATCGCTATGATTGCTGATTTAGTTTCATTTCAATTTAAACGAAAAAGCAAGATTGTTAGCTGCCTTTGTTTTTCCGGCGTAATCATTAGCTGTCACTTTGCCTTACTCGAACAGTGTACAGCAGCCTTACTCATGCTGTTGGCAGCGTTCCGTTATTTCGTCACTATTTTCAGTCACTCCAAACGCTTATTAGTGTTTTTCCTATTACTCAACACGTTAGCCATGATGTTTACCTTTAGTGGCGGACTTAGCTTGCTTAGTTTTGCAGGCAGTACAGTCCAAACTATTGCGGCATTTTGCCAGCATGACCGCCAATTAAGGCAACTTATGCTCTTTGGCACTAGCATTTGGTTAATAAATAACATATTAGTCGACTCACCGGCTGCTATTGTTATGGAACTACTTTTTATCGGCAGTAACCTAATTGGCTACTATCGGCACTACAACTTTCCATTAACGAGTACAAGTTTAAAGTCGATGGTATTTAAATAAGGGGCCTTGGCTCCCTTATTTATTAGTAACAACAGATTAGTAATTAAAAACTGTACATCACTGACACACCAATATTGCGAGGGTCAACGACCGCTGCGTAACCATGATCATAGCCACGCCCCGGCGGCTCATTAACTGTCAGTGCTTTTTCGTCAAACAGGTTGTTTACAAAGGCACTTATACGCCATTGTTCTGTTTGGTAATCAATATTTAAGCGGCTTACGATGTAATCACCTGCAACTCGCTCAGGCGTATTGGCAATATCCGCAAAATACTCATCAACATAATTGCCTGATACACCAAAGGTTATTTCATCATTAAACCAATATTTTAGTCCTAAGTTAGCGGTAAAATTGGGCGCTGAATTTAGCTCATTGCCAATAATGTCACCATAGCTTGGATCGGCTTGTTTGATCTCAGACTCTAACCAACCCGCACCAGATACTAACTGCCAGTCACTGCCCAACATCGCAATAAACTCTAGCTCTAAACCATAGGTGACGGCTTTATCAATGTTAGTGATCCGGCGAAGGCTGTTTGAAGCTTGGTAACCGTCATAGTCGTTATAGAACAAGTTAGCATTTAAGCTAACGTTACTATTATCGAAACTACTACGTGAACTGAGCTCATAGGTATCAACCGACTCTTCATCGTAATAGTAGTAATCACCACCACCCGGCGTCAGCGCTAGTGCACCACCACCAGCGTTATAGCCTTGGCGACCACTTAAGGCTAACGTTGTGCTCTCACTCAAACCGTATTGCAGCACAAGCTTAGGTAAAGCAACGGTTTTGGCTTTATCTAAGAGCTCATCAACGGCGCTGCCACGAAACTGCATGGCAAAGTTTCGAGTTTGCTCGTCGCGCATCACCCGACCACCCGCGGTTAACCACCACTTGTCAGCCAATGCATAGGTCAGCTCACCATAAACCGATGATGAAGTGCTGCTGTCGTCACCACCATAACTAAAGCCGCCGACACTGCTAAAATCTTGTTCCCGCTTGTAATAAGCAAGGCCAACAAAACCATTGAAATCTCTATCGTTTAAACCAAAGCTGTACTTACCATCAACCGTGTAGCTTTTATCATTCATTGCCACTGTAGCTTCGTCTGTGGCAATGGGCTCGTAAGAGTCAAAGCCCCAATCGTAATCCATATAAGCGACCAGCAGATCTAATGCTTGGCCCTCGCTAAGCTGGTAATCAAAGTTGACTGAATGAGTACTTGATTTGGTTTTAATATAACGTTGAAAAATTGGCTCATAAGCCCAAGGGTCGTCACCTTTAAAGTAGTTACGCCCAGAGTCGCCACGTTCATCGTTATAAGCAAAACTGTATTGAATACTTAAGTCTTCAAGCCCTGCTGGTTGCCACAACAGCTTGCCGCGCCAGCGATTGGTATCTAATTCATTTTGGTCGAAGGTTTTTGGGTTGGTTGAGTAAACTTCACCTTTATTGTAGGTGTTACCCGTTACATTTTGCCCAGTGATACGAAACGCTAATTGGTCGTCCAGAATCGGGCCCGACAACATTACCGCACTGTCTACAAAGCTATCTTGGTCACGATAGCCTATGCGCGCCGCTCCCTGCCAATCAAAGGTTGGATCGGCGGTTTTAATAAATACCGTGCCACCGATGCTATTGCGACCATTAATGGTTGATTGTGGGCCGCGAAATACTTCAATTTGCTCAATATCCCAAAGACCTGTATCACCAGTAAGGTCAGCAACAAAAGGTTCTGCTACGCCATCAACTAAGGTCGAAACACGAGCTTTAGCACCACCAGTAAAAGAGTTAAAACCTGTCGCGCTACCATTACCCGTTACACCACGAACATCAGGAACCGCACCAGTGGTGACCACTATGTTGGGCACTTCTGACAACGCAGCTGAAACAGACTGATATTGACCACTATCTAAGGTCTCCTTATCAATAACCGCAACTGATGAAGTGGTATCTTTTAGGCTACGCTCAACCTTTTCACCATATACAGTAATCACTTCAATCCCTGCATCAGGCACCATATTGTCAGCATAAGCTGGCGTAAAAATAGGACTACATAAGATAGCAGTGACAACAAGATTTCTTCTAAACACCCTTAATTCCATGGGTTACCTCTAGTTACAGTTAGTATCAATTTGTTGCGGCAACAATTTACAGTAAATGATAATGACTCGCAATTGCGAACAGTTCACATTTACATTACCATTTACACAAATCTGAAATATTGATCACAAGAGAGGAAACAAATGGAAGGGTTTCAACTAGCCGCAGTTATTCTGACAATCATTGGTAGTGGGCTGATTTATGCCACTAGCAAACATCAGCGCTTGCTACGAAAACCTCAACCTAAGGTGCTAGCTTGGTTAGGCGCTTGCCTGCTGTTATTTGCACTATTAAGTTGGTGGCAACTACTGACTCCCACAGCCGCAATCTTTACCTGGCTATTTACAGCCATGACCTTGTTAATCGCTCTGCCGCTTTCCACCTTATTTGATAGCCGAGAAGAGTGCTAATGCCAAGTGTTCAGCAACACAAAATTCAGCCTCATTGGTGGCGCAAGAGCTTTATAGCCCTCTTTTTAGGCTTAAGCTTTGCTTACGGAAGCGTTGCCCTGTTTGCATGGTTCGGCCCAGGTGGTATCGATGCACCGGTCAAGGTGCAGTTCAATATGTGGATGATTAGCTTGATCTGGTTGCCAATTTTGGCTGGCGTATTTCTATTTCGCAGTGCTAAAAGCGCTTTTATAACCTTATTAGGTGCGAATGCACTGGTTTATTCAATTTTTGCTTTTTTGTGGTGGTTACAATGAAAATTCGCTCAGATGTATTGCGAACTTATCAATCGATTCATACTTGGACAGGGATCACCACTGGACTGCTATTATTCATCGCCTTTTTCGCCGGTGCACTCACCATGTTCAAGCCGCAAATTGAACAATGGGCAACCCCACCGCACACTCAGCTAAGACCAATCGCACTGCAAGATTACGATCAATTAATTAGCAAAGCCGTTAATCAATACGACAAGGCCGCCGATGGCTTTAAGGTCAATTTTACTGCAGATTTATCGCCACTCACATGGTTTGAGAAAGGCGGCGGACGCGGTTTTAGACTCGATGATAGTTTACGCCATGCAACATTAGATGATGACGGCAATATTACGACTCAACTAAGTACTACCAATGAGTTAGGCGAGCTTATCGATCAGCTACATCGCACCGCGGCGATCCCCGGCAAGCTTGGTCATGAAGACATTGGCGTGTTGATTTTAGGCCTAGCGGCGCTGCTTTACTTTATTGCTTTAGTATCTGGGGTCATTGTATTACTGCCAACATTAGTCAAAAGCTTATTTGCGTTACGACAACATAAAGGTGCCAACCGCTTTTGGTTAGATAGCCACAACCTCGTTGGTGTGGTTAGCTTGCCATTTCACCTCATCATAGCCTGGACTGTAGTGGTGTTTGCTTTTCATGACCCTTTTTATGGTGGGCTGCAGCAGGTTTATGGCGAGCAAGCTATGTTTGAGCCAAGAGCAAAGTCAGATATAGAGTATTCCGTCACTCAGTTACCTTCAATTAATGAGCATATCGAATGGGTTAATCAGCTTGCAAGTGATTACCAAATCAAGAGCATGGAATACGATAAGTTATCTAGCACCACGCCCTCGCTTGCAGTGGAAGTGGTTGCCAATGACCGAGTGATGCGTGGTGGCTATAGCGATTACATTTATCTAAACCCCTATACCTATAAAATTGAATTTAGCACTGTTCATCAAGCAAAAGACGGTCCATATGGCGATATCGTTAATAGCTTTTTTGCATTGCACTTTGGTAATTATGGCGGCGGATTTACCCGTTGGATTTACTTCAGCCTTGGTTTGCTAGGGGCATTTTTATTTTACAGCGGCAACCTACTTTGGCTTGAAAAGCGACGTCAAAAACAGCCCCAGCAAAAACGCTCAGTACGCTTTATGGCATCACTCACCATTGGCATCTGTTTAGGCTCCATGCTTGGAGTGAGTAGCGCAATGCTTGCAACTAAATGGTTGTATTTGTTCAATGAGCAGATTAACCAACACTATTTAAGCTGTTACTACCTAGTTTTCTTTGCCGCGCTTATCTATAGCTTTACACGAGGGGCTGCTGTTGCGGCAATTCACCTACTCAAACTGCTGGCACTGAGCTGCCTGTTAATCCCAATAAGCTCGCTATTAACCCTATGGGTGCCGGGACTAACTTCTTGGGCGCCAGCCGACTTTAGTGCTGGCTTAATTGAGCTTATGGCATTGTTGTTCGCTGGGCTATTTTACTTAGCAGCAACAAAAGCACAGCGCCGCAGTGCACAGGGAGAGCCCAATAGTATTTGGGCTATTGAGCCTAAAACAAGCAGCAAGCTAGTGATTAATGAGGTCTGATTTATCGTAAACCACTGCCGCTTATCGTGTTACCGAGCAAGCGGCTAATGGCTTATGCCTGATCACCCGTACCAAAAAGTGATGCACTAGCCAGATCATCAAAGAGGTAACAATAACTGCCACTACAATAGAACTAAAGCGATAACAGATAGAGAAAAAGGCATCTTGTTGTTCAGGCACAAAACTGCTGGTTAACGGCACAGTGAGTGCTGACATTGCCGAAAAGCCAATTCCCGCTTTTATGCCACCCATCGCCAGCCAACGACAAAAAATAGCCGCAACAATAGCAAAGCCCAACAAAAACAAAATCATATTATTAGCCAAACTGTACAAGGTTAGCTGTAATATCATCCCAGCTAAACAGCCTAGAAAGGTGCCTAGTATTCTAATTTTGGCCACCGCCATAGAGCCGATAAACGTCATTGGCGCTAACACTATCAATATTGACGCTTGCGCTGATAGCGAGTCATTTAGATCGGCTACCTGAAACAAAATAAATGCCGCCATGGCAACTATCCAACCAAGCGCCGCTTGCCTGACCATGCCTAAATGATCTTTACGTTGATTGTCATTATGGGTTTTCGCTTGATTTTGGTTTGCTAAATGCGACAAAGGCTGAGTGTTGCAAGGTTCTGGAAACAGGTAAAATGCCAGTGCGACAACGGGCCCAGTTAACAACGCCGATGCCACCAGCCCCATCACAAAGTCTTCTAAATCAAAGCCCTGATAACTGCCATAGTTGAGCAGGATTGAGCCCATCAGTAACCCAACATAACCAAACAGATAGCTGCTTTTATGGGTCATAGCGATGCACTTACACAGCAGCATAATTGCTACCACTAGCGTCATTAACAAGGGGTACGGCTGAAAGAATCCTATGATGAAGGTCACTTGGATACAAACCCAAATAACAGCAATTACTAACTGCACTATTAAGCCGCTATTCCACCTATCAATTTGAGTTAACACAAACATAGGTAGCAATGCGGCAAACATGCCATTTGACCAACCAAACACTAAAGTGACAGCGAGTCCAAGCACAGTACCAAACCAGATCCGTTGAGTCTTTAATAAGGTTTCTTGCTGCACAACAATCTCCTTCTTCAACTAAAAAGTCATTGGATTAAGCAATGGATTTAATAGATATAGTGCAGCAGGCTAACAAGGTGAATTTGGGCTTTAGCAAGCAAGCCCCATAGCCAGCTTTCACTTGGGTACAGCACTACCGTTGCGCGCGAACCGACAAATAGTGGCTTAGGTAACGCATGCTCGCTAGCAAGATTAATTCTGACTCGCTGAGCATCACGTACCCAACGATTATTGACCTCTACCTGAGTCAATTGTCCATTTGGGCTTTGCTGCGCCGCCGCTACGCCAAAGTCTCGACTTTGCACATTAAAAGCAAATACCTCCCCCGGAAAAGCATCAAATGCCACTAACCCTTTTGACTGTTGGTTGATCTTAGCCACAGCTTTTTCTCGAAAGTCAGCCGCTACCCACAACGAATCGGTAGGAATGAAAGTCAGTAGAGGCATGTTTGCGTTGGCAGTACTGCCGACTTCAAGCTGCAGGTTAGTCACCACCCCATCACTTGGCGCAAACACTTGTGTATGAGCAAGATCCAGCTTGGCCTGCTTGAGTGCATTTTGCGCCGCACGAACGCCGCTACTCTGTCCCGGTGCACGACCAAGCTGTACCTTAAGTGCCAGTAATTCTTGCTTCGCCGCATCGTGGCTTGAACGTGAGGCATTATTATTGGCTAAGGCGTTATCTAACATAGAAACAGACACCAGCTGCTGCTTAGCTAACTGACTAATACGTAAGTACTCGCTATTAGCATTATCAAACGCCGCTTTACTAATTGCCACATTGGCTTTGGCTGCAGCGACTTTTGCGTACATGGCCTGCTCTTGCTCAAAAGCTTGTTCCAGTGTGAGCTGTGCTTTCTCGACAGCTAGCTGGTATTTTTGTTTATCGATGCTAAAGAGCTTATCGCCCTTACTGACCTGTTGATTATTCTCAACCTGCACGGCAACAACCGTACCTGTGACCTCGGAAGCTAATTGAATTACATAGCCCTGCACTCTGCTTTCAGTGGTTAACGGCGCATAACGATCTGCAATTACGATATAGCCGACCAAAATAACAAAAAGAATAATGAGGCTTTGCATCCAACGACGAAAAGCATGTTCTGCGGTTTGCATGAATCAATCCAAGGTCAATCTGAGGGCTGCGTAGTATAGATATTACTAATTAGATTAAATAGAATGATAAATAGGCCACTTACAACCTACAGGTAGGACAATGAATATTAGTATGGATGACTTACAGCTATTTGTACTGACTGTGCAGCATGGCGGGATCAGCGCAGCAGCTAAACAGCAATCCCTACAACGTTCAAAAGTCAGCAGACGCTTACAAGAGCTAGAAAAGTCATTAGGTTGCCAGCTACTAATTCGCACCACTCGTAAGATAGAGCTCACTGAAAATGGCCGTTTGCTATATCAGCAAATCAACCAGCCTTTAACGGGTGTCGCCCAAGCTGCCAAGTTACTCAGTAATCAACAAAAGTCAGTACAAGGCGTGTTAAGAGTGGCGGTACCTGCCGCACTTATTACCTCAAATATGTTCGCTCTCTTATTAGAAAAGTACCTTGAGCAATTTACAGACGTACAGCTAGAGGTTCTGCATTGCCAAGAGAGCATTGATCTTAAGAGACAAAATGTCGATATTCAGATCTTACCCGATGGGGTAAAAGTGCAGAACGAGGACTATGTGCAACAAACACTGCTGCGTTTTCCCAGCAGTTTAGTTGCCTCACAGCAATACCTGCAAAGTCATCCAAGTATCACAGAGCTTAGCGATCTCGCCAATCACTCACTTATGGTTAGTCGTTATAACCAATCATCTTTGCCCGACAACTTAACACTTAGGTTGTGCTCCGATGATCTTCGTCTTATTCAACATATGGCGAGTACCAGTAACGGCATTGCAATATTGCCGACAATTTTAGTCAGAGACGCACTGCAGTCAGGAGAATTAAAGCTGGTTTTAGCTGAAGAAAAGCTCCCAGAAGTCAAGCTCACCTTGATTTATCCATATAAGGAGTTTTTACCAGAAAAAACGCGAGCCTTGATCCAGCTACTTAGAGAAGCATTCGTTGAAACTGTAGCCAGCTAATGTCTTTCAGCTGAAAAAGTTGCACGATTATCACAACGCTTTAGACATAGGTACGCATGCCAGCTCAAACCCGAGTGGATGCTGCCAACTTGTTGGTGCTTCGGCTAGGTAACCTAAGCTTTGATAAAAACATAAGGCATTAAGTGATGACGACAAAGATAAAGACTTAAGCCCTGCTGCAATGGCTTGCAACTCTAGCTCCCTAGCAATCGCTTTGCCTACGCCGCAACCATGACTTTCGGGCGCAACAAACAATGCCTCTAGACAGCCAATCTCCACGTCGATAAAACCAAAGCCTAATAGTTTTCCATCTTGCACGAACACCAGCGCTTTAAGCTTGAGCAGTATCATATCGAAGCCTTGCGGCATAGGCGAGTGAGCCCACTTGCTGGCGATTTCTGCGGTGTAATCCGTTACACATGAGGTTAAGATTGCCTGCGTTCTAACCTGCCATATCGCCAGTGTATCTTTTGCTGTCGCTAGTCTAATCATTGTACGTCTCCCTGTTTTAAAATAAAGCTACAGAAACGGCACATTTTTAGCAATAAAAAGGGCGACACTTTGACGTGTCGCCCTCTCTGCATGGCTAGGTGCTTTACATGACCTATGCCATTAGCAAGAAGCCGACAAATGTCATACCTGCCGCAAGCAATGCGTATGGTAATTGAGTCACCGCATGGCTAACTAAGTTACAGCCAGAGCCTTGAGCGGCCAGTACCGTAGAGTCGGAGTAGAAACATGCCTGACTACCGAATGATGATGCAGACAATAACGCGCCAATCACCAATGGAATATTGGCGTCAACAGATTGCGCCAATGGCATAACAATCGGAATTGATACTGCAAAAATACCCCAGCTTGAACCTGTTGCGAATGCCAAAATCGACATACTCAAGAACACCACTGCAGGTAATAATTGCGGCGTCATAAACGGACTTAAGCTCTCAATCACGTACTGCGGCAGCATTAATTTATCGCATACATCTTTAAAGATGAACGCGGCAATCACAGTGCCGATTGCAGGTAGCATGTTCTTAAAGCCATCAATCATCTGCTCCATCATCTCTGACAATGGCATCAGTTTTTGCAAACCGTAATAAGGCAAAGTTACCGCTAATGTGGCGATCAACCCTTTTAGTACATCGATGTCGAAGTAAACAGTAAAACCAACTAACAACAAAATAGGCACGAAGAAGTTGTGTAATTTGCCGCCGTCATCGGCATGCTTAAACTCATCTTCAATGGCTTTTAGCGCGTACTCATCTGAAGTTTGTACTTCATCTAAATCCACTTGCTTAATTGCAGGTTCACCTTGAGCGGCAGCCAATTGCGCTTTTTTCATAGGGCCAAATGCAGGCACTATACCTAGAATCACCAGTAATACCATGGCAACAGCAAGCCATGCGTAAAGCATATATGGAATAGCCTGCATATAAACAGCAATACCTTGGCCTTCGGCTGCAATGCCGTTATCAACTAGCAAACCACCAAAAAATACCGCCCATGTCGATAAAGGAACTAGCACACAAACTGGCGCCGCCGTTGAGTCCACCACATAAGCTAACATCTCACGTGAGACCTTAAACTTATCAGTTACTCGCTTCATGGTTGAACCAACCGTTAACGCATTGAGGTAGTCATCAATAAAGATAATGGCGCCTAAAATAAAGGTCATAAACAGCGATGATTTTTGCCCATTGGCAAATTTTAGCGCATAACGACCAAACGCCATTGAACCGCCTGTACGCACAAGCAGAGCAATCAAGGCACCAAAGCCACCACAAACTAGAATCAACCAACCGATGGTTTCATCAGCCATCACTGACAAAGAGGTATCTGCGAAATTAGTTAGCAAATTCTTCGGGTCATACATGACCAAGCCAACTAATGCTCCGATAATCAAAGAGAGAATTGGGCGGCGTAGCACAATTGCTAACACCAATACCACCACTGGTGGTATAAGACTTAAGGCTGTCGGTTCTGACATGCGCTAATGTCCTTATAATAAAGTGCCAAAATGGCAATTAATCACCAAACTTACACAATTATTTGCGAAGTTTAATTGCTGCTCTACCGTTGAGATACCTGCCGATACCTTGAATTTTACGGGCAATATTTAGCGCCCTAGTAAAAACATCGCGCAGAAAATAATCCCCATTTGCCCCTGAGTCAATAATAAATATCCCCAATGAGTGAATTTTTATAGCCCTTGGATGAAATAAAAGCCCAAACACATGAAAACATTAACTTAAATATCATTAAACTCAACATCAAATTGTAGAAGGTTTTGACTAAAAAGCATCAAAATCTCAGCAGGAATTAATCAGCTTGGTTGATTTATGATTAACCGCTACTCGCTATCTTCCGACTTAGAAATAAAAATACGATTCAAGTCTTTACCCCACAACTGAATAATTTTGCGGTTTTTGGCTTTATTCCAAAAGCACTTTCCTAGCAGAATTATCCCAGCGCCTTCAAAATCACGCCTATCATCAAGGCCGAAACGTTGTTGTAAATCAGCTTTTATGCCTTCTATCGGAATACCTACATCTTGGCTATCTGCCGGATTGAGCCAGAGCCCTTCTTTATCGGTATGAGAAATGGTGCCCCAGTACATCCGCGGAGAACCATTATCTGTGGGTGTTGCGTCGGCAAAATTGACGAATAGATTTTTAGCGCGCCAACGATATTTTTCATCGGTATATACCCAAAGTTCTGAACTGGCGAGATCACTGCCGCGCATTAAACTATTAAGTATTTTTTCAAGCCCTTCTTTAGCAATACGCTTTTCTGAACTAGCTTGGGTTTGCTCTTCAACCTGCAACGCCGATGCTGGTTTTAAAGCCTCTTGTTGCTCAGGCTTTAAAGCCTTAGCCTCAACGTGCTTATTTGCAGCTGGCTTATTATCAGTAACCTTAGCAACAGCCGTTTTTTTAGACTTATCCGCTTGAGTATTCTCAATACTTGGCCTATGGCTAAAATCAATAATCATCGCGTCACTATCAACTAATAGCTGATTTACCTCGATTGCATGCTGCTCTTCACGCACTTTTGCGGCTGAAGGCTTAAACTCACGACAATCAGATTGATGGTAGCGAGAGCCAAAACAGGCAGCTTTACCGTCTTTTGAGGCTTTACGATAATAGGCTTTTCCTGCACAAACTGGGCACACCAATGCTTGACGATATTTTTCAATATCGAGCTCATCGAGTTTTTGGAATTTAAAAACTGAATACGTAATAGGGTTCGACTCATCGAACAAGCATATTGCGTCAAGCATGGTAACTCTCTCAATTTCATGTTTTTTTAATCATAGAGAAGATCAAAGATAACAACAAGATTGAGCATCGACTTGCTCATTTACTTATCAAGCCCTTAAACAGCCGAACCACACTTGCCAACTCAACAAAACAACATCTTCAAATTATTTCCATATTATTCGAAATAATAGTTGACAGTTTTTTTAATCGGACTATTATCTACCCAACTTCATTATTTCGGTAATTCCGGTAATAACAAAAAGAAAATTTAGAGGTAACTATTATGACTCCTGAAATCATGGCTATGGCCAAAGATACTGCCGGAATGTTTTTATTTCTGGCGGCTGAATTAACCCTTCTATTTCTAGCGA
Source organism: Shewanella sp. 10N.261.52.F9 (assembly GCF_041471165.1). NCBI lineage: Bacteria > Pseudomonadati > Pseudomonadota > Gammaproteobacteria > Alteromonadales > Shewanellaceae > Shewanella > Shewanella sp. 10N.261.52.F9. The sequence continues at coordinate 349,861 of NZ_JBFRNX010000001.1, forward strand.
TTAGCTATATTGTAGGCATACTGCAAGAGTATATTCCGCCAGAAAAGATTCAGTCGATACTGAGTTCAAAAAAGGGCAAAGGCTATATCATTGCAGCATTACTGGGCTCCATTACGCCATTTTGTTCTTGCTCGACCATTCCCTTCTTAAAAGGTCTATTAAGAGCAAAAGCAGGTTTTGGTCCTATGATGGTGTTCTTGTTCTCAAGCCCACTATTAAACCCAATTATTATCGGTCTATTTATCGTGACCTTTGGCTTTAAAGTCGCGCTATTTTACTTTGTTGTCGCTATGGCTGTATCTGTAACTGCGGGTTACGTGCTTGAAAAACTTGGTTTTGAGCGTTATGTAAAACCTGAAGCTTATGAAGCTGCAGAACCGTCAAGCTGCAACACAAGCTGCGGTGATACACCAAAAGTAGAAACTAAAGCTGAAACCAGTTGTTGTGCTGCACCTAAACAAGACACCAAGCTAGAAGCTGCACCTGTAGCTGCTGCCACAAGTTGTTGTGCCGCACCTACCGCAGCGACAAGCTGCAACGTACCAAAAGTTGAAGCCACTACAAGTTGCTGTGATTCAAGCCCTGTAGTGAAAGAGGATAGCCGCTGGATGCGGGTATGGAGCTCAACCTGGAAAGACTTTAAACAAGTACTGCCTTACTTAATGATTGGTATTTTACTTGGCTCATTCATCTACGGATTTATTCCTACAGATTTGATTGCGAAGTACGCTGGTGAAGGCACTTGGTATGCCATTCCAATTGCTGCTGTGATTGGTATCCCACTCTACATTCGTGCAGAGGCTGTGATCCCTTTAAGTTCAGCATTAGTGGCTAAAGGTATGGCGTTAGGCTCAGTAATGGCATTGATTATTGGTAGTGCGGGTGCAAGTTTAACTGAAGTTATTTTGCTAAAATCTATCTTTAAGAATCAAATGATAGCGGCATTTTTAGCAGTTATTTTAGGTATGGCAATCGCTGCTGGTTACCTATATACGCTAATATTTTAATCTCATCAAAGCATCAACTACAGCAAGAAAACGCTGAAAAATGATGCAACAAATTGCTAGTCGCCCGATAAAAACGGCGTATAATCGCACTACCTTAATAACGTGATAAGCAACGATTATTAATACCAATCAGTATAAACATTTAGTCACTCAGCGAGAGTTTAGCGGTTTTGAGGCAAGGCAACGAGCGAAGAGCATAGTTGTTCTACGTTCAAGTTCGTTAACACAGCATTAGAATCGCTAAAACTCGCCAGTCTGGAACGTTTTTGGCTGCCTACTTCTGCGTTGAATACCTTTATAAGGGAATAACCATTATTGCAGCTATTCGCCTTGAATTAGTTTGCCAAAAATCGTTCTGAGTTGAGCAAATTCTTATACTGATTGGTATAAGGTGGTGCTTTTTTATTTTAATTGAAGCAATTTACACAAGGAGATATTGATGGCTAAACATCAAACTAATACGGCGATTGAGCATGAAAGTGGTCGCGGCGTAATAAAAGATAACGCTTTAAAGGCTATTGTTACCAGTTCACTATTTAGAACCCGAACTGAAAAGCCAAAAAAAGGCAAAGGGTCTTACAACCGCAAACAACAAAAGGGGCAAAAGCTGAAGGGCTTTGCCCCTTTTGACTATCTGGCATTTAACTAATACATCTGCTTTCAACGCCTCGTTATTACCCCAGTAAATCCAGCGTTATCAATTAGCCTTATTGATAGGTAAGTCCATTATGCTTTAACCAACCACCAATATGCTTACCTCTAGGGTCATGGTGGGTCCAGTGCACTACTCCACCACGCTTATTCCATTCATATTCACCGTAAAACTCCACAGCATCGCCATCTTGTAAATTAGGGATCCGCGGCGCTAAATCGATATTATGAGCAATGAGCACCGTCTGCCCATGGGGTAACCGTAAAATGAATCGTTGATGACGGCTGCCTTTGTTATCATCAGGAAGCACTTTGCTGACAACACCTGAGGCTTGTACTTGAATATCGCTCTTCTGCTGCGTAAATGCTAGCTTGAGCTCCTCACTCCCCATGCTGCCGATAGGACCTGATGTAGCAACGATGCTTAAATTAGCACTTGCAGCAACCGCACGATTATAGACAAAACTTGCAACCGTTAACGCCACCAGCATAATCACGATGCGCATTAATACGCCTTTAATGATCTTGTTGTGCTGTACCCCATCCGCTTGTTGCTTAGTGGGCTGCGTATCGAGTATATCTAAGCCTTCAATTTTTGCTTGTACTGCTTTTTGCTTACCCTGCTCTAAACTCTCTATTTGAAAGCTTATATTGTCGCCAACTAATGGGCGACGAGCAGCACCTGCAAGTGCCGATATATGAATGAACACCTCTTTACGCGGGCCATCCATATTGCTTTGCAGTGCAATAAAACCAAAGCCTTTTGTATCGTTCCATCTTACTAATTGGCCTTTGTAATTCATTTAGTGACTTCCTTTTCAACCATGTTTAGCTCAAGTAAACGCTGCAACAGAGACTTAGGCCATAATTCACTATAATCAATAATCTGAGCGAGAGTTCCGTGTAAAATATCCAGAGCAACAAAAGCATCAGCTGCAGCATATTGTAGCTGTAACTCACTTAGCGGCTCCGATAATGGCTTCGCCCAATTTGATAAGGTGACCTTTTTACTTTTAGGCACTTTTAACCGCAAAACTGTTGCCGTCATTTGTTGCGTTCCCAACTGCTTAGGTGCGCCGAGTTGATTCATCAGCCAGTTGAGATCCAAAATTGCCGACATCGCAATGTTAAAATCTCGCTTAATTGCATTAATATCACTTCTAAGCCCGATACCGACTTTCAAAGTCTGTTCATTACTTAAAACCGGCGCCAGCGCTGCGCTAAACGCCGCTATATTTTCTGCCTGCATACGAAACAAGTAACAATGCGTCACCGTAGCAATTTGGATCAATGAAATAGGGTTAGTATTACGACGTCCCTTTTCAAAAGTGGCTGCAGTTTCAGTATCAAAGCCGATCCAAGCTTGCCCATTAATATCAGCGATAGCGCTTGGCAGCGAATCAAGCGTTACCACTGTTATCTGCCGTGGTTGGCCATTAAACTTAGGTGATACATGTTGGATCTGCTCAACATTAAAATCTGCTAGCTTTGATAAATGGCGGTCATCAATACGTGTAATTAAAGCCGTTCGCAATTGCAGCCAATCAAGTTTTTGCTTATTTTCAGCCGTTGTTATTTCGCTAAAAAATGCGGTTTCAGCAGCCTGCATCGCTTTAAAAAATGCCTCGGCATCTTTACCTAGTTCACGATAAATAACCGCCGACTTATCGGCGCTTAGGCCAAAATTAAATAAACTCATGCTGTAACCCTTTTTTCAATCTCATGCCTTTTACTGTGTTACCCACATCAAGCCTAAATCTTTATCTATCGCTTTGGCTAGATTCAGCTTAAATCGCTCAAATCCTTGGCAAAGCTGTTGGTACTCTGGCTCTAGAGGTAAGTAATCAGGGTTATGAATATCCAGCCAAGCATCAAACCTCTTGCGTACCGTTTGCTCATTCAGCACTGACAACAATACTTGTAAAGCGGGTAATTGCTGGCTTTGAAACGCAAAAGACTCGCTCTCGCTATCCATCTTTATAGCGTCATGATTATGAATATCAAGCCAAGTTTGGAACAAACTGCCGGCGCCTTTAACTCGTTCTTCCGTGTCATTTAAAATATAATGATAAAGGTCGACGTTACGATGATCTGCTGTGGGGCCTATCATAACCACAGCTGTGCATGGCCAATCGCTAGGCAAAGTTTGCCCCCCTTTGCTACCAAGCAACTGAAGCACCTTATTTAGCAAAGTTTGCTTTGCAGGCTCCCATTCAGGCAGTTCCCCTTGTAAATATGCATCAAGGGTTTGCGGATGAGCTTTCAAAAAACAAATGTGTTCATTCGGCAATGAAAACATATTTAAGCATAACGCCATTAACTCTCCTCAGAGATTATATCAACTGCCTAGCCTAATGCTGACTGTTATAAACAAGTACAAATACTCGTAAATTCTTACATATTTTATCTGTCGGATAGTAAGGCTTAGCCAATAAAAATGCGAGCTTACTCGCTCGCATTTTTCGTTAGATTAGTATTGAGCTATCACTGTTCAATATTACCAAAGCGTCCCATTTGGTAATCCTCTATAGCCTGACGGATCTCAGCTTGGCTATTCATTACAAACGGTCCCATATGCACAACAGCCTCATTTATCGGTTCGCCTACCAGTAATAGCACTCCAGCCCCCTCGTCTCCAGCTTGTAGCGGCATGATTTCCTGACTATCGAGTACCAATATATGTCCTGCTTGATACGACTCAGAGAAACTGGCAACTTGTAAGCCCTCCCGCAGAGAACCACTATAAATATAGATCCCCACAAATCGTTTTTGCAGCTCACATCCATCATCAGTATTCAGTTGATTAACACTAAGACTGATATCTGTCTTAGCATTGGCTGCAAACGTTAAGTCGGCAATTTTAGCCTTCCCCGCTAGCTCAGATAATGGTGAATTTAAGTACTTACCGGCAAAATTCCAACTGCCTGCTAGCGCCTTAAAATGTATGCCATCTAGATTTGTTTGAGGCAATACAATATCACCGCTATCTTGATAGCGCGCCGGACGCATTTTGTCTTTTGCTGGCATATTTAACCAAATTTGAAAGCCATGCAGTCCGTCTTGACTATCGGCTAACGGCATTTCAGAGTGGACAACCCCGCTCCCGGTACTCATCCACTGCACATCACCGGCCCGTATCGCTTTAACATTTCCTAGTTGATCTCTATGTTCAAAGCCGCCTTTTAGAATATAGGTAAAAGTTTCAATTCCACGGTGCGGATGTGCAGGGAAGCCACCAATAAAGTCTGACTCATCATCTGATTTAATCTCATCAATCATTAAGAATGGATCAAACCCTAGCTTGGTAAAATCCGCAACGCGCCGAATATTGACTCCGTCACCATCCATAGCTTTATGTGCCTGATGTGTTGATAGTAGTTTCATCATGTGTGCCTAATTCGTTATCAATACACCTAGAATAACGACTATTAATTAGAATAAATAACGCATAATTGTACGATTACTATTCTAAAAAATAAGACTATCGGTCATAAGAAGCCAACCACTATTAGATAAGGCGACTAGAAAGGATGATCAACCATAACCCAAGCATTGGTTGACTCTTGTGAGTGAGCAATATCAAATCGAATAACAATCCCCGCGGTCAATGCTCTTAATGACACGCCATAATCAAACTTTAAATCCGACAACAGCTCACTGGCAGTATACTCTGGCGCAACTCGCCCAGCTTCAGCAAACCCGACTAATTGAAACCAATCGAGGCGCAGAAATCGTAGCCAATGAATATCTTCAACAGGGTTATTCTTTAGGGTGTAACGATATTCTGCCGCGGTGTATATTGATGCCTTGTCGTGAAAACGGTTTTGATCAAAACCACGCATCCGATAAAAGCCACCTAAGGTCGCACCTTCATTATACGGTGCGTTGTTAATGACTCGGCGCCCTCCTTGGTCATCAAACTCTAACTCCCAAGATGGTGAATATCCGGTCCAAAAATTTAACGCTAATATACGCTGACTTGCCCAGTCAGAAGGGCCGAATGAAAAATATTTACTCATATCAAGATTAATAAAAGTCCATTGATTATCTGAATCTAACCAAGATATATCCCTTGATACCGAAAGATATTGGCTGCTGCCATAACTTGGGTTCACCGAAAAGTCGGTATTGTCGTATAAGATCCCAAGCTCTATCGCATGAATGCTGCCTTCTAAAGTCTGCGGCTCAAATTCAAAACTTTGATAGCGATTAAACTGACGCAGCACCATGACAGTCGAGCCCGTTGTTAACGGATCCCATTGTTTACCACCACTTGGTTCTGACACTAATAAGCCACCAGCCAATTTATACTCGACTCGACCTTTGTCTTTTGTTGCCCCCATAGGCAGCGCGTACTCAAGTTTGATATCAAGCCAGTTAGAAGAACCATCAGCCTCTAAAAATTGCTGATTACTCGAACTATTACTTCCGGGCAGCGCTACGCCCGCAGGAATAAACTCAGCTGAACCACCCGCATAGGCTCTCTGATCAGGGTAATAGCCTAAAAATCCGACCGCACTTAAAAAGAAGCGCTCCGTCTTTGGTAATTTAAAGTTCCAAACACCAAGTCCTGCACCTTGGCTTACCTCGCCACCAAACACAGTGCCTCCAATGGTCATTTGATCTTGAAAATAGCCACTTAGCATACCGCCAACCCCTAAGTTTAGCCCCATAGAGTCAGTGCTAAACAGGTAAGGCAAAATCAATTTCTCTTTTACATTGTTAGGTGTTTCCGCTCTATCAATTGTAGTTTTAACATTAGCAGCCGGGGCTGCCATGGCAGAATAGGCCGATATTAAATAGAAACAGGCCAAGCTCATTTGGACTTTAATAGCTTTCATTTTTAGCATTTACACTCCTTGACGATGCTACAGGCTTGGTACTGAAATAATTTCGCCTCACGGTGAACATAAACTTACAGTTATAGGGTCTATGCTTAGAGTCACATAGTTACTCGCATCATTAAACCGATAATAAAATAACAGGACTCAAAAATATGACTCGAGCATTAGAACGTTTCCAAATAGGACTTTTCGCCTCACTTGGCTTTGCCTTACTCTTGTTAACTCCACTACAAAATGCATCTGCTCAGGCAAGCGGCGAGCATAATGGCCAAGTCAAAATGCAAGCAGGCCAAGCGATGGCTTGGCAAGAATCAACCCAACAATGGTTAACTCTAGATGACTTTTGGCAAATATGGGCAAACAGTCGCGGTGGAATAACTTGGGGCAAGAGCCAGACCTATCCGCCCTATGACCAAGTACAAGAACAGGATACTTTCTTAGTCGAGATTGGGGACGGCAGCTGCATGATGGAGTTTTGGCATGGCCGCTGGCGTCGCGCAAATGACGTTAGGCGCTGGGATGATGCCTTTAACGACTACTCGGCCTGCCCACGTGTATTTGATTAGCCATTCAACTAGGTTGTAAACCTAGAATAAGTATCGATAGTACCTTCTTTGGCTATCGATACTTTACAATTGTCACTTCACAGCTTTACACATTTGCTATAGCGCATCGTCTATTAATGGTTAATATTTGGGTCCATTAAACGTACTGCCTTCTATACATTGAGTAACGCCATATCATGACAGAGTCTTCTTTTCAGCGGGTTAAAAATGCTTTTGTTAGCGCGATTTGGGCAACCTTCGCCAGCATGTCTTTGGGATTAGCATTTAAAATTTGGTTGGCGCAATGGGTTGATAAAAGCGATCTTGCTCTTTACCACACAGTGGTCGATATTATTTCTATGTCACTGATTTTATTAAGTGGCTTTCGTGCATCTATGGTGGTGAGTTTTTCCCAAACGAAAAATGATGCCGACATTACTAATATCTTTCGCTATTCATTAATCACCATGGTGCTTTTTACGTGGGGATTAGTTCTACCCTACATAAAACATCAGCTTAATATTGATGTTGAATACATTCAATTAGTCGGTGTGATTCTTGGCATGGGCTTTAAAGTCTATTTTACTAACCAGATAGGCATGTACCGGCTCTACGATATCGCCAACAAAGCGATCTGGATAGAACCCTTAGTACAAGTATTATTGTTTTTAGTTTGCTTTTACCTTTTCGGCCAAACTGCGGTTGCATCGCTATTCTTCAGCTTGATGCTATCTAACTTTGCAGTGGCAACTTATATGTTTATCCAACGTAGAAAGCTTATCGCCACTACACCGCTAGCACCGGTACAGCTCGATGAAAAAATGAAGAGCTTTGTCAAAAAGAGCATGATGTCATCGTTGGAAGTCGGCGCGAGTATTTTAATGATTTATGCAGCGGTACTGCTTACCATCGGCTATTTCACTATCGATGAGTTAGGTGATTTTCAGGTGGTTGTACGTCCAGTACTCGCTTATTTCACTATGCTTTTTGTGTTCCCTGTATATCGTTATATATTGCCTGAAATAGCCCAATGCTTACGCCATGAACAGCACCAAGAAATCGCCTTAATTCGCCGCTGGTTCTTTAAATTAAGTTTGGCTATCAGCGCCAGTTTATTATTGGTATTAGTTCTATTTAGTGATGAAATTGTCGGATTTATTTTCCCGCAAACTTACGCTAAAGCGGCGCCAGTGTTACTACACTTCTCGCTGTTTTTCGGCTTTATGATGCTCAATGCATTTCAAGTGGCGTATATCAAGGCCCATGGATTATTTTTACAAAGCTTAATGATCCGCCTGCTTGGTGTCGCGACACTATTAAGTATGTTTTATCTACTCAGACTATTTACAGATAATGTAGTTGCAGTCATTTTAGCGCTAGGGTTTGGTTACTTAGCAATGTTTATAGCTTCAAGTATTATCGAACGTAAGCTGTTAAAACAACACAGTTTCGATGAAGCTAACGCAGCACATTAAAACTAAGTAAAAATAGCCGTAACCTAGAGGAGAGTTACGGCTTTAAACTATCAAGATATAAGCATTGAACTAGGGCGCTTATTGCAGGCATTCAATCAAGGGAATGAAATAAAGGGAAGCGAACTCCCCTTTTAGATGACATTATTCTTCAGCTTCAATAAGCTCAATCTCATTACTCGCCAGCGCGCCATGGATCTGAATTGCCACTTTATACAGCGCCAACGCGCCAGCTGCTGCTTGAGAGTCTAAATCTAAGTCCGTCGCCTCAAACGTGTATTGCCCTTTGATTGCAGTTTCAGTCAACACGCCAACACACTCTTCATCTGCACTGGAATCACACTTATAGCTCTGAGTAACATGCCAACGCTTCCAAGCTTTTGCATTCGTTGACGGTGAGCTTGGATCTGGATAACCAAAGTAATATATATCGTAATCAGTCGCCTTGGAGATAGATTTTTCATCTGCATCTTGCAAACTAAAGGTTAACGCTCCTGTAGCCGCATCAAAACTGGCCAGCTTCATTACAATCGCACTAGCTTCATCGATATCAATGGCATCATCTGCTGGTGGCGGCACAACAACAGGGGGCTCAGTAACATCATCGTTGTCGCTTCCACAGCCAACTAAAAGGATTGAGCTTACCAAGAGGGCGCTCAGTAATTTGACCTTCATAGCTTACTCCTTAGTTAAAGTGACCAGTATGGCAAGTAGTACATTCCATATCTGTTTTCACACTTGCAGCTGGGCCCATAGTCTCCGTGACACCATGGCAAGATTGACACGCTTGTGCGTCTTCAGATGGCTTAGTTTCAGGTAGAAGCGATAAATCTTCACCACTATAGGCACGGTTGAGTAGCTCTACAATGTGATACGCCATGCTGGCTGATAAACGCTTACAGCGCTCACCTTTCTCTTTAAATACTTTGCCCGACGCTGCCGACCAGTTACTAATAGATGAATGACATAGAGGGCTATTCGCGACCGAGGTACTACCAACTTCTATACTCTTCTCCGCAGTTGAACCAATCCCAGCGACAAACTCATCAGATGAAAGCGGCAGATCTTCAGTTTCGTAATAGCGGAATGAGCCACCGATCACCGCATCATTTTGACCATTAATATCATCTAAAATGTTGATCAACATGCCAGCAGCATTCAAGTTACCGCAAATGGTGCCCTGGCCAACAATACCAGCCCAACCATAACCCGCTAAGGCTGTAGGAATAGTGGCAAACTTTTCCGCATCCATACTGCTAGACTGAGCTAGCATAGTAATAATTGAGTGAAATACTTGATGCATACAGCCACCGCCAGTTTCATAAGCTAGCTTTGCGGTCGCCATTGCATCAAGTGGCACGTACTTAAGCTTTTCTCCCATCTCTAAGCGATAATTGCCGTCCGCATCAGTAGCTGCAAAAGCAGAGGTTCCAACTAATGCTGCGCCAGCTGCTGCAGTGCTTAATCCGATAATTTTAGTTAGTGCCTGACGTCTATCAATACTCATAATAATCACCCCATATCCATCATCATTTTATTTTGCTTATAAGCCCTAAGGCTTATTACGGTTAGTAAACGAGTTCAAATTTTGGATAACGACTCGATGGGTTAACTTTAAGAAATGGAAAAATTAAAAGTGTGATTTGAGGCCGATGAAGCTAGAGCAAGAAGATTTCTAAATTTAGGTATTAAAAAACCTGACAACCAGGACACTCTGGCCAACACCAGCTCTACATTCATGATGTAAATCACATTATTATCGGACATTTGCAGCCATATTCATGTTGCAGAAAGTTAATTAATTGTATGAATTTACGTGACTAAGCTCTCATTTAGCTATTTAGGCTTCTGCACAACGCTCAAATTTATCATGCCAGCCAAACTTAAGTATCAGGATCACAGACTTCATTAGTTTAAGTTCATAGACTTTCCAGATAGAGGGGCTTAACTAAGGCGACAAAGATGCAATTAGGACATTGTAGATTTGATATTGATAGAGAAGAACTAATCAATTTAGACAGTGGACACGTCTGGCATCTGCCAAGAGCTGAGCTACAAGTTCTAACATTATTAGTTGATTATCAAGGTAAAGTAGTCGCTAAAGCCTTATTGAAAGTAGGTAATGGCGAACAACAGCCTCTCAGCGACTCATCAGTAACTCGTGCGGTTTTCACTCTTCGCTCATTTCTTGGTCCACAGTATGAGTCACTTATAGAAACCGTAAAAGGGCAGGGCTATTTATTACGCCACCATCGTTGCCGTAAAAATAACGATACTCCATCACAGCGTAAAGTCTCTTCGGCGAAATTATGGGCTGGGATTTCATTAGCTCTAGCTATTGTCCTATGCAGCAGCTGGGCTATTTACGACAACCAGAACCTAGTAAATTCAGCTCCGATACCATTGCAAAGTAATTCTGTTAAGACTCTCTCAGGCCACTCAGTCAATGTGATTTTATATGCTCACTCTAAAACCAATAATGGTTTATTAACCGAGTTGAGCCAAACAATGTTACTGAGCTTTAGCCAATGCAATCTCTCAAGCTGGAAGAACGTTTATCTTTCTCTATCCCATGATAAACAAGTGCTCAACATCACTCTACGTGGTGAGCAATTTGGTCAATCGATGATCCGTAATTTGAAGATTAGTGATCGTCGCCAACCAAAGCAGTTTATTAATCAGCAATGGTTACAAGCTGTTGATATTTGTGGTTAAGCCACCAATTACGAATTACCAAGTAAACAAGGAGCAGATAATGAGCCGAACTTGGCGCTGGGCTATAAACATCGTTATTCTTAGTATTTTGCTCGCTTGTCTAGGAGTCATCTATAAACTTACCGTTAAGCCACCAAGCTTTATGCTTAATTGCAGCTCCGAGCTATTTAATCGACAGCAATCACTAGAAGATAATAAACACTATCTTCTAGTCGATCTTTTTTCTAAAGATGGTCAAGCGCAAATTAATTATCGCTACTTTGACTTAGAAGGTAACTCTGCAGGTTCTGTATCAATGCAAGGACAAGTTAATAGCATCGATTTAGATAATATGCTTTACGATATTTCAGTCAAAACTAAGCAAGAGTTCCCCCACTCAAACCTAGACCTTGCCCCAGAACACTATAAATACCTTTCTTATGTCAGCAGTTTAAACCTCAATAAAAAAGGCATGCATAACCTAAGCGTGCGGGTTTTAGAACGCGATGAAGGCAAAGACTTTGCCGTTGTACTATTTCAACCCAGTAACACCGTTTGTGGTTGTCGACTCGTAAATTAATGCTAATTTCATCAAAAAATCGGGGCATATCAATAGCCTTGCCCCGCTTATTATCCATACCTTCCGGCAGCCATTTCATGGCAAAGTAAAAAAGTTGTTAATTTTTTGATCTTATAAAAATGTCATTGCGTAATACTTCTTCGAAACCAAACATCAAGGATTACGAAAATGAACTTTTCAATGCCAATAACCCGCTATATGTCTGTTGTGGCTATTTCGATTCTAGGCCTAACAGCCTGTAGTGATGACGATGACAACCCAACCCCTAGCAACCCGATAGAAATTGCTGAATCTCAAATCCGCGTCATTCATGCCGGTAGTGATGCACCATTGGTTAATATTATGGCCAACGGTAACAGTTTTATCGATGACGTAGACTACGCAATGTCGAGCGGTCTAGCGACTGTCCCAAGTGGCAACTATGCTGTTGCTGTAGATGCCCAGCTCCCAGACGGCACTACAACCACTGTATTGAGTGCTGACTTGGCTGCTGAAGCGGACACCGAATATACTGCTGTAGCACTAGGTAGTGTGGCCGATGACTCATTAATGCTAAAAGTAATAGCGAACCCAGAGCAAGACATTGCAGCTAACTATGCTCGCGTGCAAGTTCTTCATGCCAGCCCGGCCGTCGGGTTAGTCGATGTTTATGTGACTGAGCCAGGCGCAGATATCAGTATGATGCAGCCAACACTTTCAGCAAACTACATGGATGCCAGCCCGCAGCTTGAAGTCGCGGCAGCAGATTATCAAATCCGCATTACTGCAGCGGGATTAAAACAAGCAGTATATGACTCTGGTACAGTGCCGCTAGAAGCACTTGGTGACTATTTTATTACCGCCATTCCAAATACATGGTCAGGCGATTCCCCTGTCGCTTTACTTGTTGCTTTACCAGAAGGTCAGGTGTTACTCAACGATGCTGCAAGTGGCAGTGATATCCGAGTGGTTCATGCCGTGGCAGACGCTCCCGCTGTTGATGTATTTCTAGATGACAGCGCAACTGCTGCCGTAAGCAATCTTATGTTTAAAGGGATTGCAGGATACGTCAACATTCCAGAAGGTGAGCACACGGCAACGGTTGCAGCCAATGCCGATAACAGCGTGGTAGTTATTGATAAAGCACCGTTTGAATTAGCACTCGGAATGAGCTACTCAATTTTGGCCACAGGCTCATTAACTGACAACATGATTGCACCATGGATTATTATGGAAGACACTCGTATGGTCGCAACTGAAGCCAAGCTAACCGTTTCTCACGCGGCATACTCAGCACCCAACGTAGATGTTTACTTAACCGAGACGGACGATATATCTGAAGCAACACCAGCATTGACTGATGTTCCATTCAAAGCGTCTTCAGGTAGCTTAAGTGTCCCAGCTGGCGATTACATTGTTAGCGTCACTGTGACTGGCACCAAAACCGTTGCTATTGGTCCACTACCAATCAGTTTAGAAAATGGCGGCATTTACGGCGTAGCCGCTGTAGACAGCACGACTAGTGGCGCTTTTGATGTCATTTTACTTGATGACTTTGTCACCATGAAATAACCACATTAGCCTTCCTAACTCTTATTGCGACCGAAACCTTGTTTCGGTCGCGTTTTCGTTTGTTGTTTGGTTTCAAAGCAGCATATATAGTGAACAATAACCTCGCCGAGCACTGCATTGCACTGCTCGGCTCCCCCTCAAAGCTGGACTTTAGCCAATATTAAACCAAGAATAACCACAAACTAGCAATATTGAATAAGTTCCCGCAACAGCAGTTTTTCAACCAAAATTTAATTGATATTGTGAAGCGAGGCAAAGTTTAAAATGAAATCTTCAGCTTCCGCTTAAAATCACTATACGCGTCACACTCTAGAGCCTGTATTAACCGCCAAATTCAGTCATAATTAAGCATCTGGGCTTATTCTTAACAACAATGTAATTTGCTGTAACGGATGAATAATATTTGTATTATTCGTTATCGCTCGACCACTTATATAGACGTCACTTAGAGGACACTAGATTGATTAAACATATTGCTTTAGCGTTAACACTTGCCGTTGCTCCACTGAGCAGCTTTGCCGCACAATTTGTTGAAGGTAAGCACTTCACTGTTGTTTCAAATAAAGCGCCAAGTACCGAACCAAAGCTCACTGAGTTTTACTCGTTCTACTGTGGTAACTGCTTTAATATGGAAAAAATGTACATGGCAGATATCAAAGCAAACCTAAACCAAAAGGTCGCTTTTGATAGTAAGCACGTGGACTTTGCTAACACTGAAATCAATACCGAAGTCATGCGTTCTCTAGCTGTTATCCAAACACTAGATAACCAAAAGCCATTAACTGACGCGATGTTTAAAGTTATCCAAGGCGATAACGGCGAAAAACATGACCATAGCGCACCAGGCCACAAACATGATGAGCCATTAAAAAGCCGTGATGATATCAAAGCTGTATTTGCTAAGTTTGGTGTAACCGCTGAGCAATATGATGCTGCTGCAGACAGCAAAGAAACTGACGCTAAACTTGCACTATGGCGCACTCAGCAACGTGAATTTAAAGTACAAAGCGTACCTTCGTTCATCGTTAACGACAAATACCAAATCAATATGGGTTCAATTCGTACACTAGGCGAACTTATCGACCTAATGAACTACTTAGCACTTGAGCATAAGTAAAACTGAGCTTATAAAATGATTTTAAAAGGCGCTAATTAGCGCCTTTTTTGTTGCCATTTAACTTAACTATAACCACTCAAGAACTGCGACCTAAGGTAATGTCTCATCTAACAGACGTTGCCAGTTGTCTAAAACAGCCTTCCATGCCTGCTCACCTAATAAACGTTGCTGAGTATTAATCTCAAAATGTTTATTCTCTATAACTTGCCAAATAGCCTGCTCAATACCAGCAGCGGTAAGCTCGTTGATCACTTGATAACCATCACCTCGCTGCTGTAAGTCTGCAACTTGGTCCGCTAGACCATCAACATTTGCTACTATCACGCCCCGTCCAGCAGTAATAGCCTCCTGACAGGTCAACCCAAAAGGCTCCCATCGAGAGGGAACAACGACCACATCACCGGAGGCCAAAAAACTGGGGACGTCACTGACCTCTCCCACTAAATGCACGTGCTTTAACGGCTTAGTTAAACTTAATAATGTATCTTGCTGTTCGCCTTCGCCAGCAATCGCTAACTCAACTTTATCACTCGGCAGATTGGTCATGGCTTTAATCAGCATATCAAACCCTTTCTGCTGGCTTAACCGGCCATAAGCCAAGAGTTTCAACGGTTGATGTCTGGTGGCTTTAGGTAGAGAAACAAAGTCCTTTAGCTGCTTACCTTGCCCTACTAAAACCATTTTGCGTGGCGAAAGCACATCGATATCTGCTAACCAATCTACCTGTGCTTTCGATACCAGTAATACCTTGCTCATCAAGGCGTAACCTAGTTTGAGCATTAGCCTAAATCGAGCCGGACGTTGCACACAGTGATGCATAAACTCTCGACTATAATGGTGCTCTTGATAAAAAATGGGGGTACCAATATTGGCAAGTTTTAGAGCGAGGAAAGCCGGCAGTTTTTGCCAACTAATAGAGCCGTGAATAACAATGACATCAGCATGATAACGCTTAAATTGCGGGTAATTAAATTGGCAAAATATCAATTTAAAATAGAAAGAAAGGTTTAACTTTGAGGCAGCGAGACTTTGCAGCGCTAAGTTAACGCCACCGAGTTTAGTATCATCAATTAAGTGGACTATGGTTGGCCGCACACTGACTCCTAACTTAAGTGCCTTTGTACTTAAGTTAAAGAAATAGCGACAGATTTAAAAGCATTGTTTGGACTATATTTAACCACCGACAAACAAGCTAAGTATTTTTAGACTGTGGTTTATGGTTAGTTACGAATAAAGTCGAGCAAGTGCAAGCAAGCAAAAATCGCATGCAATACGATAAAGCCAATAAAACCTTGGGCGCAACTAATATGATAACTACGCCACATCAGCGCATCACTACTGCCTTGCGTCGCAAACCAAAGTATTCCAGTAACACCCACAGCTAAGAAGACCAGCATGCCAAGGCCTTCAATAATACTGAATAACCCTCGCCCACCAGCAATTGGTATTTTGCCTTTAAATAATCCTAAAACATCGGCTTTTAACTGCGAGAAATCAGCGACTAGCCACGGAAAATATTGGCGCCACCTTCCCTTAAGGCTATTGGAAATAATAAAGGTAATAGATAGAAAAGCGCCAACGAGGCCAAGATACACATGGCTAGTATCCCAAATGCTCGCATTCGCTCGCAGGCTGCGCCCTATCAAGATCCAGCTGCTGGTAAATATCAGGTAAGCAGAAGTGAGGATAATTAAAACATGTTGCAAATCAATATATTTTCTCGCTAAGCGTTTAAACATAGACTGCGCCATAAGCTTCTGCCTTTTAATTTCTAAACAACTAATTGGTTAACGGATTCAGCATAAGTATCAACTTTATTCCAGTCCGTGTATTCAATATTAGTATCCGCTGCTGTAGGGCCTTTAGTGATCCACATAATAAAGCGAATAATATTTCTATCCATAGAGCCATAACTTGGGTAGTTAAGGTTACCACCAAACACTTCAGCTAACTGCGGCTTCCAAGGCGATTTTTCAAAGAAAGCACGCATATAAGGATTTGTGTCAGCAGTATTTTTTAACGGCTTACGAGCCACTAAACTTACCGAAAAAAAGCTGCTTGGCTTTTGCTCTAATACCGTTTGATTCGCTTCAATAAAGTCATATACGGCAGCGCTATGCTTGCCATGACGAATACTACCGCCAATGATAATTTTATCGAACTCAGCTAAATCCACTTTATCGGTAATATTCATAGCCGTAACACTGTTACCCGCGGCTATTAGCTTATCTTCTAGATAGGCGCTAATTTTGCGCGTCTGGCCATGTACACTTGAATAAACAATAAGAATTTTGCTCACCAGACATCTCCCCGAAGTATTAATTTTAAAGCGAATGAATTTAATGAATAAATCATAGGTGATTTGGTTAAAAGATTACATGAAACAGATCACGAGGAGCGGGGGAATAAATCAAATTTGCTTTATCTACTTCACAAAATTAACAGTGAGACTCCTCAAAAGAGGTAGTCCCACTGTTTTAATCGCGATAATGTCTGCGGTCAGTTATTCAATTTTTGATTATAACGACATTAGAAAATCAATAACTTGCGAACGTTCTTCATGGCTTAAAGCCATAAAGTCTTGCTGACTTTTTTCCGCCTCACCACCATGCCATAAAATGGCTTCTTCTAATGTAGCCGCACGGCCATCATGTAAAAAACCAGCTTGTGGATTAACAGTTTGAGTTAAACCTATTCCCCATAAAGGTCGAGTACGCCATTCATTACCATCAGCCAAAAAGTCAGGTCTACCATCAGCTAATTCTTCACCCATGTCGTGTAATAGCATATCGGTAAATGGATAAATCGTTTGGCTCTTATGCCCTTCAATCATACTTGTACCGCCAATATCTCCACTCGCCTTGGTAACAAAGCTAGGAGTATGGCAGCCACTACAATTTAATTGCTCAAACAATCTGGCACCTTCACGCACACCAGCATTATCGACATTGCGTCTAGCTGGTACAGCAAGGGTTTCAGCATAAAATACAACTGAATCGCTAAACTCAGCACTCGCTTCGGGCTCGCCATTCACATCCGAGCCAGTATCAACAAAACCGGTACGAGTAAGGTAAGAGTCATGCAATGCCGTGCCAGCCACACTTTCATCAGGGAACAGCGGATTAGTGATACCGATATCGCCTCGCAGCGCACCTAGGGATTGTACTCTCACACTAGGGGTGTTGGCTTTCCAACCAAAGCGACCTAGCGATACAGGATTTGAAGCGCCCGCTTGCGCTTTTACAGCATCAAACACATAGTTAGCTCGACCTGAAATGCCATCCTGGTTGCTATCATTAGCGTCCACATTTGCCAAAATCTCAGCCTCAGGAATAGCTTCAAGTAAACCTAAGCCAAACACCGGCATACCATTACGCCAGCCCATCAGCACATCATCTTGCAGTAAATTAGACGTCACATTGCTACTCAACTTAGTTTCACCCGGCGCGTCATAGGGGTTTTCAACGTCAAATAGCGGTTTTTTCAAGGTCACTGTCGCGCCATCACTGTAGGTCACGACTTTGGTTTCATAGGACAAGTAAACATCAGCTTGACCGATAAACTGATTTTGCTGCCAGTCAGGTCGTGCCTGCAATACACCGCGGTGAAAAAGCTGCCCACCAAAATCAGGGACAGGGATTGGCGCGCAGTAATCATTTGCTGAAGTACCGGTTACACAGGGTTCATTTGGTGCTTTACTGATCCTCAGAAATATCCCGGCTTCTGAGCCCAATTTTACTCGTGAAGCCCCAGCCGGAACAATTGGCGTAGAATTACGCCCATCACGTTGATGGCAAGAGTTACAATCAGCGTTATTGAATACAGGCCCTAAACCATCGAGTTCGGGATGAGCCGAATTTGGTGCCGTGGTAAATGCGGTTTCAAAACCTAAATCGCCCTCAAGATGCAATTCCAATTCGGCCGCGCTAAGGTTTGGCGCGGGGGTTGAAAAACCATGGCCAGATTCAGACGCATCAAATGTGGTAGTGTCCCCCCCAGTTGCTTTTATGTCGGTATAAGCCGGATAGACTTTCTCTTCCGGTTGCGGCGTACTGTCGTCTCCCGAGCCTCCACATGCTGTCAAGCTTGCGATCCCCAGTACCATTAAACCATTAAGCAAACCTGCTTTAAGCTTGAAACACGGTGCTAGATGATTAATCAGACTTGTGGTTGTTATTGTATTCGATTCAATTGCCATATACGTTTCCACACACTGTAATACTTTATCTAATTTGCGAAATAAAATGTTAATTAACCACTTATAAAACAAGGGAATTAACATAATAAAAAGGAGGCCTATTAGGCCTCCTCATATCTTATTTACTTAGACTTTCCAATCTTTAAGTAATGGCAAAACATCAGACTCTAAACTGCTTTGTAACGTTGAAAGTGCATCAACTGCAGATTGAATACGTACACGACCATCAGCGTCGCTAATCGCTTGACGGAATGGCATATTACTATCACCCGAAATCGCTTCAATTTGAGTAATTGCAGTATTAATTTCAGTTTCAACACGGCTTGCAAGCGTTGGGTTTGCAGCATTAACGAAGTCTTTGATCCCTTGCTTGTCGGCTTCACCTTCAAACTCACCTAAATAGACATTACGCACGCCAATAATGTTATCGCTAAAGTCAGTTAAAGAATTCCAAGAATACTGTGACTCAACCTTTGAGGTATCCGCTTTAGCAAGTGAATCCCCAAACGGATCAGCGATTTTACCATTACCCACTTCATCGACGATGCCGATCATGCCATTAACGAGTTCTTCAACGACGCCAACTTCTGAGCTATAGAATGTATTGTCATCGGTACCAGAATTTTTAAGTAGCTCGCCATAAGCTTTACCACTCTGACCGTCATGACTTACTTTCCAAGAATCGTCGAGTGTTTTAGCATAATCACGGAAAACCTCTGCAAGCCCCATAAGATAGTCACGCTCGTTAGCTGTAAGCTCAGATATATCTTTTGCGTTATCAGCAACACCGTCACCGAACAATAGGTATTCCATTGTGTGGAATCCCTGAACATCATCGTTCCAGCCCTTGATTGTATCGGCATCAAAACCAGTGTTATTAGCTAGAACCGTCGTTAAGTCAGTGGTATTTAGCGGCCAGCTATCAAGATGCGGATCGATACCTAGAGAATCAACCGGGCCAAAGATATGTGACTCACCTTGTTCCCAAGGTTCACGTGCAGCTTTCCACGCTTCTTGCGCTGCCAGCAAGTTAGCTTGGCTAGGCGAGTTAACAAGCGTTTGCGTTGCTTGGAACATGGCTTCGCCGTTATCTGCAAGGTTGGTATAACCAGCAACAATAACGTTATCCGTTAGATTAGTAATCATTTCAGTTGCAGCAAAAGTAAAGCTCTTGTCAGGTGCTACGCTTGAGTTGTCGTCCGAGCCTGAGCCGCCACAAGCAGTAAGGGCTGAAATAAGGGCAATTGCTAGCGCTGAATGAGTAAAGTGTTTCATGAAAACTCCATTTATAATGTCATTTGTGCAAATTAAAGTGAGAACTGGTAACCAACACCGAGTGCGAAGAAATTAGTATCTGGAATCGCAGCCACTGCAACCTGATGCACCCCGGCTTCCGCCTTGATAACAACTTCAGGGATAGGGAAATAGTTGATACCGGCGCTAATCCAAGTGTTTTCATAACGTTTGGTCGCAACACCAGTTTCAACTTCTTTCAATGGGTTTGAGTAGTCGATATTGGCAAAAATAGTAATAGGTACAGGTGTGAAATGGCCTAAATCAACCCCAGCCTCAACGAAGAAAGCTTCTGACTTTGAACCCAGTTGAGCGAAGTTACCCGGCTTTAAGCCCGGTGTAGTTTTGTTAGCTTGAGTAATGGCGTCGCTATCACTTAAGGTGCCGTATAGATATTGGCCGCGTAGTGTCCAAGGACCTTCCACAAAAGCACCAGCTACAGACAAGATCTCAACAGTACCATCTGAACTTAGCTTATTGGTTTTATGTCGATTTCCACTGGTGTTGCCATAATAATAAGACGCACCTATCGCAGAACCTGTTTTGAAATTGCCATAGTCTAGGCGTAAGACATATGCCAAATCATCAGCATTAACATGCTCAAAGCGCTTTTGATGGCCTGACGCGACCCAATCATAAGTTCTGAAGTATTCTGAATTTAAGCCACTGACTACCTGAGCTTGATAATGGAAATCGGCCATCTCACCAAAAATACCAATACCATTTTCATTCCATACAGCTGGTAACATAGCCGACTCACTCTTATGGCGTTGCACCGTAAGGTATTGGCTTGGCTTGTGTAGCGTACTACTTAAGCCAACTGGCAGATGGATATTACCGAACTTCACCCCAAATGCTTTACTTGGGCGATAACGGATCTCGGCCTTTTCGATCATGACCTCACCGCCAGCCTCGACTTCGGCTTCAAACTCACCAAACTCATCAAAACCGTCATATTCTAACGATGTACCTGTACCACCATGTTCGTATTCAATCTCAACTTCCATGTCCCATTCATCATTAAACTGATAGCCAAACTCAGTTACAATGCGCTCTAGGTCAAAACGGCTGCGACGCTCAGGCGAAGTGTCTTGCACGTTATCGAAATACTCATCACTGGTGTAAATGGCGCTACCATATGACTTGAATGAAAACTTATCCCACTTACTTGTTGTTGACTTAACTGCTTGCAGCTCTTGCTGATGCTCAGTTTGTTGCTGCTGAACTTCAATTTCCTGCTGCTTTTGCTGCTGGGCCAATTGTTGTAATTGGCTTTTCAGTGCAGTTAATTCTGCTTCTTGTTTTGCAATCGCTGCGGCCAAGGCCTCAGGATCTGTTGCTGACATGGCATTAGCACTAAATACGCTCGCAATCGCAATTGCTAGCACATTTAACTTGGCATGTTTTGAAATAGACTTCATAAACCGCTCTCATTTTGATTCTGCGCTGGAAACCAGCTCCCCCGAAATTCGCAGTCAAAATACACGTAATGAGAACTATTTGCATTAATCTTTACAATATTATTTACAATAAGATTACATAAAACACCAACCAGTGACACTGGTATCGCAAACCAAACACTTAGGCAAAGTTCTAAAGTAAGGAGGTTTGACGATAGTAACCACTTACATGGAATAGCAAGTGTCAAGATTGAAATTTATATTCAGCAAACAGTTTAATGCTGAATTGCTCAGCTAAAAAAAGTAGCTCTCTGAGCAAAAATAGCGACAACAAATGATTAAGCTATCGCTAATAAATAAAAAATCTGAATTAATAACTCAAAGTTAACTAAGGTATACTGCCGCATAATCAGCTGCACTAGCCTATACACTTCAAGATTAATGTTTGCAGCATGCAGGCTCACTACATGGAAAATTTATGAAGAATAATCCGCAAAAATTATTGCTCTGGATGACGTTTATTATGTCGCTAGTGTTTGCTGTCTGGCAGGCACTTTTGAATAACTTTGTCATCGAGCGAGCCCAATTTACGGGGGCAGAAATAGGTATGCTACAAAGCCTACGCGAAGTACCTGGCTTTCTGGCTTTTACTGCTATTTTTGTATTGCTACTGATCCGCGAGCAGGCTTTTGCACTGTTATCTTTAGCGGTGTTATGTATAGGCGTTGCCATTACTGGCTTCTTCCCTCAGGTCTTGGGCTTGTATATCACCACCATATTAATGTCAGTGGGCTTCCATTACTTTGAAA
Organism: Shewanella sp. 10N.261.52.F9; assembly: GCF_041471165.1. Classification (NCBI taxonomy): domain Bacteria; kingdom Pseudomonadati; phylum Pseudomonadota; class Gammaproteobacteria; order Alteromonadales; family Shewanellaceae; genus Shewanella; species Shewanella sp. 10N.261.52.F9. The sequence goes on from NZ_JBFRNX010000001.1 coordinate 372,022, forward strand.
CCATTAATCAGTCATTAACTTTACAGTGGGTTGATAAGCAAGATACCGCCGCTTTTATGGGGAAAGCACTAGCATGGCGTAGCGCCGCTGCGCTGGGTGGCTATGCCAGTATTTGGCTTATCATGACTTGGCTAAAATTAGATTACCAATGGATGTACGCTATTATTGGCACCTTAGGTCTCGTTATGGTGCTCACCATAAGTCGCTACTTCCCTACTTTTCCTCAGGGAGAAATGCAGCATAAAAAAATCATATTAAGAAAGCGTTACTGGCTTTACTACATGCTAACTTTCTTCTCTGGTGCTAGACGGCAAATTTTTATGGTATTTGCCGGGTTTATGATGGTCGAAAAGTTTGGCTATAGCATCACTCAAATCACCTCACTGTTTCTAATTAACTATGTAGTGAACCTATTATTCGCACCAGCCATAGGTCGCTTTATTGGTCGCATAGGCGAGCGCAATGCCTTAACCATAGAATACATCGGCTTAATTGCAGTATTTGTGAGTTATGCCTTAGTTGAACATGCGGAATTTGCAGCAGCACTTTATGTTATCGACCATCTACTTTTTGCCATGGCAATTGCAGTAAAAACCTATTTCCAAAAAATTGCTGACCCTAAAGATATTGCAGCCACTATGTCGGTAAGCTTTACCATTAACCATATTGCCGCAGTCATTATTCCGGCATTGCTTGGAGTACTATGGCTGACCTCCCCTGAAATGGTGTTCTATATAGGTGCTGGCTTTGCTGTATGCTCATTAATTTTAGCTATCAATGTTCCTCGCCATCCTGATCAAGGTGCAGAAGTAGCTCATTTTGGTAAAGTCACTAAAACAGTCACATCAACAAGTTAGTCAAGCAATAAGTCGACAAATAAATAGACAAGCCTACAGAACCTTGGCATAACACTTACAGTGTTATGCCAAGGGTGTTGCAGACAATCTAAGGCATATATTAAGTTAACCTAGCGCAGAGCATACTCATCTGCGCGAGATAAATAATTAACAAAAAAGAGTGGCAATACAGCATGGTTGAAACCGCCTCAGATAACAGTGCCCCAATAAAACAAACGGCCCAAGACAGCAATAAAACGGCTGATCCATCAGCCCGTAAAAAAGCCTTGTTACTGGGTAAAATGTTAGGCTTAGCTAGTGAAGACGATTACCGTGCTAGCAATGCTTCAATTGGCGAACGCGCCGCATTTAGGGCGCAAAAACAAGCTTGTCAGTATCAACAAAACCTAGAGACTATTTATAAGATTGCTATCAGTCATACTCCCTCCGATGTGACTGGTGTTGATCTAGATCCTGATTGGGCTCATCAGTTTTTTCAACTAGCAGAACAAATCCACAACCGAAAAATGCAAGAACTATGGGGTCGGATCTTAGCCAATGAAATCACCTCTCCAGGCCACTTTAGCTTACGTACATTAAGCACACTTAAGCAACTGACTCATAAAGAAGCGCAGATTTTAGAAAAAGCTTTAGGCATGTCTGTGTTAGTCAACAATGAAACTCGGCTTAAGCTAATCATTGGTTTTAAGTATGCTGGAGGCTTAAGTCAGTTATTTAAAAAAGCGAACTCCACCAGCATAGGTTTATCCCAGTTTGGCCTGCCTTACTCCAATATTCTGACCTTAGTCGAAGCGGGGATCTTACACCGCAGTGAACTAGAGACTGGGCTACTTAGCAATAAAACCCCGATTCATTTTTCACTGAGTGAAATTAAGTTAAGGCTAACGCCAAAAAGCGGTCAACTTTTCTTCAGCTACTACCGTTTTACGCCCATTGGGGATGAGCTTGCTCAGTTGATTCATTTTAATACCGATAAGAGCTATATCAAAGCGATGAAAGCTTTATTCTCACACGACTTTAAAATTGATTAATGCTGTCAATCGCTGCGATTAACCGTTCCGAAACTAGGCCAATAAAAAATGCGACACCATTACAGTATCGCATTTAGCTCGTCTAGCTATAACCCTAGTCGAATAAAGTTATACAGCCGCTTTTAACTTATCTAAATCAATAACCTGAATAGCAACTAAGTAATCTAGTAGCGCACTAACTTGAGTCGCCAAATCGCCCTTGCTGGTATCGATAGTCAGTTCGGCCGCCGCTGGCACCTCATAGGGAGCAGAGATCCCGGTAAAGTTGGCTATTTCACCTGCTCGTGCTTTGCTATAGAGGCCTTTGGGGTCTCGCGCCTCACACACCTCAAGAGGTGTTGAAACATGTACTTCAATAAATTGGCCGGCATCAAATAATGCTCGCACGCGCTCACGCTCTTCACGTGTCGGCGAGATAAATGCAGACAGAACAACCAGGCCTGCATCTACCATCAGTTTAGCGACTTCACCGACGCGACGCAGGTTTTCGTCACGATCTTCACTACTAAAACCTAAGTCTTTACACAAGCCATGACGTACATTATCGCCATCGAGTAAGTAGGTATGAAAGCCCGCATCAAATAAGGCACGCTCTAGTGCGCCTGCGAGTGTCGATTTACCCGATCCTGAAAGTCCAGTGAACCATAACAAAATAGGATTTTGCCCTTTCTGATCCGCACGCGACTGTTTATCAATACTATGTTGGTGCCAAACAATATCAGACATAAAAACTCCTAAAATCTAATCTTCACAGTGAGGTATTGATAACACCGCACTACTGCTGCCTAGGTAAATACCCGCCATAAAAGCAGGTTTAATTAAAATGGAAATAAGGCTGGAACCATTAACAAGACGATTGCCGAATACAGTAAAGACAACGGCAAGCCCAGCCTAACAAAATCACTAAATCGATAATTACCTGCGTTATAAACCATCAAATTAGTTTGATAACCATAAGGCGAAATAAAGCTCGCACTCGCGCCAAAAACCACTGCTAATATAAATGGCCGAGTATCGACGCCATAATTCATTGCAATGGCGTAAGCGACAGGGAAACATAGCGCTGCGGCCGCATTATTGGTAATGAGTTCAGTCAGTAACAGGGTTAATAGGTAAACAGCCACAAAAGCTGCAAATACTCCGTAGCCATTAATTGCCCCTAAAATAAATGCAGCGATATCATCTGCAAGTCCGGTTGATAACATTAAATTGGCCAAACTTAAGGCACTACCTACAATGACCACTAACTCAAACGGGAAGCGCCGCTTTAACTCTGCCAGGCTAACTGCACCTATGGCAATATAACTCATCAGCAGTAAAACAAGCCCTTTTACCAGAGGTAAAACTCCGGTTAAGCTGGCTAAAATAGTCAGCAGGAACCCTCCTAGCACCCACTGACTGCGCCTGGTGTCTAAACGAACACTTAGATCCAGACCGCTCACCGCAGCAAACTCTGACGCCAATTTAGTATTGCGACTAAAGCTATCACCTGGAGTGATTAGCAATACATCTCCAGCTTGCAGTTCAATATCACCTAATCCGCCCTTCAATGGCTGATGCCCACGACGAATCGCTAATACTGCACCATCAAATTTTTCCCTAAAGGTCGACTCTTTTAATGAGCGACCAACTAAAGTAGAGCTTGGTGCCAGCACTGCTTCAATCAGATTCTGACCTTTAGCTTGTTGCTTACCAAACCACTCTAGACCGTCAAATTGATGCAGTAATTCGACCGACTCGACCGCGCCACTAAAACGCAGCACATCTTCACTTTGCAAGACTAAATGCGGTGGTACTGGGCAGATGCGGATCCCACTCCGTTCAAGCTCAACCAAATACAGCTTCTTAAGAGCACGTAAACGGTTATCTTGTACGCTTTTTCCTATCAATAACGATTCTTTAGCGACCCTAGCCTCAAGTAAATAAGGCAAGGTTTCCTCGGCATTATCTTCACGTCTATCAGGTAACCAATTAGCCAATAAAACCAGTAAACCAACACCTGCGACAACAATCACAATACCGATAAGAGAAAACTCGAAGAAACCTAAAGGCTCAAGTCCGGCATTTTCAACAAATGAGTTAACAATCAAGTTAGTTGACGTACCGATTAACGTCAGCGTACCGCCTAAAATTGCCGCGTAAGACAAAGGCAACAATAATTTAGCTGGCGCATGAGCTTGATTGCGGCGCACCACACCAATGAGTGAGGCTACAACCGCTGTATTGTTAGTAAAAGATGATAGTAGCGCCGTCGATAACCCCAATTTAGCTAAGGTCGATGCCAATGAGCCACGGCCCACCATCTGGCTTAACTTGCCCAGCATTGAGGTCTTTTCGAGTGCCGCCGTAGACATAATTAGCAGCACTAAAGTGACTAAGCTGGCATTGGTAAAACTCGACAGCGCTGTTTCAAGCTCAATCATTCCTAACAAGTAGGTGGTGAGTGACGCTATAAAAAACAGCGCTGCAGGTGTCCATAGTCCAGCCATTAAGGCCACGACTAAAGCAAATAAAATGCACGATAACACCCACAAATCAACCACGGTTAACCTTCTACTTTACTAATATCAATTGCTTGCCAATGAGGATATTGCTTACGAATTAACGCGTTAAGCTCAAGTTCAAAATCGCTATATTGCTGTACTGCTTTAAGCTCTTTAGAACTAGATACAGCCATAACTGCCGCAACGGTTGCATTCGACAAACGATCAATCAAGATCATGCCGCCTGTGTCTCTCACTAAGGTATATGGGTCAATGGCAATTGATTCATTTAGCTCAAGTGTTACGCGTGCCATGTCATTAAGACCAATACTGTCGCCTTCGTTACGATCTAACGTATTAACATCAACAACATACTCTATTTTAACCACGCTGGCTTGTAGCTTTTTACCCGCAACTTTTAAATCATAAAGTTGATTCAATTGCAGTGGTTTCTCATCCATCCAAGCAATGTCTGCACTAACGTGGTTGGCAATCGCTGGCGCATTTTCTACTTGAGATAATAAATCACCTCTTGAGATATCAATTTCATCTTCAAGGGTTAAGGTGACCGCTTGGCCTGCTATAGCTTGCTCAAGATCACCATCAAATGTCACAATACGCGCGACTTTACTGCGCTTACCTGAAGGTAGTGCGACTAGTTCGTCACCTACATTAATCACACCAGATGCCAGCGTGCCTGAAAAGCCCCGAAAATCGAGATCTGGGCGTTGCACATATTGCACCGGAAAACGCACAGGCAGGCTAGTAAGCTCACGGCGGGTATCTATCGTTTCTAAAAGCTGTAGCAGTGTGCCGCCGTTATACCAAGGAGTTTGGCTACTTGCATCAACAACATTGTCGCCTTTAAGTGCTGAAAGCGGCACATAACGAATATCAATATCACCTAACTGCTCTGCAAAAGCAGCAAACTCAGCTTGAATGTTATTAAAGACTTTCTCATCAAAGCCAAGTAAGTCCATTTTATTAATCGCAACCACGAAGTGACGAATACCTAGCTGTGACGCAATAAAAGCATGGCGGCGAGTTTGAGTTTGCACTCCATACCGCGCATCGACTAACAACACGGCTAAATCACACGTTGAAGCACCTGTTGCCATATTTCGAGTGTACTGCTCATGGCCCGGCGTATCGGCAATAATGAACTTGCGCTTGTCACTTGAGAAATAACGGTAAGCCACGTCAATGGTGATCCCCTGCTCACGCTCTGCTTGCAGGCCGTCCACTAACAAGGCTAAATCAACTTCTTCGCCAGTTGTGCCTAGCTTGGCACTGTCATTCTTTAAGCTTGCTAGCTGGTCTTCATATATTTGTGCACTATCGTGAAGTAAACGTCCGATTAAAGTACTTTTACCGTCATCAACACTGCCACAAGTTAAAAAGCGTAATAAGCCTTTATGTTGCTGCAGTGACAGGTATTCTTTTACGCCTAAATCTTCAAGTTCTGCCGCCAGGCGTGTGTTGTTATTTACTGCTTGGTTCATAATGATTCCTTAGAATTCTGTATTCAAACCGTCCCTACGGGCTGGTTTAGAAGTACCCCTGACGTTTTTTCAGTTCCATTGACGCGCTTTGGTCTGAGTCAATAAGTCGGCCTTGTCGTTCACTCGAACGAGTCAGTAGCATCTCTTCGATAATCTTTTCTAACGTGTCCGCTTCTGAATGCATCGCTGCTGTAAGTGGGTAACAACCTAAGGTTCTAAAACGTACCAACTCCTCCTTCGGTGTTTCGCCTTCAGCTAGCGGCATTCTTTCGTCATCAACCATAATCATCATGCCGTCACGTTCAACCACCGGGCGTTTTTGAGCAAAGTACAGTGGCACTAGCTGGATATTTTCCTGATAGATGTACTGCCAAATATCCAGTTCAGTCCAATTTGAAAGCGGGAAGACACGAATACTTTCGCCTTTATTTACTGCGCCGTTGTATGTCCGCCATAACTCTGGACGTTGATTCTTAGGGTCCCAGGTATGGTGTTTATCGCGGAATGAATAGACACGCTCTTTAGCTCGTGATTTTTCTTCATCGCGACGCGCCCCACCAAATGCGGCATCAAAACCATATTGATTAAGCGCCTGCTTTAAGCCTTGGGTTTTCATAATATCTGTGTGCTTGGCACTTCCATGTTCAAATGGATTAATTCCCAACGCTAGGCCTTCAGGGTTTTTGTGGATCAACAGATCAAAACCAAACTCTTTAGCTTGAGCATCGCGAAATGCGATCATCTCTTTAAATTTCCAGTCAGTATCGACATGCAATAATGGAAACGGGATCTTTCCTGGGTAGAATGCTTTGCGAGCCAAATGAAGCATCACAGAAGAGTCCTTACCGATGGAATACATCATGACAGGATTATCAAACTCAGCCGCCACTTCACGAATGATTTGAATGCTCTCAGCTTCCAGTTGTTGCAAATGGCTTAACTCTTTCGTGGCCATGCTAATTCTCCGTATTCTTCAATCAATTATTTAAGTTGTGCAGCTAATTCAGTGGTCTTAATTTGGTTTGATTGGGGTGTAAACCAATTAAGCGTGTCGGCGAGTTCAACAACCTCACCAATGACCATCAGTGCTGGCATCACTAAATCTGGGTGGCTAGCTAATTGTTCTATATTGTCGAGCGTACCAATAAAGGTTTGCTGACTCGATGTAGTGGCTTTAGAGACAATTGCCACAGGTGTTGCTGCGATGCGGCCAGCACCTAACAACCCTTGCTTAATCAAGTTGGCATTCAATATTCCCATATAAACTACTAAGGTATTATTTGGGTTGGCATAACTCTGCCAGTCCATCGGTCTGCTTTCTAACTTGCAATGGCCGGTAATAAACGTCACACCTTGGGCGTAATCACGGTGAGTGAGTGGAATACCCGCATAAGCAGCGGTACCACTTGCAGCCGTAATACCCGGCACGACTTCAAAGTCCACGCCTGCCGCGACAATAGTTTCTAACTCTTCACCACCGCGGCCAAATATAAACGGGTCACCACCTTTAAGTCGCACTACATTTTTGCGGGTATATGCCTTAGTCACCAACAGCTGATTAATTTCGCTCTGAGCGGCACTATGCTTACCAGCACGCTTACCCACTGCAATTTTTTCTGCATGAGGTGGAATGAGCGCGAGAATATCGTCACTTACCAATGCATCGAATAACACAGCATCAGCATTTTGCAGCACTCGGTATGCCTTGACGGTCAGCAAATCGACATCGCCAGGCCCAGCCCCTACCAACCAGACCTTTCCTGTACTGGCTTGGCCAGGTAAAGCTACAATTTCCATTCCGCTACCCCACTGCTAATTTGTTAGAGTGAAATATAGCTGCCTGCTTATTCCATAATAAATAGATAATTATTACTTTTTATAACTTTTTGTTATTTAGAAATGTTCAACTCATTGTTAACGACCAGTCTGACCACCTAAGTAATTGTTTAACAAACGTTAAATATTAAGGCTCTATTTATTCAGTTCGTAATAGTGAGCAACCCAGTGCGGTTTTGCACTAACTTATTGCATTTAGGTATAGTTATTTCTCAATACAGGCCTCTAAGATACCACCGCAACCGCTGCCATCCAATTCAACTTTACCCCGCAACAATGTTACTGAAGTGATAAACCCCTGTTAATGCAAGTGCCAGCTAGGTAGAATATTTTACCCACAATAGAAAACTAAAAACCGCGTTGATACCAATCACAATAAACAAGTCGCTACAGCTTTTTTAGGCAAGGACATAAAACAGCACTTAATAAGTTACAGATTATTTTTTGTTGTTACTACGACTGTAGTTTTACGCTTATAACGCTTGGTATTACTAGATTTAGGGATAGTTATGAACAAACTAGCTTGGCTAATTCTGCCATTGAGCTTTTGCTGCACTTTTGCGTTACAGGCAAATGAAACTGACACCAATAAAGATGATATTGAGGTCAAATCTAAGGCTGAAGAGTCATTAGTTGATAAACGTATTTCGGAAGAAAGCGCCACAGGAGATCTTCCCTACGTCATCACACCTCATAAAGTGAACTATATTCTGCCAGTGACGTACAGCAAATCTCCAAATATGGCTCCTTTTGAACAGCAGCAAGAGGAACAACCCTTTACCTTAGATAATATGGAAGCCAAGTTTCAAATCAGCTTTAAGTTTCCACTTTGGCATAATGTGTTTGGTGATAATGGCCATCTATTTGCCGCCTACACTAACCAATCTTATTGGCAGGTTTACAACAAAGATATCTCTTCGCCGTTTAGAGAAACCAACCATGAACCAGAAGTGTTTATGGTATTTACAAACGATTGGCAACTGGGGCCTCTTACCAACTCTTTTTGGGGAGTTGGCGCAGTACATCAGTCTAATGGGCAGTCAGGTTCGCTCTCACGCAGTTGGAACCGTCTCTACGGTATGATGGTCTTTGATAACGGTCCGTTTGCTCTTGAGGCTAAAGCTTGGTGGCGAATACCTGAAGACGAAAAAGAGACTCCTGAATCGCCGCGCGGTGATGATAACCCTGATATTACCGATTATATGGGCAATATAGAGTTCACAGGAGTGTACGGCTTAGATGAACATCGTTTTACGCTCATGCTACGTAATTATATTCAAAAGCCTAACTATGGCGCCGTGGAGTTTACTTGGAGCTACCCGATCTTAGGTAACTTAAGAGTCTATACCCAATACTTTAATGGCTACGGTGAAAGTTTAATCGACTACAATGTACATAACCAACGAATAGGTATCGGGGTTTCAATTAACGATATTCTGTAGCTTGCCTGTAAACATAACTTTTAACGGGCATCATACAGTAGCCATAAAGCTCGATACCAAAACACATCTAAAGCAAGCTTGAAAAGCCTGTGCGCCAAGCTTGCATAATAAGGATGGTTTATGCTTTTGAGCTTTAGGGGCACGATTTCGGCTTTCACAATACTCATGTTTGTGAGTATTGTGCAGCTGTTATATCTAGCTTTTTATCCAAGCACTTTTGCCACTCAATTAAACCGCCAACAATACCAACAAGACATACAGTTTTTTGTCGACGTGATTAAGCAACGCTCAGCTTTTGCTGTTCTCAGCCCGCAAGATTTACAACGCATTGAAACTGAAAGTCAAAAGCTTACGCGGTCAGCAGGCAAACAAACCTCAGCAACGGCGCTAGAGCAACAGCTCCAGCAACTGATAAGTAAGCTTAATGATCCAGCCGCGTCCGTCTCTCTGATATCAAGCACACAAACAGCTGTAACTTTACCTTTAGCTCTGCGCTTTGATGGAGAGCACTGGCACGCCTTTTCTAACAAGAAAAAGCTATTGGCAGAAGACTTACCTTATCTAACCCATATAGATGGTATTCCTATGAACCGCTGGGTAAAGGCCGCCCAAGTTTACCTTGCCAATCCGTTAAAGCAATCGGCTCAAGCCCAGACTGATTGGCTTCAGCATATTACTAAATTACGCCAAGACATCGGCCTTGCCGCTAACAAAAAGGTTGTACTAACTCTCAGTAATAGTGAAGTGAGTGAGCAACATACACTAACACTCGCTCATGAATCGTCTGATACCGGTGGCTTGCAACCTTTTACAGCATCTACTCCAAGCCACTCAATAGCTAATTCTGAGCATCACCTTCTGCGTTTTGAGGATGAGCTAGACTCTGCAACGATTAAACAGCTATCTCATCTATTGGCTCAAAAAGAGCTATATTCCCAACAGGAGAGTCGCTCACCACTCACACTCGATATCCGCGCTATAAAGTCGCCACAGCCTCAACTAATGGCGTTGCTGCAGAGTCATTTTGGTCAAGCTAACCAATCTACCAGTATCGGCTTACTGCGCTATAAACGTTTTGCTACATCAAGGGCAGAGCATATTGCCAATCAATATTTCTCTATTGCAGAGCTGAGTTTTTTTGAGCAATCTCGACTGCTTAATCACGGATTTAACAATGCTCTCAACCAAAATAGCGCCCTCAGTGACTTTTTAGTGCGCCAACATCAAAGCTCGCCAAACTCTGCTGAAATCAGCCAGCAAAAGCTCACGTTATTAATCGATTCTAGCTGCGAGCTAGAATGTGAGTGGATAGCACTCGCTTCCCTCAATTGGCCTAACGTTGAGCTCATCGGTGAAACCACTCGTGGCAGCTTAAGTCCGCGTTATTATGCCACCTTACCCAATAGCGGAATTCAGCTGCAATTTAGCCAAGGCATTGTCTATTCACCAAGCGGTCAGCTAATCTCGGGCATTGGCTTAGCTCCAGCAATGCAACTTAACCATCTAGCCTTTGAAGACGAGCAGGTTGTTGCACTCATTGCCGCGCAAAAACTAACTCGTTCACTCGCTCCACTTAAAGGTACAGTAGCTATTGCGACTTTGGAAAAACGTTAGTCATTATGGTCAGTTGGAGCTAATAAATGTCATTTTTTTTTATGATAATAAGCGAACCCATTCCATCACCAGGCTAACTAAGGTATAAGAGCCCCATGAAAACCCCAAAACGACTCCAACCTCTGGTTGATGAAGGACTAATTGACGAAGTGATTCGTCCATTAATGAGCGGCAAAGAAGCCGATGTATACATAGTTAGATGTGGTGATGACGTTCGCTGCGCCAAAATTTATAAAGAAGCCGATAAACGTAGTTTTAAAAAAGCTGTCGAATACCGTGAAGGTCGCAAAGGTCGTAACTCTCGCAGAACCCGTGCGATGGAGAAAGGCTCCAACTACGGCCGTCAGGAACAAGAACAAGCTTGGCAAAATGCCGAGGTTGATGCGCTATTTCGCCTAGCGAATGCCGGCGTTCGCGTGCCTACCCCATACGGATGCTTTGACGGCGTATTGCTAATGGAGCTAATAACCGATGAAGCTGGTTACGTTGCGCCACGACTAAACGATGTTAGCCTAACAGCTGAAATGGCTACAGTGCATCACGCTTTAGTTATGAAAGATGTGCAGCGTATGCTTTGCGCAGGCCTTATTCACGGTGATCTTTCTGAATTTAACGTGCTACTTGATCATACAGGCCCGGTAATTATAGATTTACCCCAAGCCGTAGATGCCGCAGCAAATAACAATGCTAAACGTATGCTACTGCGTGATGTGAATAATATGACTCAATATTATGGTCAATTTTCGCCAGCACTATTGACGAGTAAATATGCTCAAGAGATGTGGCTAAAGTTTGAGTCTGGCGATTTATTACCAGACACAGTGCTTACAGGCCAATTTGTTGAAAGCGAGCACAGTGCAGACATTGAATCAGTATTGGCCGAAATCCAAGCTGCATTTGAAGAAGAACAAGAGCGTAAAGCACGTATTCAAGCTGAAACAGAAGATGAATTTTAGACTTAGCTAACGCTTACAAATCGCGGTTACTAACGCCTTGAACTAAAAAGTCCAGCGATTAGCTGGGCTTTTTAATGTCATCAAGCCGTTTACTCAACTTGAGCTGTTTCGCTATTATTTACTTCTTGCTCTTGATTAACTTTTTCAACATTGAGCTCAGCTAACGTAGTTGCAATATCTTCTGCTGCAGTTTTAGCATTGATATCTTCATCAATTTTAAGGATCTTGCCGTCAGTGCCGATATAAAAGGTCACTCGGCTTGCCACACGCACTAAATTTAGAACGTCATAAGCTTTAGCCGTTTCTTTAGTCGGATCGCTAAGCATCGGGAAGTCCGCTTTTTGTTCCCGAGCAAAGGCTTGGTTATCTTCTAAGTCATCAACGCTTGCCATCATATAAACCGCATTGTACTCACGAATAAGATGCCCCTTTTCTACTAACGATTTACATTCTAAAGTACACCCGCGAGTATTCGCCATTGGGTACCAAGCCAAAACGAGGTTTTGCTTACCCTTATAGTCACTAAGCTGATAGAAATGGCCATCGGTTGCCTGTAGTTTAAAATCAGGAGCTACATCACCAACTTTTAAATCGGTTGCAGCAGCTGTAAGTGGCAATAGCAAAAATGCTATAAAACCTAGTTTTGAAAGCTGTTTAATCATTATTTTATCGCCTTATCAAATTATTAGAGCTCATAGAGCCCTATGTTGAATCCTGTAAACCTAGCAAAAGCTTCACGTTAATCAACCATACGCTTCACCGCTGAAAAAGATCATTGTTGCCATTAAATACTAGCTGCTCAATCACTTATAACCTGAATTTTTTATAACACCTATGCGTTTAAGCACTCAAAAGCCAAATCATAAGCTTTACCTAAATCAACCGTTTTAGGTTTCGTAGATTTCAATGCTAAACAACGCTTATCTGTCGCCCGCAGCGTTGCAGGGTGCACAAACTCAAGTTCTTGTTCAATACTTGCCAAGATAGCCCCTTCCATCAAGAAGGTTCCCGCTCCACCAGCACCTTGCCCAGTGGTGGCTCGACGATTTAATACCACTTTATTAACCTTATGCTCGCTAATATAGCCCTGCAATTGCGTGATAAAGTTTTTAACGTCTGCCTGGTTCGGATTTTTAATCAAACTAAACTTGCTTACTTTAGGCGCTATAAGCTGATGAGTTGCTCGATTACCTGCTAAGGTCACCACTCTAACTTCATTCGCTTTTAAAAATATGCCACAAACTACCTGGTCGCCCATCACCACTCCCTACACAAAAATAACTGAGCCTGTTAACCATATTCCTCAACGACACTGCATTTCAAAGAATAAATAGGCCATAATAAAACGCCAGCCTATGGCTGGCGTTGCGCGATGATTATGGCATAGATCGCTTATTGAGTTGAGCGCGAGTCGAGGTGCGAATCGATTTGAAAACCTTTTTGGTCGATATCCAAACCAAACTTAACGCGCATATCATAATGCTTCATCATTTCTAACTCTTCAGGCACTTGCTCACCCGTAAGCTCGATAAAAGTAAGTAGCGGCTTAAACATTTTCATGTAATCAGCAGACATTAGCATCAAGCCATTATTGGCAAGTGCTTCTTGCCCTAGAGAGTTAGCGACAGCTTCACCTTTATCACCTGCAAACAGCACTAAATGATTACCTTTAACAGCCAGTTTTGGCGAAATATTCATTTCAGGTGGCAGCGGTAACATGCTGCTTAGATCAATTGCATCACCATTCGTCGGTAATTGAACGCTAGCAAGCTCTGGAGAAAATGACTTAGCCATATTGAATAGCATTGCTGGGTTTTCAGCAGATAAGCTGATCACAGCGTCTACACTCTCTAACTTAGGATCATCTAAGTCGTCAGCAATTTTATAATCAATAAGCGAAACACCAATACCTTTAACACCATTAGCCATACCTGTAGCCATACCTAACATAGCGGGGTTTTGCTGGCTCATTTGCGCTTGCATTTCCGCCAAAGGCGCACACTGGTACTCAGGTGTCAGCATGTCATCCCAGATAGCAGTAAGTGATGGCACCATTTGATTTACATCAATGCCTACGCCCATGGTAAATACACTATTATCGATATCTTGCACGTATGCAGGAATAAACCCGCGTAGCTTTTGATAGGCATCGATCAGTAGCTTGTTTTCACTCTCTATTACCGTTCTAAAACCAAATGAACTCGCACTATCGGTTACCTTAAGCTCATCATAACCAGCAACGGTACGCGGCCAATTATTCGCAATAGAAGCTAGCTCAACACTACACGCTGGCGTTCTTAATTCTTCAAATGGATCTTCATCAGCCATAGCGAATAATTTTGATAGCTGACCTGCCAATTGATTACCGTCAGTACTGGTTAGCGCCGTCACAATCTCTTTATGATTGATATAGCTAATCCCTTCATTGGTAAAGCCATGCTTAGTAATGATGTCTTGAATGATATTTGCATCAGTAATAGAGTAATCTACGGGCGTCACTCCTAATGCAGTTTCAAGTAAAGTTGCATCGCTAAACGAGGTACTAAAGGTGGTTGTCAACAAACCATCATGCACAGCAAACACTAAATTTATCTGTTCTTCTTCTGTCTCACTAGTGAGCTTATAACTGCGGTAATCAACCCCTTTTAAGTTGGCATTGATATGCATCAAGCCACTCTCTGCTTCAGCTTTATCCAGTAAAGCCCAAACAGCGTCAGCATTTTCAACTTCGATTTTTAATACCGGCATAGCGCCAAGAGTATAAAAATAACTGCGAATATCTGCAGCAAAACCAAAGGTCTTAATGAATGTTTCGCCATCTTTCATGGACGCCATATAAGACTTCATCAAGCTGACAAAAAACTGGGCTCTAGGATCGTCTTCTTGCTCAAGCTCATCTAAGACGTCAACAGGGTACTGCCTGTAAGCTTCAGGTAAAGAGTTAATATAAGATTTAATAGGGAAAGGTGTGAGCTGCGCAGAAAATAAAGGGGTATCAGCAGGTACATAGCTTAGTACTGCATTATCGCTCGTCGACAAGGGCGCCGATTGCTGGCTATACCAATATCCACCCGCACCTACAGCGACAACTGCCGCGGCAATAAGCATCTTATTCATTCAAAACTCCATTTATAATTCAATTTATCCAATAAAAGCGAAACAACCTATTAGCGCAGCAATACTACAACATTGTCCCTACTTATTACCAACTTAAGCAAAAACACATTTAGGCTTTACTAGCCACTTCGAATCAAAATAAGCCAATTATCATCAGTAGTCGCTAGCGCAAGTAATTGACCTACAGCCCAAAAAAACAGTGTAAATGCTATAGAAAGCGACGCTACAAACCATCGAAGATAAGTACAACTAGATAGGGAAAGAACAAGAGGGAGAAGAGGTTACCTCATAAAATGAAAACCCCAGAGACTCCATAATAACTGGGAGACCTGGGGTACAAATTGCTTGATAAGCAGGCGCTAGCAAGCCAATCAAAGCACTCAACTTTTGCCCTTATATGGCTACAAAAGCTAAGCTTGGTTTATCTGGTTACTGACGGCTCTGCCTGTAATGCTTAGCTGGCTAATAAGTTAACCAGTGGAAGACTAAGTATTACTTGACCCAATAGGGTCTGATACAGAACAGTTCCCTAAAACCATCTACGGGAACTTTGGACTATAGCCTAAAAAAACTAACTGTGCATAACCCTGTGAGCAAAAATGTACAAAATAAATTATTTTTAATACTAAAGGATTAAAAAGTTAATATTTACATACTCTTGACAAAAGCTCCTTTGTATACAAAGTTAACACTTAGCAACCATAGATAGCACGATAGTACCACTTATAACCTTATCGCGTTGGCAATGTTAGATATCAAAATGCAACCCGCACTCTCGCTTTAATCCATTAAAACGAGTTTCCTCTTCGCTCATGCCCAGCTCAAGTGGTTTACTCGAATGGGTATCTCCAACGGATACATAACCTTGATCCCATAATGGGTGGTATGGCAGTTCAAACTCGGTTAGGTATTCATGTACCTGTTTATTACTCCAATCAATAATCGGCAATATTTTATAGCGTTGTCCATGAATCGCTAATACAGGCAAGTCTTCACGTGTACTCGACTGTGACCGTCTTAAGCCCGCAAACCAAGTCGACACATCTTGCTCAGCTAAAGCACGTTGCATAGGCTCAACTTTATTGATTTGGTTATACTTATCTAAACCATCAATATCTTGTTCCCACAGTTTACCAAAGCGAGCTTCTTGCCAAGCAGCACTAAATGGCGATGCGTACACTTTTAAGTTAAGCGTTAACCTTTCAGTCAATTCATCAATAAACTGATAAGTTTCATTAAACAGATAACCAGTGTCTGTCAGTAACACCGGAATATCAGCCTTTTCAGTACTCACCATATGCAGCATTACCGCCGCTTGAATACCAAAACTGGACGATAGTGCATGATTGCCTGGTAAGTAAATTAACGCCCAGCGAACACGCTCGACCGGTGTTAATTGCTCCAAAAATGCATTAACACGTTTTAATTCCGTTTGTTGCTCAACTTTCGGTGCATCCAATAAAGCCTTGAGTTCATCCGCCGAAATAACAGAGTCAACAGCTTGGAGATTAGCCATGAAAATCCTTAGCCGCATCATTTACAGCTGCAACCACACCGCTACGCACAGTGTAATTACCAAAAGTTTCACCTGTTTGTCTCTCTGCCACATACTGCGCAAACAAGGTATCTAACTCCGAGAGGATTTCCGCTTCTTGGATATTCTCTCGGTACAGTTTGTTTAAACGTGTCCCTTCAAAGCTGGCGCCAAGATAAAGGTTATAACGTCCCGGTGCTTTACCGACTAAACCAATTTCTGCTGCGAAGGGTCTGGCACAACCATTAGGGCATCCAGTCATACGAATAACGATGCCTTGATCTAGGAAGCCATGCTTTTCTTGCAACGCTTCCACTTTAGTTAAAAAGTCAGGGAAATAACGCTCTGCTTCCGCCATGGCTAACGCACAAGTCGGCAGTGCCACACACGCTATTGAGTGACCACGGGTTTCAGTAATTAGCTTACCCATTAGCCCATGTTGCCTTGCTAATGCTTCAACTTGTTCTTTATCGGCAGCGGGGACGCCTGCAATAATAATGTTTTGATTAGAGGTCATACGGAAATCACCTTTATGGATCTTGGCGATTTCTCTCAAGCCTGTTTGCAGCGGTTGACCCGGTAAATCTTTAACACGGCCGCCTTCAATAAACAGAGTCAAATGCCAGTTATCGTCCACACCTTGTTTCCAGCCATAACGATCACCACGATCACCTATCACCACATCACGCTTTGGCTCAAATTTAATACCAGTACGAGCTTCGACTTCTGCTTTAAACTTATCAAAGCCATGTTTCACTATGGTGTACTTTAAACGTGATAGCTTACGGTTTTCACGATTCCCCCAATCACGCTGAATCGTCATTACCGCTTCAGCAAATTTGAGGGTATCTTCCGCTTTGATATAACCAAAATCATCTGCTAAGCGTGGGAATGTAGCAACTTCACCATGAGTCGAGCCCATGCCACCACCGGCAACCATATTAAAACCAATTAACTCATCGCCGTCAGCAACGGCAACAAAGCCAAGGTCATTAGTGTAAACATCAACGTCATTATCAGGCGGTACAGCAACTGCCATCTTAAACTTGCGCGGCAGATAAGTTTTACCGTATACCGGCTCAACTTCTTCACCTTCTGTGGTCACCAACTTTTCATCATCAAGCCAAATCTCTGCGTAGGCTTTGGTGTGCGGCAGCATGTTGTCAGATAGCTTTTTAGCGTAAGCGTAAGCCTGCTGATGCAACTTCGACTCAACCGGGTTTGGATTACACATCACGTTACGGTTAACGTCACCACATGCGGCGATAGAATCTAGAGCTTCACGGTCAAGATCTTGAATAATCGTTTTAAGGTTACGCTTTGGTATACCGTGGTACTGAAACGTTTGGCGCGTCGTTAAACGAATACTGTTTGAGCTTGTAAGGTTTGAAGCAATTTTATCTACCGCCAACCACTGCTCAGGAGAACACACACCACCGGCGACTCGGGCGCGTAACATAAAGCTATACAAAGGCTCTAGCTTTTGCTCTTTACGCTCGTTACGTAAGTCACGGTCATCTTGCTGATAAAAACCGTGGAATTTGATCAACTGCTGATCGCCTTCACTAAAGGCACCAGTAACCGCCGTATCTAAGCCTTCTTGGATGGTACCGCGCAAATAATCGCTGTCGGTCTTCAGGTATTCATTTACTGCTAACTTTTGCTCACTCATAGCAAGGTACTCTCTTAAAATTCTTTTGGTTTTGCGCCTGCTTTAGCATGGCGTCGCTCATCATTGACAAAATGGAGCCTAATAGACGTCTTTTTGATAACGCTTAGCGGCTCTTAATTCTTCTAAGTATTGCTCAGCCTGCTCTGGCTTTTTATTGCCGTACTTCATCACTAAGTCCAACAACGCTTGATGGACAT
This sequence comes from Shewanella sp. 10N.261.52.F9, assembly GCF_041471165.1. Taxonomy (NCBI): domain Bacteria; kingdom Pseudomonadati; phylum Pseudomonadota; class Gammaproteobacteria; order Alteromonadales; family Shewanellaceae; genus Shewanella; species Shewanella sp. 10N.261.52.F9. Next base: position 390,263 of record NZ_JBFRNX010000001.1, read on the forward strand.
CTTTAGCCATACGCTCTGCATCACCACAAATATAAAAATGCGCACCAGATTCAAGCCACTGCCACAGTGCTTCACCTTGCTCAGCCAATTTGTGCTGGACATAAACTTTTTGCTCTTGATCGCGAGAGAAAGCGAGATCAATGCGTGATAATTCGCCACTTTGCAGATACTGCTGCCACTCTGTTTGATATAGGAAATCTTGCTCAAAATGCGGATTACCAAAGAACAACCAAGCCTTCCCTTCTGCACCTTGTGCTGCACGCTCCTGCATAAAGGCTCTAAATGGAGCGACGCCAGTTCCAGGACCAACCATAATCACCGGGGTGTCAGGGTTTTCAGGCAAACGGAAGTGATTGTTAGGCTCAACATAAACTTGTACCGTTTGCCCTTCTTCGGCGCTGGCAAGGAATTGCGATGCACCACCAAAGCGGGCCACACCATCACGCTCATCTTCAACCAAGGCTACGGTTAAGTGCACTTCTGATTCAACTTCAGCTTGGCTTGACGCAATAGAGTAAAGTCTTGGAGTAATACCGCGCAGAAGGCTAACAAATTGCTCTGCGGTAACGCTAGCGGGGAACAAACGCACTAAATCAGCAACTTGATGGTTATTAACAAACTCACGGGTCAGCGACTTATCAGCACTAATAGCCAATAGCTTTGGATCTTGGCTTAGATCAGCCCAGCCAGTCACTAAACCTGGATATAACTGTGTTAACTCTTTCTTATGAGTCAACGCCTCAAGCAAGCTAAGCTTTTCTTTACCGACTGTAACTGCTTCGTTCGCATCAAGCTTTAAACTCCTCAGCAGCTCAGCAATCAAATCTTGTGAATTGGTAAACCACACACCTAGTGCATCACCAGCTTGGTAGTTGAGTCCAGATTCACCGAGCTCAATCTCAACATGGCGCACATCGCGGTCAGAATCACGCCCCGTGAGTTTTTGGCTAACCAAGAGCTCTGCGCTATAGGGCTTTTGTTTGGTGTAGCTGCTAGTTGTTACGTGGCTAGAAGCTATCGATACCACGCTCGCACCGGCTGTTTGAATAAGTGGCTTAACCGCTTCTAATACATCCGCTTGCCACTGTTCAGCCTGCTCTTGGTAATCAACGTCACACTCAACTAACGGCGCAATCGCAGTTGCCCCTAAAGCGTTGAGGCGAGACTCAAAGTCTTTACCTGTTTGGCAGAAAAACTCATAACTTGAATCCCCCAATGCAAGCACCGAATAATTTAAATTATCCAATTTAGGTGCACGCTTTGAGCTTAAGAATTTGTGCAGTTCAATCGCATCATCCGGCGCATCGCCTTCACCATGAGTACTCACCACTAACAGCAATAAGCTCTCTTGCTTTAATTGGCGAGTTTTATAATCGCCCATCGAAACCAAGTTAACCGCATAACCCTGAGCCTGTGCTTTTTCTGCAAGCTCTGAAGCAATGCCGCGACCGTTTCCAGTTTGGCTACCATAAACAATCGATATGGTTTGTTCAGCACCAGCATCACTGCTGCCAGCCGCTTTTGGTAGTTCAGCCGTTCCTTGCTCAGATGTTGCAGCAAGATAGCCACTAACCCAAGCAAGTTGAACGGCACTCAGCTCTGCAGTGAGCTGCTTTAACTTATCAACTTGGCCAGCAGAAAGCGGCGAAGCGAGTGAGGAAAGCTCTTTTAACAACATGGAAACGGCCCTGTATCAGTATATTGTTGGCAAGCTTAGCCCCTCCCAACAAAAGAAAAAAAGAATAAAAGATAATTTTTAATTCGATTTAGGAATATACAAAGCTCAAAAATTAAGCTACAAAAGTAACTAGCGAATCAATAAACTGGTTTGCAATAGGGTTTGCTAGCGCAAACTTCTATTCAAAAGTGTGGCTTAGCGCAAATTTTTCAGTCTGACCAGTCCATAAAGTGGGATATTGAAAAATATGCGCTTGTGTCTAGATTAAGAGTCGCCACAATATGCATCCTGACAAATAAATGACATCTGTCCCGACGAATGTCCTCAACAGAGAGGTTTACCTTTGTGAAGCTAGGTCTACCCAAAGAAAGTCATGCAGCTGAAAGTCGCGTTGCGCTTATTCCTGCCAATGTGACTCGACTGCTTAAAAATAACCTACAAGTTCTTGTTGAAAGTGGCGCTGGCAGCAATGCAGGCTTTACCGATGAAGAATACATTCAAGCAGGCGCATCGATTGTGTCTCGCCAACAAGTGCTAACTGAAGCAGATATCATCACAGTGGTAAACGCTAAAGATGAGCAACTTGCAGAGCTATCGGCAGCGATTAAACCTCAGCAAATTGTTATTGGTATGATGGATCCACTTGCGCAGCCACAAAATGCACAAACTATTGCCGCAACAGGTGCAACCGCGATTGCGCTAGAGCTTGTACCGCGCATCACTCGTGCACAAAGCATGGATATTCTGTCATCTATGGCAACCATTGCTGGCTATAAAGCAGTGCTACTTGCAGCCCATAAAGCGCCGCGACTATTCCCAATGATGATGACCGCAGCGGGTACCTTAAAACCAGCACGCGCCTTTATCATGGGTGTGGGTGTTGCGGGTCTACAGGCTTGTGCTACAGCAAAGCGTTTAGGTGCTGTCGTTGAGGCATATGATATTCGCCCTGCCGCGCGTGAACAGATCATCTCTGTTGGCGCTAAACCAGTTGAGCTTGACCTCGAAGCTGAAAATACTGAAACCAAAGGTGGCTATGCAGCAGAACAGTCTGATGACTTCTTAAAACGTCAGCAACAAGCGATGGCGAACGTACTTGCACAGCAAGATATTGTTATCACAACAGCAGCAATTCCAGGGCGTAAAGCACCGATCCTTATCACCAAGGAAATGGTTGATGGCATGAAGAGTGGCACCATTATTGTCGATCTTGCTGCTGAAACCGGTGGTAACTGTGAACTAACCGAGCTTGATAAAGAAGTCGTTTACAAAGGTGTCACCATTCTTGGGCCATCAAATGTACCGGGCACAGCTGCAAACCATGCTAGTCAGATGTACGGCACTAACATTGAAAACCTGCTTAAGCTACTCGTTAGTAAAGAAGGCGAGCTAAACCTCGACTTTGAAGATGAAATCATCAAAGACACTGTTGTTGCTCATCAAGGTGAAGTAGCGAGTGCACGTCTGCGCGACCTTTTAGGCTTACCCGCTATAGAAGTTGCTAGCCCTAACGAAGACTCAATTGAAAGCGCTAACTCAACCACTTCGGAGGCTAAATAATGGAAATTTTACTGCTGTTAACTCTATTTGTGGTGGCGGTATTCTTAGGTGTCGAGATGATCACCAAAGTACCACCAACGCTGCACACACCATTAATGTCAGGCTCAAATGCGATTTCAGGGATCTCTCTGGTTGGCGCACTGCTTTCAGCAGGTTCTGGTGCAGGCATCTGGGTCAACGTATTAGGCTTTATTGCCGTAGTACTTGCCACGATTAATGTTGTCGGTGGTTACATGGTAACTAACCGCATGCTAGCCATGTTCAAAAGGAAATAAGCCACTATGAGTACGACGATTATTTACCTCGCCTACCTTGTAGCGGCAAGCCTATTTATTTTAGGTATTAAAGGGCTAACTAAGCCACGTACTGCGGTTCGTGGTAACCAGCTTTCAGCACTCGGTATGTTTATCGCGGTAGTGGTTACACTATTTGATCAAAGCATTCTAAGCTACGAGTGGATTATTGCTGGTGTGCTACTTGGAGGTGCTATTGGTGCTGTAATGGCAACGAAAATCCAAGTAACCTCAATGCCACAAATGGTAGCTATGCTTAACGGTTTTGGTGGCGGCGCCTCGCTATTTATTGCCCTAGCAAACTTCCTTGACCCTAGCTCAGCCACCCACACTGTTGCGCTTGTCTCTATTACTGCAACAGTGATTATTGGTGCCGTAACGCTATCGGGTTCATTTGTCGCTTTTGCTAAGTTACAAGAGTTGATCTCAGGTAACCCAATTAAGGTACCGGGTAATAAAATCCTTAACGCGATTTTACTTATCAGTGCCATTGGTCTTGCCATTGCTATCGTAATGGACCCAAGCAATATCAACCTGATCTACGCATTAGTTGCGGTTTCACTAGTACTTGGCTTGTTATTGGTTGTGCCAATTGGCGGCGCCGATATGCCAGTTGTAATTGCTTTGCTTAACTCATATTCAGGTATTGCTGCAGCAACTACCGGCTTTATTACTGGCAACACAGTATTGATTGTATCGGGCTCCCTGGTTGGTGCATCGGGTATCATCCTGACACAAATCATGTGTAAAGCGATGAACCGTTCACTGTTTAACGTACTATTTGGCGTAATGGCTGAAGGTGGTGAAACAGTTGATGCTGATGAGGTTTACGCTGGTAAAGTAACCTCATCATCGCCAGAAGAAGTGGCGATGCTACTTGAGACTGCTGAGCGCGTTGTTATTGTTCCGGGTTACGGCTTAGCGATGGCGCAAGCCCAGCATGCTGTGCGCGAGCTCGCCTCAGTAATGGAAGCGCGTGGTACCCAAGTACTTTACGCTATACACCCTGTTGCGGGCCGTATGCCAGGCCATATGAACGTACTACTAGCTGAAGCCGAAGTGCCTTACGAGCAGTTGATTGAGATGGATGAGATCAACCCTCAGTTTGAGCAAACTGACGTAGCAATTGTGATTGGTGCAAACGATGTAACCAACCCAATGGCTCGTGAAGATAAAGGCAGCCCTATTTACGGCATGCCGATCCTGAACGTCGATAAAGCTAAAACAGTAGTTGTCGTTAAGCGCTCATTGAGCCCAGGCTTTGCGGGTTTACCTAACCCACTATTTGCTATGGATAACTCATTGATGCTGTTTGGCGACGGTAAAAAAGCTATTGTTGAACTGACCCAGAGTCTAAAAGAAGCCGATTAATGGCCTACTAACTATTAATCATCTAAAAGGTCGCTATATGCGGCCTTTTTTATTAAGCACTATTTAACCCTACATTGTTAAAATAATGTGATTCATGATTCAAAACGCAGTACTCTTACTCACAGTACCCGCGCTAACAAGAATAAAATATGACACTGAAAATACAGAGCTTGTTACCTTTTAGTTTACTCATCGCCAGCGCTACATTGCAGGCAGCAGAACAGCAATCACCCATGCCGCCACCGCCAGTTGAGCTTGCAGCAGAGCCTGAAGTCCAATGGCCTAATAACTGGGGCATAGGTATCGGAGTGCGCCGCGGTGATATCCCCTACGCTACCGAGCAAGACGAAGTCTACGACACTTTGCCATTAATCTACTTTGAAAATGATTATTTCTATATCAATGGCATGGAAGCGGCAGGCCATATCTGGAAAAACGATAATCACCAGATAAACCTCTATACCCGCTTTCGCTTTGTTGATATTCCGAAAGAGCTGCAAAACGAATCGCAGTCGCAAGCTTTTGACTTTGGTCTGCAATACCGCTTTGTTAAAGATCAGTGGGACTTCGATTTAGCCTTTCTCTCGGACTCAAATAAACGTAGCTACGGTTACAGTCGCACCCAATACACTTGGGAGTCTGGCGACTGGAAAGTTAAACCTTACGCCGAGTTTCAATGGAAAAGTGCTGACTTTAATGACTATTACTATGGCCTAGATAGGTATGACGTTGGTGGCGGCATTGGCTTTAATGCGGGCGTCAAAGCGCGCTACCATGTGTTCAGTAACTTATATCTGCTTGGTCAATTCGGTGTTGGTCGTCTTGAAGATGACGTCTACCACCTACCGACCATTAATAACCGCTTTCAATATGAATCTTTCTTCGGTTTTGGCTTCTATCCTGAACCAAACAAGAAAAAATACTCTGCGCAACCTGTACAAAAAAAGCGTAAAGAGGGCAGCGAATACATACGCGTCGCCCATGGTTGGGCTACGCCATCAAACCTCAATGCCATCTTAAAGTGGCAAACTAAGACTGACCCATATAATAACCAGATGAGTTCAATATTTTACGGTACTCAGCTAACGGATAGCCTATTCAACCTGCCTATTGACCTCTACTTAACTCCGGGTGTTGCTTGGCATTACAGCTCAGAAGTACAAGACGATATTGCTGAAGCCGTAATTGCTGTAAAGGCCTACTATACCTTTGAACTAGGACCTCGATTTAGACTCGGTGTTGCTGAAGGTTTATCTTATGTCAGCAACGTAACTCATATTGAAGGCTCGGAGCTTGATATCAAAGGCTATAAGCCTTCAAAGCTGCTTAATTACTTAGATTTCTCTCTCGATGTCAACGTCGGCGATATTTTTAATTCTGCTAAGTTAGACAATATGTGGTTGGGTTATAGCATTCACCACCGTTCAGGGATCTTCGAGTCCAGCTCAGCTTTTGGACGTATTAGCGGCGGCAGTAACTACCAAAGCGTATATCTGCAGTGGCACTTCTAAGCTATTAATATACCAGTAAAAAAGGCCGCATCAGCGGCCTTTTCTATTTATACGGCTAATATAAGCAGCCTGAATGTATTAACGGGCAACTTTTAATTCATCCGAATTAAGCATACTTAAGATTGGATTATCACGCATCACCTGCTTTTTCAGCACTAAGCCAATACTAAGCCCTGCAACAAAACCACCAATGTGCGCCCAATAAGCTACACCACCACCGCCAAAATAAGCACCAGCAAGATTCATCAGTAACCAAATAGCAAAAAATGCCATTGGCGACAGTTTCTTTTGATAAATGATGAACATAAAGGTCAAACTTGCATGCCTAAACCAAAGTAAATACATACCAAATAGTCCGGCAATCGCACCGCTTGCACCAACCATGTAAATCGACGAGCTTGGGTCTGAAATAATATGCCCTGCAGCAGCGGCAAAACCACATATCAAATACATAGTTAAAAATCGACTGTGCCCCAAAGCATCTTCTAAATTATCACCAACTACGTACAGAAAATACATATTACCAATCAGGTGCATCCAGCCACCATGCATAAACATATGGCTCACCAAGCCAGTAACATGTTGCCCCTGCACTAAATCAACCGGCTTTAAAGCAAACGTATCGTAAATCCACTCAGTTGCGTTTGGTTGCAGTACTGTGGCAATAAAAATAAAGGTGTTAATCGCAATTAAGGTATAGGTTACCCAAGGTGTACTTTTAGGCTTAAGGTTATACTCCATCGGCATTTGCATTAAAAATTGAAATAGCCAGGTCTTAAGGTTTACCTTTTTATTTAACTCTTCTAATGCGGCGTGAATTTGCGGTGACTGCACCACTTTTTCACGCTCATGTTCATCAATCCAAACACCGGTACAAGAGTGGCATATATCAATTTCAACATGGAAATCATCCATTAAATGGTAATGGTGTAAAACCTCATCACAATGAACGCAGCTTTTTTGAGACGGCCCTTTATAACAACCCAATGAGTTCTCAATACCAACACTATCATTACCATTATCGGCTGCAGAAAGCGCAGCATTAAGCTCACCACTGTCAAACCAAATACCACCGCAAGCAGTACAGCTATCGACTTCTTGACCATGAAAAAAAGACACTCGCATTTCGTCGCTAGCGCAGCCTGGACACTTCAAATTCATCATATTTCCTTATTCGACGGTAATGCCATGTTCTTCGAGGTAAATACCTAAGGCAGTATAGTTTTTCTTAAGCTTAGGTAAGGTGTTTTGGCTCACTTCTGCGGTTAACTCTCTAAGTTTTTTGGCGCCGAAGTTAGCGCCATAAAATCGCGCCTCAATTTTAGCCACAATGTCGTCTGAGAGCATGTAAAAGCGACGGGTTTCTGTGAGAATTTCAGTCGGGGTTTCTAAGGTATTTGCTGAGTAACGCATATTTTCCCAAACAAAAGTCGAAATCGTTGGGTGAATATTTTTCAAATCGTAAGGGTTACTGCTGCCTTTTGTCAGCGTATCGGCATAAACATTTATCGTATCGATATTGTCTTTTACTTCATCGTATAAAGCATAACGCAGATAATAGTTATTTTGTTTGTTGCTTAAATCATCAAATTTTATCGCTTGGCTCAAACCTTCTTGAGCAGCCAAGTAGACTCCAGCGACAGTAGCAATAATCATAAAAAACTGGCTGACCCAAAAACTGGTTTTCACTAATTCTTGGTTATCTAACTTTGGAAAACGTTTAACAGACTCTGCCGTAGGTGGCGCTTTTGGTTTGACTTCCATATCGTGCACGACTCCTTTTTTGCTGCACATACTCCCCCGAGCATGACTAACAGGCTGTATCCGCCTTAGACTCATAACGGCTTAAATTTTAAACGAGGGACGATTTAAAGCGGGCAGTGTACATGGATGAACACACAGGATCTAGATAGATAATTAAACTTAATACTAAAAAATAAACAGCCTTTAATAGACAAAAACGCAAAGCAGCAGCGTCATCATGACTACCTATAGCTTATTGTGCTAGCAAAGGAATACAGCAGATTAACTAACCAGTAAATTGCACTCACTATCATTTGGTGTAGCCAGTAATCTTATCGCGCTCTGCCCAACTAAAGCACTCACTAATAAACGTCCTGGTTCACCGAGAGTTTCAGCTGCATGGTCACTAGCAAGCGAAATGGCTTTGTAGTTTTCAAGATTTAGTTGGTTAGAACCACACAACGAAAAGTACAAACGTATGATAGCCCTGAAACGGGTATTATTTAACGAGGTCTTCCATGAGGCTTGTAGCGATTGAGCATTGGAAAAGTCTAAGCAATCAATAAACAATTCGCCTATGCGGGGATCCAGCTGCTGCAGAAAATCGATTTTATGAGGAAAATGGTGACTAATCCCAGTGCGGCTAATGCCCGTTGCTGCAGACAGTGTCGAGTATGACATTGCATCATAACCCAGCTCTAAGATCTGTTTCATCGCTTCGTCCAAGATCTGCTGTACCGTTTGCTTAGTTGCCACTTTTGAACGCTTTGCCATAACCATACTTTTATTAAAATCGACATACAACGACTCTAACAAATGCACTTTAGGAAAACCTTAGTTGTGCCATACAATCGACGCCTCATTCAGCTAAGGTTCAGCAAGTCGGTCAAAAACTCCCGACAAAAAACCTAACCTTCACAAGGTAGAGTGCTAAAAATGACCACAAACTAATAATGTTCCACTTCAGTTTCACCCGCCATCAGCTGCTCCGCTAACCATGATTGCGCCGCACTTCGCCCCATAATACGCACTAGAGTCGGTTTTAGGTATTGCCCCAGTTTAGGTTTGCGCCAATACATATATCCCGGTAACGGCTGCACAGTACCTGCGCCAAACGTGCGCTGCATTAAGCTAGAAAACTCATCAAGAGTGTCGTTGTCATGCAACACTAACTTGCCTGAAAAATCCTGCCAAAACCCATTGAAATCGCTAAATTGCTGCAACTGAGCTACCGAGTAAGTTGCCAATATCTGCGCTAAAACAGGCACCGACCAATGCGACATAAACTCGCAATCCGCCATCGCAGCTAAATTACGCCTATGGTACTGCTGCCAAGCTAAATCTAAGCTATTGGTTTCATGAGCAATGCGCCACACTAAATAGACATCTGCCAACCACTCATGCTGATATGGATTTGTAATTGTTTTGTCTTGGCGACTTAATGCATCAATAGCGTATAAGTGACCCAGCTCATGCCAATAAGTCAGCTCCGCTTGTTTATCGAGTGCTAAAGAGAAATGTCCCACGCCCCAATTAATGGTTTGATATTTTGGAATATTGGCAAAATTAGTGATCACTAAGCCAGCAATGCTCGCATCGTGTAAAGGCAGCACCATAGCACCGCGCTGCGCTAACAAGGCGTGAAATTGATAACTGGCGGACGGTAACTGGCTACGCACCGAAGCAGGGAGATTATTCAAACAAGGTTCAAGCTGTTGTAGCTTACAAACTAAGGCTTTTTTAGGGCCGATCTCGGCCCATAAAAACTCACTTGGCGTTGCTAAAGGTGTTGTGGCAACAGCCACAACACTGGCGGTAGCATTGACGATTACACTAACCGCCGCAACAGCCAACGAAATTATCACTTATGCTAAACCTTTACTGATTAGCCATAATGTTTTGAATGATTGCAGTCGTTGAAATGCCATCTTCAAAACATAAGACTTTGACTTGGCCACCAGCAGCAATAACTTCTTCACCACCAGCAATATCTTCCACTTTGTAATCGCCACCTTTTACCAGTAAGTCTGGCAGTAGGCGTGAAATAATGCGTTGAGGTGTGTCTTCGCTAAACGGTACAACCCAATCAACAGACGCCAGTGCAGCCAGTACCGTCATACGACGATCTTCAGAGTTAACTGGGCGACCTTCACCTTTTAAACGCTTAACGGAAGCGTCCGTATTCACTGCCACAATTAAACGATCGCCAAGAGCACGAGCTTGTTGTAGGTAACTTACATGGCCTGCATGCAAAATATCAAAGCAACCATTAGTCATGACTACACGCTCACCGCGCAGTTTTGCCTGCTCAAGCGCATACGCCAATTGGTCTTCACTTACTGCACCAAAACCTGACTCGCCATGATTAAGCGACAGTGCTTCAATCAACTCAAGGCGCGTCACTGTTGATGTACCAAGCTTAGCTACCACTATACCAGCGGCAGTGTTAGCGATCGCACAAGCTTGCGGTAAATCGCTACCTGCAGCAATTGCAGTCGCTAAGGCTGAAATCACCGTATCACCAGCACCCGTCACATCATAAACTTCACGAGCAACGGTTGGGATATGCAGCTCAGGTTGATCGCGAGTGATTAAGGTCATGCCTTTTTCAGAGCGAGTCACTAGCATAGCCGTTAGGTCAAAAGCCTCCAACAGGCCTTGGGCTTTGGTCACTAAGTCAGCTTCTGATTCAACCTTACCCACAACTACTTCAAATTCGCTCATGTTTGGCGTTAATAAATACGCACCGCGATACTTTGAAAAATCACTGCCTTTAGGATCTACTAGCACTTTAACGCCTTTAGCGTTAGCGGCTTCAATAAAGCTTTGCGGAGAGATAAGCGCGCCTTTAGCGTAATCAGACAATACCGCGACATCGACTTTATCGAGTTCAGGTAACGTCTTTTCTAGTAATGCATCACTTTCAGCTTGGGTGTAACTTTCTTCAAAATCGAGTCGAAGTAACTGCTGGTTACGCGACATAACTCTGAGCTTAGTGATGGTTGGTTTGCCTGCCACTTTATGCCAATTAGGCTCAACACCAAGAGTTTGAATACCTAAAGTCAGTGCATCAGCGGTCTCGTCAGAGCCAACAATGCCAGCAAGACTCGCTGCACCACCTAATGTAGCGATGTTAATTGCTACGTTAGCTGCACCACCGGGTCTATCTTCAAGCTGTTCAACTTTCACAACTGGAACAGGTGCTTCAGGAGAGATCCGCGCTGTAGGCCCCGCCCAATAGCGATCTAACATCACGTCACCTACAACGAGAACCTTGGCTTTTTCAAATGCTGGCAGAGAAATCTTCATAACGTCTTATCTTTCACAAAATTTAATAGTGATTGTACCTAATTTTAATCGATTTTGAGTTAGAATAATGAGTAATTTTTCAATGGATTCGAGAATTACGTGGTAGAAAAAGCTCAATTTTCAACTCATCTTTATCATCCAAAGTACTGGCTCTTATGGTTAGGCGTTGGTTTTATGCGACTCACTCAGCTATTACCGCTACGAGTACAAATGAAACTCGGCACGGGTCTGGGTCGTTTAGGGATGAAACTTGTCAGTGGCCGAGCTAAGACAGCCAGACGTAATCTAGAACTGTGTTTCCCCGATATGCCCAAGGATGAAATAGAAAAGTTACTCAAGCTGAATTTTGAAGAAACCGGTAAAGCCATCTTCGATACGGTCAATGCCTGGTGGTGGTCAGATGAAAAGATCCAGCAGCACATGACCATAACAGGCCAAGAGCATGTGCAGCAGACGTTAGACAACGGCCAAGGTGTGATTCTATTTGCCGTCCATTGTCTGCCCCTAGAAATGGGCGCCCGAATTTTTGGTCAGTTTCAACCCGGAGTCGGTGTTTACCGCCCGCACAACAACCCTTTAATGGAATATCTGCAAGTTAAAGGCCGCCTGCGTTCAAACAAGGCCTTAGTCCCCAAACGCGACCTACGTCAGATGGTTCGCAGCCTTAGAGCCCCCAATGTTATCTGGTACACCGCCGACCAAGATTTCGGCCGTTCAAGCGCTATTTTCATCCCTTTCTTTAATGTTCCCGACGCCGCAACCATTACCGGTGCGACAACTCTTGCTAAGCTAGGCAAAGCCAAAGTATTACCTTTCTTTGTTGAACGTAATAGTGATGACACCGGCTACAATATTGAGATCCAACCGGCGTTAGATAACTTCCCCGGTGAAAATGAAGTCGAAGATGCTAAACGCGGTAATAGGATTATTGAAGAAACGATTAGCCGTAACAAACCACAATACATGTGGTTGCATAGACGGTTTAAGACCCGGCCGAATAAAGGCGATGCTTCGCTGTATAAGTAGTTTAGGTTTGCATTAACGCATTCAGGCTGGGCTTTGGCAGTTAGACTTCGTCTAACAAACTATGTTTTAAGCAATCAAGCTTCGCTTGACCTTTTAATGCATCAGGCTGCGCCTGACTAAGGTCGTGAGCTTCCAGCTCACGACCCTTTATCAAACGAAGTTTGATTTAGTTACAGGTCAAACTTCGTTTGATGCCTTAAAAGTCTTATGTGGCAAAGCCACCATACCAGCCATAGATGTAATCTAACTCCCCAACTTGAGTCAAACTGTAAAATTGACATTAATCCCCGCGAGCTAAATACTGTTAAAAAGACACCCTATTAACCTAAGCTGATACTCTAATCCGCAATAAGAGATAGCAGCTAAAATACTCGTCCGAGGTTAACGAACTAACCTAAAGTTGGAGCCCCTATGTCACTGAGCCAAAGCGACCTTACCCGTATTGCGCTGGATATCACCTCTGGATTGTCGGATCACGACAGGTTCTCAAGGCTACTGGATACAGTCAGACAAACTCTACATTGTGATGCGGCGGCGCTGCTGCAATTTACTGGGCAACAGTTTACTCCACTGGCGATTGATGGCCTCAGCCCTGATGTACTGGGTAGACGCTTTATTCTATCTGAGCATCCTCGCCTTGAAGCCATTGCTCGCGCTGGTGATGTAGTACGATTTCCTGCCAACAGCGAATTGCCAGATCCTTATGATGGTTTAATCCCTCATCAACATGAACACTTAATGGTGCATGCCTGCATCGGCTTGCCCCTGCTAGCCGAGGGCACATTGATTGGCGCCGTCACCATTGATGGCTTTGATCCAAACCAATTTAATGCCTTTAGCAATAATGAATTGCGCACCTTAAGCGCTATCGCCTCAGCTTCACTCAACAACGCCTTATTGATTGATAAACTTGAAAAACAAGCAGCGCAATCACAAGTACCCTCTGCATTTGGCCAAACTAGTTTAGACGCGCAGGTAGAGCTTATTGGCCAATCTCATGCGATGCAGAACTTGCAAACTGAGCTTAGCGTTGTCGCCAATACTGATTTAAATGTGTTGATTTTAGGCGATACCGGGACAGGTAAAGAGCTAGTTGCGAAGTCGATTCATCAGGGGTCGCTGCGCGCGAATAAACCACTGGTGTATTTAAACTGCGCCGCATTACCGGAATCCGTAGCAGAGAGCGAGCTTTTTGGTCATGTAAAAGGCGCGTTTACCGGTGCGATTAGCCACCGTAGTGGTAAGTTTGAAATTGCCGATAACGGCACGCTGTTTTTAGATGAAATTGGCGAGTTACCTTTGTCGCTACAATCCAAATTACTGCGGGTACTACAATATGGCGACTTACAGAAAGTCGGTTCTGATAAAAGCTTAAAAGTCGATGTGCGTATTATTGCCGCCACCAATAAAGACCTCAAACAAGAAGTATTAGCTGGACGCTTTAGAGCCGACTTGTACCACCGCTTAAGCGTGTTCCCCATCATAGTGCCACCACTGAATGAGCGCGAAGGCGATGTGATCTTATTAAGCGGTTTCTTTATTGAGCGTAGTAGGCAAAAACTGGGCTTAAAGAGCTTAAGACTCAGCCCAGACAGCATTACTCAGCTTAATCATTATGACTGGCCGGGTAATGTGCGCGAACTTGAACATGTGATCCACCGCGCCGCAGTATTAGCTCGCGCCGAAGCTCAATCAAATATTGCCTTGATAAGACCGCAGCACTTTGATTTTTATAATCAGCAAAGCAAAACCATTGCCGCTGTACCGACGAGCACAGGCTCAAAATCGACCTTGTCGCAGACCAATATTAAGCAAACGCTTAAACAAGCTACTGAAAACTTTCAGGCACAATATATTCGCCAAGCGTTAGCCGCTAATGGCAATAACTGGGCAGCCACCGCAAGGGCGCTAGATTTAGACTCAGGCAATTTACATCGCCTTGCCAAACGTATTGGCCTGAAATAAGCCAAGCGTTATCGACTGTGGCAGAGCGTAAATTAAGCTGATATAACTTAAGGAGTTTATTGGCGCTCAAAGCCGTTAAAAGGAATTAATACTCAGTGAAGCAACTAATCACCTACGTCATTGCTCACAGTAAGATCTATCCCCTATTAGGTCTTGCTGTACTCTCCTCCTTGGCTCTTGCTTTGCCCTCCTATGCGCAAACAATAAATGAGGCTAATCACTGCGACCTTGGCACGCTTGCCAAGCCGATTTATGCAGCTGAGCAGCGATTGCAATATCGACGGTTAGATAATGGTTTACAGGTTCGTACTTTAGCGCTTGAAAACACGCAAGTAGTATCAATTGCTAGCCAGTTTGATGTCGGGTCTCGCAATGAGATTAAGGGGCAAACTGGTTACGCGCACCTATTCGAGCACATGCTGTTTAAAGGTAGTGAACATGCCCCGGGCGATAGCTACACCCAAACCATGAGCGCTTTTAGCGGCCAGTTTAATGCCAGCACCTTTTTTGATTTCACCAACTATTATCTGACCATTCCATCACAAGCACTTGAGCTAAGCCTATGGCTTGAAGCCGATCGTTTTCGCTATCCAACGCTCAATGACACCACGGTGAAAAATCAGCAAGGTGCGGTACTCGAAGAGATGGCTACCAGCATAGATAACCAGCCCTATGTGCGCAGTGCGATGGAGTTTTTATTAGACCAAGTTGAAGGTACGCCCTATGGCCATGCGGTAATTGGCAGTATTGCTGATGTCAAAGCGGCCACACCTATGAGCCTAAATGCATTCCACCAGCGCTATTATCGCCCTGATGCCATGCAACTAAGTTTAGTTGGTGATATACCTCCTCAAACCCAATCTTGGATAGATAACCAGTTTGGCGACTGGCAAGTTCCTGAGTTTGAGCAGTCCAAGCTCAGTGACTTAGTGGTCACTCCCAAAGCAGTACATGGCGAAATTATTGATGAACGTGGGCCTTGGCCTGCGGTGTTACTAGCTTGGCATACCGCTGGGCGTAACTCACCAGATGCTGCGGCGCTAACCTTACTTGAAAGCTATCTATTTCAAAATAGTGGTAGTCTTATTCAAAAAAACAGCCTTACTGATCCAGACCAACTTCTCAGTTACTCCATCCCTTTGCAAATGACTCATCACGGCATGACCAATTTGGTCTTGGTACCTCGCGCTCGCACCTCCCTTGACCAACTGACGGACAATGTAGAAGGCTTAATTGACTCGCTTGCCGCTGAGCCAATAACTGACGCTAAGCTATGCCAGTTAAAACAGGTATGGCTCAATAAAGCGTTAGCCCAATTAGATTCACCAGTGCACCTCGCTAAAGCCTTGTCTGCCACTCAGCCACAAGATAAACAACATCCATTAACCGGTCCTTGGCAACGGATCAATGCGGTTAGCGCCAAGCAACTACAAGCTACGGTGCAAACCTACTTTACTGGTGGTTACGTTAGATTAGACTTACTGCCACCTTGGTATATTCGCGCCACTAAATCGATTTTAGAAGTCTTACCACAAGACCTGACTGACAGCCTTGAAGAGAGCGTAATGTGATGAGATTGATAGCAATAAAAGTGGCGGCATTAGCGCTATGTAGCAGCCTAGTTTTAACTGCTGTTGGCTGCCAGCAAACCCAAGTAGAATTTACCGCCACTGCCGAGCCGCAATTACCTGTTTTTGATGTATTAGCAGGCGCACCTGAAGTTACAGCATTACAATATCGCCCTCTACCAGCGGCCACTCAAGTCACATTAGCTAACGAGCAAACATCGCCATTGGCAATCTATCTATTTAACGATACGCCATCAAAACTGCACCACTTATCACTCGTGGCCTATAGCGTCGAACCAATGACCAACCTCGATGTGTTAGTTAATGCTTTTAGCGAGAAAATACACTGGTTAGTGCAACAAACACCTCTCTCTTGCGCCGAGAGTTTACGTATTCGGCCGACCATGCACAGCCTAACATTGAGTATTGATTGCCCTGACTCGCCGCTAATAGCAACCGAGTTACTCATGCAGTTTTGGCAAAATGATGGCCTAGCAGAAATAGACATAGCTAAGGTGCGACGCCAGCTAAAACTGGGCAAACATATTAACGCCTATAGCGGCGCAGAGATAGACGATGTATGGGCGCAAAAAATCCTTGGCGAGCAGCATATTTATAATCAAGCGCTCGATGATAAAACCTTGGCTGATGAGTTAGATTTAGCCAAACTCAATAAGGTTAGAGACAGCATTTTCGCGCAATCCCAATGGGCTTTTTTTGCCGATAAACGCCTAGAACAAGATGTTGATTTAAGCGCTAATGTTATTAAACAATTTAGCAGTATAACAAACGTACCTAGGTTATCTTCAACCGCCAATTCATCATCAAAAAACGCATTATCGACGCAGAGTAGCGACCGTAAAACAGCTTTTGTCGAGCCAAGTAATACTAATAAAACCTTATATCTAATTGATGCTCCCGGTAGCGTACAAACTCAGGTTCGGATTGGCTACCCACTCAGTCAACCTACAGACCATAATGGCGATAACGACAGCAAGCTTGATGCGATTCAAAATTGTAAACTACTGGCTAGCTGGCTTGGCCGTAGTTTCTCAGGCCGTTTGTATTACGATTTGCGCGAAGTGCGTGGCTTAACCTACGGTATTTACGGTCGCTGTTTTGACAACCCGTTATCGCTCACCCTCAAGTTTTATGGCAGCACTAAACTTGAACACACTGGTGCATTTATTGATGGCGTGTTAGACCATTTAGCCTTAGCCACCGAAACACCAATCTCAACCACTGAACTTGGTGCGTTAACCACCTATCTTACTAGCCAGAAAATACTGCGCCAAAGCAACTATCGCGCGCTTGAGCTCGACACTATTAAGCTATTAATTCGCGGTGATAGCTCACAACAAGAGCAACGCGAAGCCAGCAGGTTGGCCAATTTAACGCCAAAGCAGTTACAACGCATTGCCAGCTCAGTTTTTAACAATGTGCCCTATATCGTGATCCGCGGGGACGCTGATAAAATAAGTGCCGATATTAACAATAAACTCCCCGATTGGAACATAGTCGAAGCATTAGCGAACTAAGCATACAACCTAACTTTTTTGTAAATAGCGGCCTTTTTGTTAAGTTGCTAACATCCTAGAAAATAAACCCAATAAAGATTTCAGTTATTGCTAAATCCAGTCGCATTAACATGCAAAATTGGGTTTATTTATAGGAACACTCATGCATTCAAGTATCATGAAATTCGCCATCGACGATGGTTCAACCAACGTTAAGATCAGCTGGCTTGAGGACGGTCAAGTGCGCAGCGTAACCTCGCCCAACTCATTTCGTAAAGACTGGAAAAGCGCGGCTTTACTAAATGACCGCAAGGTATTTAACTACCAAGTAGCATCGACTAAATATACCTACGACGCCACATCTGACAAGGCATTATCGACGACTCATGTTGCCTTTCAATATGACGATTTGAACTTACTTTCAGTACATCATGCGCTGTTGCAAACGGGCGTTAAACCTTGCCCGGTGAGTATTCTGGTTACCCTGCCAATCACTGAGTACTACCAAGCCGACGACTGCCAGAAAAACGAAGAAAATATCGCACGTAAGAAAGCCAACCTAATGCGTGAAATCAGCCTTAACAAAGGCGAGTTGTTCACTATTGTCGATGTAGAAGTATTGCCTGAAAGCTTACCCGCCGTACTGACCACATTGATGGATTCAGGCGTGAATGAGTTTACCAAGTCTCTTGTTATCGACTGCGGCGGCACCACACTCGATATGGGAGTGATTGTCGGTGAATTTGACGATGTGTCAGCTGTTTATGGCAATGCTGAAATTGGCGTATCTATGGTGACTAACGCGGCAAGAAAAGCCCTATCGGCAGCCGATAGCGATGCCAGCTACCTTGTTGCCAACGAGCTGATTAAGCGTCGTCATAATCGCGAGTTCGTCGAAGAAGTGATTAACGATATAAGCAAGGTTGACTGGGTACTTGAACGTATCGAAAACAAGATCAGTGAACTTGGCGCCGCAGTTGCTTACGAAGCTAAAACCTTTACCCGCAACCCTAATCGCATCTATTTAGTAGGCGGCGGCGCCATGTTAATTGAAACAGCCATTCGTGAAGCTTACCCATCATTGGGTGAAAAAATCGTCATGATAAAAGAGCCTCAAGAGGCACTTTCACGCGAGATCTGTTGCTACCACGCAGCAGAAGCTAGCGACGCGGCTTAAGAGGTAGTTATGCGCATTCGATTCAATGTGGGCCTAGAGCCTGAGCTCTTCGACTCCCACAGCTACGCCATTCAATGTCTAAGGCTATGGCAGCAAGAGGAAAAAGCGCGCAATGATGAAACCGATATCGTGCTACAGCGCCGTATTCAGTTTCATCGTGACCTGTATTTGTCGGGCTTATTCCTGCACGAATTAGCGCCGCAGTTGCCGTCCATGCTCACCCAAACCTTGCTGCAAGATAAAGTGAATAGCCAGACTTTGGCTTGCCAACTTAAATCTGCGGGCCTGGTTTTGGAGCCTGCGGCTGAGAATGGTCTATCAGAGCTACAGTGGCAAAAACTCAGCACTATGCTTGAAGCTGCCAGTTTGCCTAAGCAGCAAAGCGAGCCGCTTAACTTAACTGCCATTGAACAGCAATTAGCCCAGTTACAACAGCTAATGCTTGAGGGGCAGGAGCAGCTAAGCTCAGCGCTTACGCATTCAGCCGCCAGCCAAGCAGAGGCTCGTAATAATGAGACTAGTCAAACAGAAGTCAGCGATGATACTAAGCTGCATCAGCCAGACTTTAGTGCCCAGCTGAGTCAACTTAAACAGGGCCAAGAAAAGCTAATGGCGCAGATGAAAAGCTTATCTAGCCAGCTAGCTCAAGTCTCTGTTAGCACTGTTGCTAACAGCTCTGCCAATGATGCTTCTAACCTAGAAACTCCCAGCTTAGAGACGCAACTTGAGCGAGCCAGACGAGTGAAATCCAAAGGGCTGTGGTAGCCACTTTGGGGCACTAGAACAGTTCTAAAAACAGAAAATCCACCGTATTAGGGTGGATTTTTTTTAGCTTACTCGATACGGGTTTTCAAAGTAAAAAGTTTGACGAGTAAAATGTTTAGCTAGCCGATTGCGCCAGGTATTTCGCCATCTCAACTGCTGGCACCATTCCACCACCAGTCGCCCACACTACATGAGTCGCATTGCTCATCATCTCAGGTGTTAATCCCATACGGGCTTGGTATTGTGTATCAGCGCTTACTCGTAGAGCACCTGGCATACCCGCAAGTGCTGATGGCTCAAGCTCAATACCTTCACTCTGAGCTAATAAACCAAGTAGATCATACATGTGCTGATCGCTTAGCGTGTAGTAACCATCAAGCATACGCTCCATCGCACGGCCAACAAAGCCAGAAGCACGGCCTACCGCTAAACCATCGGCCGCAGTGACGTTGTCGATCCCTAAGTCTTGTACGGCGATTTCGTCATGCAGACCGGTATGCACGCCAAGTAACATACAAGGCGAATGTGTTGGCTCAGCAAAGAAACAGTGAACGTTATCGCCAAACGCAAGCTTAAGGCCAAATGCCACACCACCAGGGCCACCGCCCACACCGCAAGGGAGATACACAAACAGCGGGTGCTCGCTATCAACCTTGATATCGGCTGCGTCAAACTGTGCTTTTAAGCGTTCACCGGCAACCGAGTAACCTAAAAATAGCGTGCGAGAGTTTTCATCGTCGATAAAGAAACAGTTAGCATCCGACTCTGCCGCCTTACGCCCTTGCTCAACTGCAACGCCGTAATCTTGCTCATATTCATGTACCGATACGCCATGGCTGCGCAGCTTGTCTTTCTTCCATTGGCGAGCATCTGCCGACATATGCACACTCACTTTAAAGCCGAGTTTAGCGCTCATAATGCCGATAGACATGCCTAAGTTACCGGTAGAGCCTACCGCGATACTGTAACCAGCAAAGAAATCACGCATCTGTTCAGTAAACAGCATTTGGTAATCGTCAGACTCTTTAAGCTTACCCGCAGCGATTGCCAGTTTTTCAGCGTGGGTCAGCACTTCATAAATACCGCCGCGCGCCTTGATAGAGCCTGAAATCGGAAGATGACTGTCTTTTTTCAGCATCAAATTACCAGCAATCTTTTGGCCGTATTTCGCTTCTAGCGCCTGCTGCATTTGTGGAATAGCCACCACTTCAGACTCAATAATACCGTTAGATGCAGCTGTCTCTGGAAAGGCTAGCGCTAGGTAAGGAGCAAAGCGCTGCAAACGTGCACTGGCATCGGCCACATCTGTACTATCTAGACCTACATAAGGCAGCGCTTCAGCTAGGTTAGTGGCTTTAGTTTCAAACCAGCTCACTTCTTCAAGCTTGATAAGTTGAGTCAGCAAAGGGAAGTTGTTTAGCAGTTGTTCAGTGTTCATCATTTCAATTTTCCCTTTAGGATTAAATAACATAAGAAAGTGCAAAAGTTGCTGCTAGTGCCACAAGTGAGGCGATAAAGGTGGCTGTGGTGTAATACATAAATGTTTGTTTCATGGTCGCGCCAGTGTACTGCTTAACCAGCCAGAACAATGAGTCGGTAACGATAGTGCAACCAATTGCGCCAGAGCCGATTGCTAAGGTCACGATCACTGGATTCAAATCTGGGTAAAGCACTAATAACGGCGACACAATCGCTGTAGCACCCATCATTGCTACCGTTGCCGAGCCTACCGCTGCGTGTAAGATAATGGCGACTAACCATGCCAGTAGCACTGGATGCATATCAAGGTTTGCTAAGATCTGCGCTAGACTATCGCCCATGCCGCTGCCACTTAATACGCCGTTAAACGCCCCGCCCGCACCAATAATCAGCAAGATATTAGCGATAGAGGCAAAACAGTCTTCGGTTTTGTTAAGCAAGGTGCCCATGGTCATCTTGTTACGCAAACCTAGCAGGTAATAAGCCACAAACGCTGCAATAAACATCGCCGTGATTGGGTTACCAATAAATTTAAGGGTGGTGTAAAACGCACTGCCCGGCTCCATATAAAGCTCAGCAACAGTTTTCACCAACATTAAAATGATGGGTAAAAGAATGGTGAACAAGGTGGTGCCAAGTGATGGCAACTCGCTCTCTTCACGGGTAGAAACTTCATTAAACTCTGTAGGTACGCTTAAGTGCGGCAGCTTATCACCAAATATTTTAAGGAATAGCGGGCCGCCAATTAGTGAGGCTAGTAAACCGATTAACAGACCCCAGATGATGACTGATCCAACATCAGCGCCTAGTGCATTGGTCACAAACAGTGCAGCGGGGTGCGGCGGTACAATACAGTGCACTGCCATCAAGGCTGTACACAGTGGAATCGCAAGTTTTAGCAGTGAAGTATTGGTTTTACGAGCGATAGAAAATGCCAGCGGAATAAGCAATACCACGCCCACTTCAACGAACAAGGTAATACCGCAGATCAAGCCCACCAGCACCATGATTACATCAGGGCTTAGGTAGCGAGATTTTAGCAGGGTGATGCCGATACGCTCAGCAGCGCCTGAGATCTCCATCATCTTGCCTAAGATGGTGCCAAGACCGATAACAATAGCCAAGAAGCCTAAGGTTCCACCGATCCCAGACTCCATCGCCTTGATCATTTCCAATGGTGCCATGCCCATCATGCCGCCCACAAAGAAGCTGGCTAGCAGTAGCGCAAGGAAAGGGTGCAACTTGAACTTTACGATGCTGACAACAATCAACAAAATGCTGCTAAGTAAAGTTCCGATAATCCACAGTTGTGATTCCATTGTATTTCTCTTATTGGTTAACAGGAGTTAAAGGAATGAAAAGGAGTAAAAAGTTGCGCTATTAAAGCCAATCGCAGAAATGCTGACAAAAGATATAAATTGCAGTTCAGTTGAGCCAGATTGTGGCAACCGGTGTTCAATTGTCACAAAAGCGTTTTTTACATGACACAAGCTTCAACTGTGTTGATGTGAACAGCGCTAAAAAGCGCCTTAAGGTAAAATGCTCACATCACAAATTGAGAACTCAATCATGTATTCCCAGCAAGATGTATTCAGCCGCAACCGTTTACTCAGTAGCTACCAACTGGCAAAACTGCATACCTTTGAAGTGGTTGCCCGTCACCAATCCTTTTCACTAGCTGCAGAGGAGCTTTGCGTCAGCCCCTCGGCGGTGAGCCATAGAATTACCGCACTAGAGAGTGAGTTAGGCTTTAAGCTGTTTGCTCGTTTTCATCGCAGAATCGAGCTAACGGAAGATGGCAAGCGTCTGTTTTCCAAGCTGAAAGACAGCTTAAAAAGTCTCAACCAAGAAGTATTCGAAATTAAAAACCAAGAGGTGTCGGGTAAACTGACCATCTACTCGCGCCCTTCTATCGCCCAGTGTTGGTTAGTGCCCAAAATTGCCGATTTCAGCCGCCAGTATCCAGCGATAGCCATTAATATTTTGACCGGCAATGAAAACGTTAACTTCAATAGCTTTCATATCGATCTCGCGATCTACTACGACAATCATGCGCGCAGCAAACTGTTTTGCCAGCACTTGATGGATGAAACCATCATGCCAGTCTGCAGCCCCGAGTATGCAGCCGAGCACGATCTTATCGGCAAGCCTGAGCATCTGACTCGCTGCACCTTACTACACGATAATCAGGCCTGGGAATATGACTCAGACTGTGATGAATGGAAGTATTGGGCCGAAACTCAAGGGCTCAATATTGAAGACAAGCGGTCAATCGGTTTTGACCGCTCAGACTTAGCCGTTATCGCCGCCATGAACCATGCTGGTATCGCTATGGGACGTGGCCAACTGGTAAGTAAACGTATCGTTCGAGGTGAACTCATCGCCCCCTTTGCTGGCCAGCAAGTTAACTGCGAGCAAACCTATTATGTGGCTTCTCATGATAAGGAGCTAAACCCTAAGGCTAAGCTGTTTGTGGCTTGGTTAAAACAACAAGCCAAACACAACAATCACTAACAGCTGAAGACAATTAAATTTACTCACATTGGATGATCCCCAATAGATGAGCTTGAGCTGATATAATCGCGCCATCTCAACAGATGTAATGGAATGCTATGAGCCATCAAGCTGCGAAGCTATTGAGCCAACACCCGCAATTAACTGCCAGCGACGCTGATTTCAGTGCTGGAGCTAGTGTTGGAGTTAGTGCCGGACACAGCGGGCCCCTCGCGCGCTATCAAGAGCAGATCGAGCGGCGACAGATTATCGACGATGGTGCGCAGCACCAAGCCATAGCAGCGCTGGAGCGATTGCACCAACAGCTAACCCAAGAGCCCAAAGCGTCTCAAGTCAGTGACGATGCAAATCTAGTGTGTCAGGGCCTCTATATGTGGGGCGATGTCGGCCGTGGTAAAACCTACTTGATGGATCTGTTTTATCAAAGCCTAGAAAGTGAATCTAGCGTGCTCACGCTTAGGCTGCATTTTCATCGGTTTATGGCGCGCATTCATAAAGAGCTTATCGGTGAGTCGGGTAACCGCGATCCTCTCAAGCGCATTGCCAAGCGGGTGGCTCAGGAATGCCGCGTACTGTGTTTCGATGAGTTTTTTGTCAGCGATATCGGCGATGCGATGATCTTAGCTAAGCTATTTGAAGCGCTATTTGAGCAGGGCATTACCTTAGTCGCCACCTCAAACATTCCTATCGATGAGCTATATAGAAATGGCCTGCAGCGCCAGCGTTTTTTGCCGACTATCGACCTGCTCAATCGTTATACTCAAGAGCTGCATTTAAGCGGTGAGCAAGACCATCGCTTGCACCAATCCACACATTCAAATACAGCGACAAAGCCGCGCTACTTTGTTGACTTATCTAATGACAGCGCTAACGACTCAAATGACAAGCTAGTGCTAGCGCAGTTTGAGCAGGTTTTTAATCGATGCCCACAAGCCGAAGCCGCTGCATCAATTGACGCGCCGCTATTAATCCATGGCCGCATAATCGATACCATTAAATACAATCAGCATGTGGCCTGGTTTGAGTTCGACGCCCTGTGTGACGGCCCACGTTCGCAGCTCGATTATATCGAAATAGCCAGTCGCTTTAGCACGGTTATACTTACCCAAGTTCCGGTTTTAGGTGGTGAGCCCCGCAGCTGGATTAGGGCCCGCGGCACAGAAGACGGCGCGCACTCTCTTGAGAGCACCATCTCAGAAACAGCGGCTTTTGAAACAGGAAATAGACAACTGTCTTACGCGGTGAGTGATGATCCCGCGAGGCGCTTTATCAGCTTAGTGGATGAGTTATATGACCAAGGAGTGGAGCTGTATATTCAAGCAGATGTACCGATGGATGAGCTTTACAGCGGCGGCGCATTAAGCTTTGAGTTCAGACGCACATTGAGCCGTTTGACTCAGATGCAGAGTTTAGAATATTGATGACTCAATAATGGAGGCAACGGGTATGCGATGCCATTCTTCTCCCCAGAGGATCCCGCCATCAATGGTTCAAATGACCTGCGGTCAGCGCATGCGCAGACACTGCCGAGGCTTGCTTTTCGTCGTCCATGACCGCTCCAGGGTGGCGTCCTTACTACCAAAGGCCTCAGCTGTATCTACACTAAGTTAGAAAAGCCTACTCCCCCAAATTATACCGCTAAAGTCAGAATGCTCGAGAAATTTGAGATCAAATCTATTGCTTGCAATAAGCTTGCGGCATAATGGCGCCAATTACATTACAGAGTCGTAAAAATGGATAACCAGCAAGACAGCTACATGACTGAAGAAACCCTGATTGAAACAGTCGAAAATCAAATCGCCGATGGCGAGCCGAAAAAAGTCAAAGAAACGCTAATGCGTTTAGTCATGACAGGTACGCCGCGTGAAGAAGCGATTCAATGGATGGCATGCGCGCTAGCTATTGAAGTTAGCGATGTAATGCTAAATGGCGCGTCATTTAACGAAAAGCGCTACAACCAGCATTTAGATGCCATGCCAAATCTAGATTGGATGGAAGACTGATATAAGCAGCTTAATATCAGCCTCTTATTATCAACCTGTTTAGCACCAACTTATCTCGCATGTTAACTGGTGCTATCCTTGCCACTCTGCTTGGGCTTGCTATAGCACAAAGCTCAGCGCATCAAACCGAGTTCCCCCACACCCTGCGACTAAAGCTTCAACTACAACTCACACTACAACTACAACAAAAAGAGAATTAGCCGTGAGCCAGCCACATACCCTGACATTAGATGACGTCTCATTTGATAAAAAACAAGGCAGAATTGATGTTTACAAGGGCAAGCATAAACATATCATCATCCCTGATAATTTTGACGGTATCCCCGTCACCGAGATCTGGGATTATGCGTTTTCAGAGGTTGAGGGGTTAAGCGAGGAATTCGAAGAGGTCCCACAGAACCCAAAAGCCAGCGTGGTTATCCCTAATACTGTCATAGAAATTGGCGATAGCGCATTTCAGCGTAACGCCCTTACCGAGATAGTGATCCCAAGCTCTGTCACTCGTATTGGTTACAAGGCCTTTGCTGAAAACGCACTTACCAGCGTTGATATCCCAGATTCAGTGACTGAAATTGCAGAAAGAGCATTTGCAAACAATGCATTAACTCACCTGAGCCTGCCAAATTCATTGGCTAAAATTAATGACCGAGTGTTTCAATTTAATGCATTAACCAGCATCACCATTCCAGACTCAGTGACTGAAATCGGCTTAGGCGCATTTAGGGGAAATGCACTTCAAAGCATCACAATTCCAGACTCGGTAACTGACATAGACTCTGAAGCGTTTGCAGATAATGCTATAACCAGTGTATTCATTCCGACTTCGGTCACTTACATGGGTAATGGCGCTTTTACCGATAACCCATTAAGGGGCAGGATCATTAAAGGCTTTGGCGAGAAAAAGCCGCCCAGAGAACTCACTGACGAAGAGTGGCTAGAAGTCTTTGGAGATTTGTAAGCTAAAACATCGCAGTGTGCATAACGTTGTGAGCTTGCTGCTCACAACGTTTACAAGAGAAAATAACTCCCCCAGTTACATCAACCGCAATAACTTCAAATTAATCGTATTCAGCAACGAGCATGACTTTCTTTAACTGTGGCTGGTAAAACACCATAAACTCACCGGCAAAGCCCAAGTACTCGCTATCTCTAACCAAGTAAGCTTCATCTTTAAAGCTGCCTATGAAGGTATATTCTTTATTGTCTTTCTCATCCACATAAACGATATCGCGAGTGCTCATATGTTCAAATTCAGGATGATTAAGGCTGCAGGTCACTTCATAGTAATGATCTAACTCTGGGTTCTTTGCCAGTTCATTATATAAACATGAAGCCCAGTTCTGGCCGAATCTAGGTTGGCCACCCAAAGTGATTAATGGCAGCTTTTTGCCACGACGCATCAAACACTGATTGGCAGCAAATTCGTCCTGCGCTTGCTGGTAGTTGTCTAAGTACTCGTCTTGTTCCTCAAGCGCATCATCATTAGCGTACTCGTCATCTAAGCACCAGCCTTGTTGCTCATCAATATACGAATAGGTGATAGGGCCATAATCGCCATCGGGAATGCCTTGCAGATTAGGTAGTGCAATGAGTATTTTATCGTCAACGCCTGCATCAAACATATTGAATGACAACAACCCAATTGGAATTAATTTCTCACGGTCAAAAGTCACCGACTCAGCAGTTGGAAATGCAGCATAACCAGCTTCATCATTGAAAATATCGGTTTCAGCCACATTCAACTTAGTATCTTTAATTACAAATGCCATATCTAACAATACTTTCCTGTTTATTATTAATGCTTTAGATCTTATGCTTTGCAAGTTTGCTATAAGCTTATCGGCCAGCAGTATACTCTGTTTCAATCGTAAAATAGTAATGGCGCAACTGATTTAGTGACATCTAACAGCTTCCCAATATACCGCTGCTAGACAATAAATAAGACCTATGTTCCTTTGAAGAGTGGCCAAAAAAAAGGAACGCTTAGGCGTTCCTTTTCTAAACCAATCGATAAAATATTTAATCGCTCTAAGTTGATTAAATTCTTATGCTAATTGCGATTAAACCTGCTCGCTCGGGTGTCCCCACATTAATGGGCTAGCGTAAGGTCCGGTAATACTCGATGTAGACTCACCAACGCCGTCAAGTGCGCCAGGTGTTAATCCCTTAGCAAACCAGCATTCTAATGGCGCTTGGGTGCGTACAGGTGGCAATACCTGATGCGGCGTATTGTAACGATTACCATAATGGAACGGTTCACCCATTACAAAAATCACGTCGGCATCTAATTGCTTTTCAGCTTCATCCATCAATCTTGATGCGTAACGCTTACCTTGATACTCAGGCAATACCGCTAAAGGCGCTAGCACATAACACTTAAGGTGCGGGGCTGCATCAATAGTAATGGGCGTGTAACACGCATGGGCTACGCCCTCAAAAACGATAGAAAAGCTACCGTCACTAATCAAATCGTCAGCGAAGCTTGCATAAAGCTTAGCGTGGCGCTCATCATAAAGTCCACCAGCAGCAGCGAAAGCTTGATATTGAATTTCATAAGGTGTTTTCACTTGAAACACTCCTGATTAAGTTTTCTGTTTCAGATTAGCCATGCCAGCTATAAGCCTAGCAATAGCAAATACTTATTAATAAAACGTTGTTTAATTTGCTCTAGAGGATAATCCTCACCTGCAAACAAATAGTTCAGTGCAATGCCGTCGATTTCAGCAATAAGCATATGGCTATCGACGGGATAATTAGCGGTTGGGATCTCAGTCAAAATCACTTCAAAAGACGCCATCATTAACTGGTAGCGCTCATCTAACAGATCTTGCAAAATCAATCTCATCGAGGGCTGACACTTAACCTGATAATCAAACTGGTAAAACAGCTTTTGCTTTGGATCTGCCATAGATACAAAGATATGTTCAAACAGGTTAATCAGTCGGTCTTTCACCGATAAGCCTTGGTTAGATGCATCGACATTACTCCCAACTTCACTGATGATTTCAGCCATACGAACAAAAACTTGCCTGAGCAAATCATCTTTGTTTTTAAAATGATGAAACACCAAACCTTTTGATACGTTGGCGGCTTCACACACTTGTGCAATAGATGTTTTTTCATAGCCTTGTGTAGCAAACAGCTCAATCGCCGCCTGCATCGCTTGTTGTTTCTTGTCCATATTATTCACCTAAAATTGATCACCCCGATCCAACATACCGACCATCCGGTCTGTAATTTTGGCGATAATATAGATCATCAATTTTGATCGCAAGATCTTTTATTGAGCAGAGTAAAATTTTGCTGAAATTTGCAGGTAAGTGGGAGGTTATAGCTCAGGTAAGTAGGAACCCTTGCTCCCTTCCCTATTCACAGAATTAACAAAAGACTCTAATGCGGTGGCCATCGAGATCTAAAGCCACAAAGTTAATGCCATAGACAGATTCTTCAGGCTGTTGAGCAAACTCAACCCCTTGCTGCTGCCAGCTTGCAAATAGATTGTCAAAACTCTCTCTGCTTGCAGCAGGGATTGAAAGCTCAGTTCCGCCGCCACGCACTAAACTGCTTGGCGTTAGCACATCAGCTTGCTTTAGCGTGATCTTAACGTTACTTGCAAAATCGAGTACGGCAAAAGTCGGTGATAAAAGCTTTGGCTGACAATTAAATGCTTTGGCATAAAAGGCCATACTGAGTTGAACGTCTTCGACATAAAGCACGATTGAATCAAGACTAAACATAATAAGTTTTCACTGTTTTTAATGGATAACTGAAGTGTAATAGAAACCAGTGACAGTTTTTGTCAGTAGCGATTAAAGGAGTGATTAATACCCTCTAAAGCTTGCCATTCAGACAGTAAAGCATGACGAGAAGGTTGATACTTTTGCTGTAGATTCTGCCACGACTGGATCCGTTCAAGCCGGAAATTGCGGTAAGCTTGCTTTGTTTCACACCACGCAACTAACACATGGTGCAACTCAAACATACCAATCAGCATAGGCCAAATAACCCTACAACTGATTGCGCCTTTAGCATCTATATAACTAATTTCCGCTTTATCTTCATGTTTTATTGCCTGTTTCAATTCTGATAAGTCAACCATCACAGCAGGGGCATTAATAGTTGAAGCGACTCGTATAACGTCTTCGCGATGCTTTGCTTCATGCTCCGATGGTAACACTGCCGCGATTTTAGCCAGCGCATTATTTACCGCCTCGCTAAACTCGCCATTTGCTTGTTTCGCTACCCACTCAGCTCCCAATCGCAGCGCTTCAAGTTCTTCCACAGTAAACATCATGGGCGGTAAATCTGAACTCGGCTTTAAAATGTAGCCAACACCAGCTTCTCCACGAATGTCAGCCCTTTGCGCCTGTAAAGTCGCAATATCACGGTAAATGGTTCTTACACTAACATCGAGTTTGCTGGCCAAAGTCTCAGCAGAAACCGGATATTTATAGCGGCGCAATAATTGAAGTAAATCTAAAAGACGTTGACTTCGAGACATAGCGACTCCAAAAAATCAGTTACACATTGCGAACGATAAAGCTGTCACGGTCTGAGGTCATCTGCAGATACATCAGATAAAGGACGGGGATTAATATCAAAGAGAACACCAACAAAGCCACAATCAAAAACAGGTGCATTGTTGGCTTGATAACAGCGGTGTCGGGATTACTGGGTTTATAATGTACTAAGATCTTCTTATCCCGAGGAAACTCTGCCACCAAGGCTTCGGCCTCTTCCAAAGAGTAACCCGGGATAGCACCTGTAATATCGGTCTTATTGTTCTTGTGGTAGATTTTGCCGTCAACTGCATAGAAGTACTCAATAGCCACTTCGTAATGCGATTCAGCGCTGCTTCTTTCATGGTAGCGCTCAATCAGCCAACAGTTTACCACCATCCCTTTAGCTGTAGGCCAATTAAAAGCAGCATGAGACTGATGCACAGCATAGGTTGCCACTCCAACAGCAGTGGAGAACATGATAAACATAAACCACATTAATATTGAAATCTGCGACAACTTAAACCGCTTCATTTTTATGTTCCTTAATATCCGCACAAGCTTTTTTATTGCAATCGACGCTACTGCCCTCAGTGCAATCCTTATGACTATTCATCAAGGCTTGATAGCCTTTCACAAGCTTTACCAATGGCCATATCATGCCAATAACCAGCAACACCAACGCAAGCAAACCTAAGCCAAGCATATAAAAAAAATCATCACCGCCGCCGGCACTGTTGAACAGCCCGCCACGATTAAATATGCTGGCTCCCCAAACCGAAGCAAAAGCTGCCAAATTCAACGCTAGATGTAAGCCGAACGATTGCAAAATAACCCAATATCCTTGTTTTAAAACCGGCGATTGGATGCGGTACCAGTTAACCCCAACCCAACCAAGCCAGCCTATCCATAGCGTCGCCGCAGGCAACCAAAGAGCGCCAAGAATATAAATCACAGGCACAGCGAAGTAACTACAGCGCAGCTGAGTGAGTTGAGAGTGTCTTGAAAAGTCCATTTTAAATCCTTATTTACAGCGACTTTAAATAGCCTTGCTGTAATACATCTTGGTTTTGTTTAGTCCGCAGGGCTAAATGTATGCCTATTACCCTGAAAAAAGAGTTATTCTCAGCCCTATTTTTTTATAATTCCACTAGCTAGTTTGTTTAGCCTCGCTAGGTAATGGACATAAATAACCTGGCCAATTGCCGCAGCGGTAAGTGACACAGGTAATAACCAGTCTTCAATGCCTTGAACCAATGAATATCCATAGCCGCCACACCAATCAGCAGGCTGAGGCCAACCGCAAGAATAGCTATTGACGTAATAATCGATAGGTTCCCAAACCGTATAAAAAAGTAAGCCGAGCATATAGATGCCGTAACACGCCAGCAGTCGATTAAAAGTCACCCCTTTAGTCCACGCTTTGCCATACGCAATCTTGTCGTGGGTTAAGGTAAACAGGGCTGGCGCAGCATAGATAAGGACAACAAAAAAATAGTAGATCATGCAACCTCTTTGCTTGGCAAAATACATATTGGGGATCCCGCCCCTTAAGCAGCCCTGATGTTACATGGAGCCAAGCGTTAACGGTATAGCAATTAAGATTATTTTAAGAAAAGTCAGAACTGGGGATTGTACATTGCTATATACAGTCGTTTAGCAACTGCGGTGGAGAAGTGGTGTTTATGTCAGTTCATTCGCGCCAATTAACGATTGATTTATGGTTCAAGGCAGCGGACCAGAGTATCACAATTCGAATTGTTTACTCTGACCCCACATTTCCCTTTTTATTAAGTCTCCAGATTCAGTGTCCCGCAACACATAAACATGGCATTTCATTTGACTAACTTTATCTTAATTTTTAACTTGTACAGATTAAGGTACCCCTCCCCTGTAGAAGCCTATTATGACTCAACTATTATGACTCAACTATCAGAAGTAATTACATCGCTACTGGATGATCGCTCATTCCCTCCAATGGTTCGTCTTGACGGCCAATGGGGCGTTGGTAAGACCTATTTTGTTGAAAAAGATTTACGTCCATATTTAAAGGAAAAAGGCCGAAAAACTATTTTCTTTTCTTTAACTGGTATCAGTAGCTTAAATGACTTTAGAGATAAGCTAATTTCAAGCATCTATTTTTCAGAGGGCATCGATGAAGGGGCTTTTAAGGGACTTGCAAATAATGCGCTCACAGTTATCGAGAAAGCAAGCGATAACGGCGGTCTAATCTCATCTCTTTTAAAAGGTTCTGCTGGAGTCGCTAAGCATACATTACTTGCCAAAGTTAACAATGTCATTGTGATCTTGGATGATTTAGAAAGAGTGGACGACGGTAAACTCGAAAAAGCTATCGTAGGAGAATGTTTACAGTTAATTAACGATAACAATCTAGAGTTCATATTTATTATTAACTCAGAAAAATCTTCAATTGATGGACAGATGTTAGAAAAGGCGTTTTCTGACAGGGTCTACTTTGAAAGGTCGCCACTTGAAGTTGTAAATATTGCATTCGGTCAATATAACCATTTTGACTGCTATCAGTCTAATTTGATAGAGCTAATTACAAAGTATAAATTTTCAAACCTCAGGATATTAAAAAGAGCTAGTAACCGTCTAAATCACATTTATCAATTAATTAAAGGTGAAGAGGAACAAGATTTTCAGTCGAGCATGGAGGTTTTAATCTCTCAAGTTATTACAATTAGCTACCTTTATTATGCCTGCAACAAAACTGTAGATGAAATTAGCTCTGGCCTAGATTATACGAGAAATATTCGACTACCTGATGATAAGTCAGAAGATGAATTTGAGCCATATAGAACCATATACATACCGACCATACCGCTCATAGAGTATTGTTGCGGCAAGCAGCACACTGTTCCTAAAATTGAGTTTGTTGGGAAAATATTCTCAAAACCGTGCCCCATTGATAGGTTCATGTTTGCAAGACCTTATCAACTAGATCTGGCCACTTTCGAAGATTTACTAAGCCAAACAACAAACTATCTTTTTCATCAGAAAGATGTGTTGCTTGTTAAATGGTTCCAAGCGTGTGAAAACTTTAGGTATTTACTAGAAAACAACTTTGTTTCAGGTGATGTCGATGATTTTTTAAATCAGCTAGAAAAACTTGCTAATGAGAAAATATTTGATGGTAAAGAGCTTGATACGAGATCTCATAATTTCAAGTTAACAACAAACCGCATAAATGAACTGTACCAAATTCATAAAGATAATTGGACGGTGAAAAATGATATAAGCATTAAAAATTCATTATATATCAGAGCGAAAGAGTCATGGGCTAACGTTGACCAAGAAATTTATCAAAATCATCGTT
Source organism: Shewanella sp. 10N.261.52.F9 (assembly GCF_041471165.1). Lineage (NCBI taxonomy): Bacteria > Pseudomonadati > Pseudomonadota > Gammaproteobacteria > Alteromonadales > Shewanellaceae > Shewanella > Shewanella sp. 10N.261.52.F9. The sequence goes on from NZ_JBFRNX010000001.1 coordinate 423,581, forward strand.
CAACCCCCTTTATAAAACTATTTTCTGCAGACGAATGGATTGAAGCGATAGATAATTGGTCAGCTCAAGATATCGGGCTGTTTTCTAATTATCTATTTGAAGCATATAGATCAACCAACATAGCTAGTTTTTTCAAAGAAGACATAAGCACCATGAGAATATTAATAGAAAAGCTCTCAAAACAAATTAACAAAATGGATGCAGGGCAGCCTAAAGGAAGCCGAGTGCTCATTGTTAAAGCTCTAAATTATGGATTAGAGAAAATGTCTAGTAATGAAGACTATTCTGCCCATTAATTTGGCCAAATTACCTTTAGACAAGAACAAGTTTGCAAACTTACAGAAAACACCATTCCCCATCGGAGTTGCCGAAGTCATTGAAGCAAATCGCGTGAGCGAGTCATGGATGACGAGATAGCCTTAGGTGAGCCAGGGATGGCGAATATGAGGCGATAGCGATTTCCGAAAATGAGTGAGGATCAACAACTTCGTCGGGGCGTCATGGTGGATGCAAGGAGGATAAGGACGAGCAGTCCTCCTTGCCCGGGTGTGGGATGGAATCCCACGACGTTAGTCAGGCGCAGCCTGATGCACTACCAATGTGGGGCGAAGCGCCACGACTTTTATCAAACGAAGTTTGATTAACTCTAGAGTGGGATGAAATCCCATAATGAAATTGTTAGACGCAGTCTAACTTAGAAATCAGACCTAGTCTGATAAAAAACAGTTTTTAGACAGCGCCTAAATCAGCATCGCGATCATACTGCCAACCGTCGCCGCCGCTTTCACATATTGGCCTGCCGAATACGATGGGTCACCGTTCTCATCAATCTCTTCTGGATGATCAAGCCCAAGCGCACCAAACACGAACGATTCGATATCACCGCCATCTTCTTCAGATGCTTTATTTGCTGCCTCAGCCGCAGCAGGTTTAGCCCCTGTTTGCTCTGCTGCCAGTTTATCTTGGGCGGCGCTTGATAGGGTAACTGTGGTGCTATCACCAGTATTGGGCAGTGGCTTAGTTGCGCTAGCAGTAACCGCATTGTTAGCGCTGTCAGATGTCTGGCTTATCGCTTGGTGGGCAGTGTTAGCAGCTTGCTGTGCTGTCGGTTCAGCCGTAACTTTGGAGCTGAGATTAGCGCTAATATTGGTACTGTTTGCACTATTGGCTAGGCCACTAACAGAAGTCATCTAACAATCCTCAACAGGATCCCTTTACTGCTCCCCTGAGCAATAGTGAGATATATTGCTGCGATAGTAAGCATTTAATCAATTTCCTCAAAGCAGATTTTGTCGAAAACATGATACAAAACGTATCATTAGCGATACTTTATTAAGCGCTAGTTAAAAGCTAAATTGGGTTCGCTGTACCCATAGTGGCTCATGTCGCAAACCTTGCATATGAATAACATCCACACTCATCTGGGTTAACTCTTCAAATAACCCGATAAATTGCTCACCACCATGACTGGTCGTCAAGTTAGTGGTATATAAAGAAAGCTGACTATTGTTAGCAAACTGGCGAGCAAAAATCGTTAAGCTATGTTGATGCTCAAGCAAGTAATGCTGATCGATCCAACGTCCACCAAGGTAAATTGCAGAGCTTGAAGCCTTAGCAACAATGGTCACATTTGAGTAAAGCGGCTCCTCGGCTAACACTTGATTTATTTGCTCAAAAGGCTCTTGGTTTTCTTCTAACACCAGTAGATGAACATCTCCCCTCACACCAGCTAAAAACGACTCAATTTGCTCACTGGAGCGATCGACAATGATCAAGCTAACACCTTGATCTGCGCTGACTAACGAGCTTGGGATAGTTATCATTTTATTGGGTGTATCGGCTGCAACGGCGCTGTTTATCAGCAACAGAACGCATAAAACGAGTAACCAACGTAGCGGTAACTCCTTAACAAACTGATATTTACTGGTGCTAGGCTTACACTTAAGCGTGAAGTGTTTGCTGATCAACATGCTGGTAAAGCATTCATTGAACCGAGTGTAGCAACTGAGTAATTTGGGCGAGTTCATAAGCAACTCCTTAGACTTAAGGTAATAGGCCTAAGGTTGCAAGGAGTAAACCAAGTTGTTCCTTTTTAGCTCGTTGCTATCTACGCTGAGAAATAACAACTTATTATTCAAGCGATTAGCAAGGCTATAAATAAGCGGCTACGAGCTTGTATTCGACTTGTTAGAGCGATTATCTGTATAAAGCGCTGCGATTAATCATGTTGTCTTAATCTGCAAGGCAGTTTGCGACTCCCTATACCCACTAGAATTAGCTTGTCATGAGTGAGAGTGATAGGAGAGAGCTTGATTACATCATTTAATCAGAGTGCAAAAAACCTCGTCACATCCAAGATACTCAGAGGCTTATTAATGACCAGCAATACTCTACTGCGGCTCGGCTAAAACCTGCTGATAGATAGCTTCCACTCTGTCGATATGTGGTTGCAATGCATCAATGGGTAGCACTGTAGGCTTTTGTTGCAATGTTAGTCTGTGGCTTTCGTCTCGCAGATGGCAGTAGGCTTGAGTTAATGCTTGGGCACTTTCAAGTGGCAACAGTTCAAGCTCTGCAAGATCAGAGAAGATCCGCACATTGTCAGACCAAAAACATAAACGCTTATGCTCATGGCTATTGGCTAACACCATATATTGGGCGATGAACTCAATATCGGCGATGCCTCCGCTGCTCTGCTTTAAATCGAACATACCAGGCTCAACTTTTAGCAAGTGATTACGCATCTTAATCCGCATTTCTCGCACGTCTTTAGCCAGCGACACTTTATCTCGTGAGGTTTGCAAGACTTCTGCTCTTAACTCATTAAAGCGCATAGACAGTGCTGTATCACCAAACATAAACCGCGCGCGCACTAACGCTTGATGCTCCCATGTCCAGGCCTCGTCACGTTGATATTCGCCAAAGTTTTCTATCTCGCTGACCAATAAGCCCGATGCACCAGAGGGCCTTAAGCGCATATCCACTTCATAGAGCTCGCCAGAATTAGTTCGGGTAGAGAAAAAGTGCAGTACCCGCTGGGCAAGCTTTAGGTAGAAGTGACCGATATCGATAGGCCTTTCACCATTGGTTTGCCCGGCTTTACTACCATTGTGCAAAAACACTAAATCAAGATCCGAGCCATAACCTAGTTCTATACCACCCGCTTTACCGTAACCGACAACCGCAAAGCCCATTTCGTTATCATTTAGGTTTTCTGGCACACCATGGCGAGCGCTAACTTGCGCCCAAGCTTGATGCACGACTTGCTCGATAATCGCTTCGGCTAAGAAAGTTAAGTGATCGCTCACCTCCATCACAGGTAAAACACCGGTGACGTCAGCTGCAGCAATTTTTAATTGCTGCGATAACTTAAATTGACGCAGTGCTTCCATCTGCTGCTCAAGATCATCTTCAGGCACCCGCAGTAAATACTGACGTAACTCACTGCCATAGTCGTCTAGCGATGTGGTGTCATATAACTGCGCGGGATCAATCAGCTCATCGAGCAGCATTGGGAATTTTGCTAATTGCTGACCAATCCACGGACTGGCAAGACACAAGCTCACGAGTTGCTGCCTTGCTCCGGGGTTTTCACACAGCAGCTCTAGGTAAGTTGTACGAGTTAAAATTTGATCTAATACCTTTGAAACTGGCGCAAATGCTTTCGACGGGTGGGGAATATTGGTAAATTCACACAATAGCTTAGGCATTAATTTGTCTAAGGTTTCGCGTCCGCGCGGGCCAATCGTGCGACGTACTACTGTGTCGTGCCAGCTATTAAGCATTGGCCACAACTTTTCATCATCGATCCCCTGCTCTTCTAATATCGACTGCGCATGCTCATCTTCGTAAGCATTCCAGATCTGTTGCGTCCAAGTTTCGTTTTGATCGTCTTCATTATTACCACCAACGGTTTCTTCAAAGTGGCTATGGATCTGGCGCATTGCGGTGGCGATCTGTTCACGCAGATCCATTTCAGTATCGGCGTTTAACGCATAACATAAGCGTTGCCAATCAAGTGACTCACTTGGCAATGTTTGAGTCTGCTCGTCATTAATCGCTTGCAACAAGTTCTCAACGCGGCGCAGTAAGATGTAACTATTTTTGAGCTCATCGACGGCTAAATATTCCAGCTGACCTAACTGATATAGGGTCTCGATTGCAGCAAATAAACTTTGCTGGCGCAGCGCTGGCTCACGGCCACCGCGAATAAGTTGAAAGCTTTGCACCACGAACTCAACTTCACGTATCCCACCTGCGCCAAGTTTAATATTGTCGGTAAGTTTACGGCGGCGCACTTCTTGGGTAATTAAGCCTTTCATTTTGCGCAAAGATTCTATCGCCGAGAAATCTAAATAACGGCGATATACAAAGGGTCTTAATAAGTCGTGTAGTTCATCTGATTCTGCAGTCCACGGGCCAAGTGCTCGCGCTTTAACCATGGCGTAGCGTTCCCAGTCGCGCCCCTGCTCTTGGTAATAATCTTCAAGACCACTAAAGCTCACCACTAGCGGACCGCTTTCGCCATAGGGGCGCAAGCGCATATCGACGCGATACACAAAGCCGTCAACGGTAACTTGATGCAACAAGTTAACTAGGCGCTGCCCCATACGAATGAAGAATTGCTGGTTTTCTAATGAGCGTCTGCCGCCAGCTGTTTCGCCGTGCTCGGCAAAAGTAAAGATAAGATCGATATCTGACGAAAAGTTAAGCTCACGACCACCAAGCTTGCCCATACCGAGGATCAGGAGTTTTTGCGGCTTACCTTGGCTACAACTAGGTGTACCTAACGAGGCGCACATCTCACGGTATAACCAGTCGCGTCCTGCAATAATCAGCGCTTCAGCTAATGCTGATAGATCTAACAGCGATTCTTGTAATTGACTGTAATCCATAAAATCACGCCAAGCTATGCAGACCATTTGACGATTACGGTATTGACGCAACACCCGTTTGGCTTGTTCTTCATCGGTTACAGGCTCAAGTAATTCAGCCAACTCTTTATCAAACACTTGGCGTTCAAAATTATGCAAATTTCGGCTAAAAAGCTCTGGGATCCACTGACTATGACGGCAAAGCTGAGTGGCAATAAAGTCACTGAGTCCAAATACTTGTTTTAACTCTTGCTGTTGCTCATCAGTCAATGACGCGACGAGGTCGGCAGCATTATCTAACAGCCTTTGCCAATACAAGTCTGCTGTTGCTGCCATTTGAGAACTAAGCTGTTTATTACCCTGTGTCGCCGTGCGCATAATAATCCCTAACAAATTAGTACATCGACATATTATGTCGTTAATGATATAGATAGAGCGTAAATAAAGGTGAGCAATTTTTATCACGGATGTTGGCAACTTGAGTTGATTTTAGCCGCGACTGAGCTGGAAACAGGATCCTTGATATTTTTTTGCTCGAATACGCAATACTATACTAATCAGTTACAGCGATTATAGTAAGAGCGGTTATTTCTCTTGCGAATTCAATGTTTCAGCAAGCAAAACTGCTTTATGCAACACTCATTAAGCGCTATGGTCTGTTACCATTAGACAATGCGCGGCTAACACCCAAGGGTGTAAAGTAACATAACCGATTTTGGAGAGACTATGGCAGGAATGCTAATGCGCGTTCTCACCGTCATACTGGTATTCGCCCTTGCAGGATGTGGCGATGATAGACCAGAGCAAATTGCCAAGTATCAGCAGCTAACGCAACAGCGCTTAGATACTCTTAGCAATATGCTTAACGACGGTCAGGTACGTAACGCTAATTTGCTCAAACAATACGTGCAAGTATTGGAAAAGCAAAAGCCCGATTTAAGCCCTTTGCTTAATGAGCTGGCTACCGATGCGACTAATCGCGGCCCGATGTTCACCTCTTTAACTAGGCGCTTAACCGACAGCCAAAATGCGGCTAATTATGTCGATCTCGATCAGCAGCTTGCTGAAGTCGAGAACCTTTATCAGGCCGCAGACCCGAGTTTATATAACGACATGTTGTCAGACCCACTTAACGTGGTTGCCGATATGTCAGATGGTGCTCTGGCGCGAGTTAACTCCATTAGTCGCGAAGCCGCTGCCCTTGCCAATGGTGCTGAAGACTTTGGCGCTGGCAGTCAGTTAGTCGGCAACCCTGCGTACGGTGGCTGGCAAACAGGCTCTAACGGTATGTCGTTTTGGGCATGGTACGGCATGTACTCGATGTTCTCTAACCTGACGCGTGGTCCAATTGGCTATGACAGATGGTCTAGCCGTCGTAACTACAGCTACTACAACGATGTGGGTCGCTACCGCTACACTTCGCCAAAGCAAGCTCGTGCGCAAACTCAAACCTATGAGCGCACTAAAAAGCAGTTTAATTCTCAAGGCCGAAAGTTTGATAGCCCGTATGCAAAGTCGCGTACCGGTTCAACCAGTCTTTCCAGACAAAGTAGCAGTACACCCAAAGCCAGTTCAACAGGACGCACTGCGAGCAGTAAGAGCAAGTTCCGCTCAAACTACTCTAAGGACAGCAGCTTCCGTAATTCCAGCAGTCGTACCACTCGCGGTGTTCGCCGAGGCAAATAATTAAGGAACTTTTATGACATTTTTAGAAAATTACGGCCTCACTCTCGATTTAATGATCATTCTGGCAATCGATTTGGCCATTGCGGTATTGCTACTAACCTTAATGCGTTACTTGCAAGGTTGGACGGTTAAAGTCAATAGCCGCCATGAGCTAGCTGAAAACGATAACTTTGCTTTTGGTATTAGTACCGCTGGCGCCGTGATGGCATTAGGTATTGTGCTCACTGGTGCAATTACTGGCGAAGCGGCAGAGTCCTATTTAGTTGAAGCTATTGGTATGAGTGCTTACGGTTTATTTGGCCTAATACTGATTAAACTCGGGCGCTTTTTACATGACAAAATTGCCCTCAATAACATCGATAAAAATGCCTTAATCATTAAAGGCAATGTGTCAGTGGCTATCGTTGATGCAGCTGCAGCCATAGCTACAGCGATAATTATCCGCTCGGTACTCATGTGGGCAGAAGACTTAACAATCTATACCTTTATTGCCATCTTTAGTGCCTTTGCGATTTCGCAGCTAATGTTAGTACTACTGACTCGTGGTCGTGAAAATCGCTATGCTAAGCGCAACCAAGGCGCATCAATGCAGGAAGCGTTAGCGCAGGGTCATACAGCGCTAGCTATCCGCCACAGCGGTTACATGCTAGCCATGGCGTTTAGCTTTAATGCTGCTAGCCACTTTATTATCTTTAATCCTGAAGCTTACATTGCCAACCTAATTGGCTGGTTAGTCTTCTCAGTAGTCATGTTATTGTCGCTATCACTACTGATTACACTGATTAAAAAGCTAGTGCTAGCTAACATCAACCTATGTGAAGAAGTTGAGCAGCAACACAATATTGGTCTAGCGGCAGTTGAAGTGGCAATTAGCGTCTCCATCGCGATTATTCTAGCTGCCTTAATGGCTTAGAGAGTATCAAGGGAGCGTCACTTCGCTCCCTTTTTATTAGCTGCACATTCTTATCTGACTCAACATAATCAACAGACACTCAATGCAAACCGACACAAATAACTCCACTATCGAATCTAGTAACCAAACCATTGAATCAGGCAAACTCGGCTGGTTCGATGATGTATTACTGCTTGGCATTATGGCCGTGCTTGCAGGCTGTGGCCTGATCTATGAATACTTATTATCCCATTACGCTGGGCGTATTCTTGGCGCACTCGAAGCCGCGATTTACACCATGATTGGTTTAATGATTGTCTCCATGGGATTGGGTGCCTTTGCCGCCCGTAAAATTCGCTGCGCTTTTACTGGCTTTGCCGTTTTAGAACTGTGTGTTGCCTTGTGTGGATCACTGGCTATTTTAATTACCGCGGCAGTTATTGGCTTTGGCCAACAGTTGCCACTGATTATTGCTAACACATTAGGCTTGCCAGCAGATCAGCTTCCCGATGGCGGCTTTATTGGCACACTGCAAAAGCTTAGCGAGTACTTACCTTATGTATGGGGTGTATTGCTTGGTTTGATGATCGGTATGGAGATCCCACTGATCGCCCGCGTACGACAAGCGATGTCTGAAGCACACCTAATGCATAATGCCGGTACTATTTATGGCGCCGACTATATTGGTGCGGGTATTGGCGCAGCAATTTGGGTTGGCTTTATGTTAGCCATTGATATTCAACTTGCCGCCGCCCTGACAGCCAGTTTTAATCTGTTGGCTGGTTTTATCTTTATCTGGCGCTTCTGGCACCAAATCAGGCATGTAAAGTTACTGCTCGTCGGCCACTTTATTGCGACCGGGATCCTTGTGCTGCTGGCGCTGCACGGCCCTCAATGGGAGCAAAACTTTAATAACCTGTTATATAAAGACAAAGTGGTGTACGCCAAGGCAACTCGCTTTCAGCAGCTCACCTTTACCGAGCGCTTACGCGGTAATGGACTGGGACCTGTTCATTCGCTTTATATTAACGGTCGCTTACAGTTTTCAAGTAGTGACGAGCATATCTATCATTCATTTTTAGTGCACCCGACTATGGCGGCCAGTGCGCGCCACGATAAGATATTAATCATTGGCGGTGGTGACGGTTTAGGCCTGACGCAAGTATTGCAGTGGCAACCTAAGCAAGTGACCTTGATGGATCTTGATGAGGAACTAGTTGCGTTATTTAAGCAACCTGCCAGTGATATGCCTGAACATCTAAGCCGTGCCTTGCTAAAACTCAATCAAAATGCTTTAAACGATCCTCGCGTTAGGATCATGTATGACGACGCCTTTAATGGCGTTGATAAACTGCTGGCGAAAGAAGAAAAATTCGACACCATTATTGTCGATTTACCGGACCCGAGCCATCCCGATCTTAACAAGCTCTATTCCGATGCTTTCTATTTAAAATTGAAGGAACTAATGAGTAATGATGCTGCCTTAACCATACAGTCAACATCGCCATATCATGCACCAAAGGCCTTTATTTCAGTGGCCAACACCTTGGAGCTGGCCGGCTTTAATGTCGATCAGTATCACCACAATGTGCCTAGCTTTGGTGAATGGGGCTGGAGTATCGCCACTTTGAGTGGTAAAAGTGGCAGAAGCCGATTAGAAAGTGTGCAGCAGTTACCGGTAAACGATCCTTGGTTAACTCCAGGACTTATCCATGCGGCCTTTGAATTTCCGGGAAATTTCTACCAGAATAAATCCCAAATACAGCCCAATGTTTTAGGTTCAAGCCAACTGTATCAATACCATCAGCAGGCTTGGTTAGAAAATCAGTAGAGTTTATTTTTGAATCGTAAAGATAGCACTTGACATATTATGTCGCAGTGCTATCTTTAATCACAGACATAATATGTCAATAAGGACAAATATGAATATCCACACAATTGCCAACCACCTAAATGCGCTTGGCGACAACAGCCAAACTGGCTTTCAATTTGATTGTTATCCAATTGCTGGTGACGTGGAAGTCTTACAAGTTAACGTTGTTGGCCGAGAAGAAATTCCGGTATTTGTATCGGTAACGGACAACCAAGTGCTTTGCATCAGTTATTTATGGGGCGAAGACGAAGTGAATCAAGAACGTCGCGCTGAAATGTTTGAGACCATGTTAGAGCTCAACATTCCAATGCCACTGTCATCGTTTGCAAAAATCGATGATAAGTATGTGGTTTACGGCGCGCTGTCAGTGCAATCAAGCATGCAAGAGATTGAGCAGGAACTGTCTGTTCTATCTGATAACTGTCTCGAAGTCATCGACGAACTCGTCGATTACCTTAAATAAAGGAGCCACATTATGGGCATTCTAAACAAAATTCTTACGGCCTTCCGTGGCGGCGCTACTGAAGTTGGCCAAGGCATCGTAGATGCAAACTCAACACGTATTTTTGAACAAGAAATTCGTGATGCAGAGAAACACCTAACTAAAGCTAAGCGCGACTTAACTGAAGTTATGGCAAAAGAGATGCAAGCTAGCCGTGAAGTTGACCGTCTAAAACGCTCCGTTGCTGAACACGAAGGCTATGTCACACAAGCTCTAGAAAAAGGCAACGAGCCACTAGCACTAGAAGTAGCTGAAAAAATTGCTGAACTTGACCAACAGCTAAGCGATCAACAAGCGGCAAACGAAAGCTTCAGTGCCCATGCGACTCGCTTAAAAGAGTTAGTACGTAAAACTGAGCGCCAAGTTGCTGATTACCAGCGCCAGCTGACTATGGTTAAAACCACTGAAAGCGTGCAAAAAGCAACTGCAACGATTACTGACTCTTTTGCCGGTAGCAACTCTAAGCTGCTTAACGCTAAAGATTCTCTAGAGCGTATCAAGGCACGCCAGCAGTCATTTGATGACCGCCTAAAAGCCTCTGAAACGCTAGCAGAAGAGAACAGCGATAAGGCTCTACACGACAAACTTGCTGAAGCAGGTATTGGCGAGCAAAAGTCTAACGCCAATGCAGTACTTGACCGCATTAAAGCGCGTAAAGGCTAAAGGAGACTGACGTGGGATTTCTAAGCAGCCTATTTGGCAAAAAAGAGGAACCTAAACGTCAACTCGATCACCCATCAAAACTTAATAAGGGAGATATGATCTCCCTTGATGACAGTTTTGCTTTGCCACCACAACTGCGTGGTCAGCAACTGCGAGTTGAAACGGTTAATACTTACGAGTATGAGCGCAAGCAACAAACTGAGTGGGTGTTAAAAGGTCACGGTAGTGACACCATCTTTCTCAGCCTTGATGAAGATGATGAAACCTACCTTGGCCTCTCGATTAAAGTTAATCGAGGCCTAGTTGAAGCGCTGTTCGATTTAGATCAATTTAGTGAGATCTTTGAAGAGCCAGGTAAAGCCGAGCTAACGACTAAAACCTTGTCAGCTGACTTACAAGACTATGAGCAATGGTTGTCGGCTCATTATCATCAAGTTACTGCTGGCAGTTTTGGTTATTTCCATCGCCAAGATTACCGAGGCCAAAAGCCACCTCAAGATACAAACTGTGCAACGGGTGATGCCTTTGAGTCATACCAGTTACTCGATGATGATGAAGATAAAGCCATCGACGTTGAAGTGTATGAAGGCGGTGAAACCGATGTGATGTTAACCATCTATCGACCGCTTTCAGATATCAGAGACTACTGGCCTGGTGCATAAATAAATGGTTCTAAAGCTCCCAGCTTTAGAACCATTTTTGTTTCGGCTTCGATGAGTGGTAGCATTATACTAATTGGGATTAAGCATATTCCGCACGATCTCTTACGGATGAGTAAATTTAGGTAGCGCACGCATGACCAAACAAAAAAATCCCTTACCCGCTCAGTGGCAGCAAAACCAAAAAGCCGCTAAAGCGACGCAAATCGCTTTTGATATGGATGAAAAGTTCCAATACGCCATTCGCAAAGCTGCACTTGATGCCGGAGTGAGTCCGTCAGATCAAATCCGAGAAATATTAGGTTTAAGTGTCACCAAAAGACCCAAGCGTCCGCGCCTTACCGTGTCTCTTAGCGCGAACGATTACGAACTCTTAGCTAAAAAATATCAGCTATCACCAGAGCAACAGCTTGAAATCAAAAAACATGTATTAGATGATTTAATCCAATTTAGCGCTGATACTTAGTGCAAAACAAGGTGCTGAGTGGCTAAGGCCATTGCACCTAATAAGATGGACCTTAGTTATGGCAAATAAGAAGCGTTGGTTACTGCAACCCGATACTCCTCCTACCCCATTACAATTAGCCATGATGCTGCTATCGCTGCTGTCTGTGATTTTAGTGCTAGTGCTAACTTTTGGGCGGGTTGATGGCGAAACCCGACGCTTACTGTTCTTTATCGATACCAGTATCTGTCTTATCTTCATGTCTAACTTCTTTTTCGAGCTGTTTAAGGCCGATGAAAAAGTCGAATACCTAAAAGGACACTGGATAGACTTTATTGCCAGTATTCCCGCCATTGAAGCATTAAGAATGGCGCGTTTATTTCAAATCTTACGTGTAGTTCGTCTTATTCGCACTACTCGCTCGTTAATTGTGCCCATGCTAAAACAACGCCGACAAGCCACTGTTGCCAGCTTATTAGTCGCACTCATCACCATCTTAACCTTCTCTTCAGTGCTGGTATTAATTGTTGAAAGCGGTGTTGATGGTGCCAATATCGACACTGCTGAAAGTGCCATTTGGTGGGCACTAGTCACTATTTCTACTGTAGGCTATGGCGATTATTACCCGGTCACCACCGCTGGTCACATTATTGGTGGCGTGGTCATTGTCTGTGGTGTGAGCTTCTTTGGTGTAATTTCTGGTTATATGGCGTCGGTATTTGTCTCACCTGATGAGTCAGAAAAGCTCGACTCTCACGCAGAAGAAATCCGCTGTGAGTTAAACAATAGTCTACAGCGAATGGAAGCCAACCAACAAAAGCTGCTAGCCGAAATCGATGAGCTAAAACAGTCTATTGAAGATACGATAGCAGACAAGATAGACGATAAGCTTGAACAGAAGCTAGAAAGCAAACGCCAGGACGAAAATTGATCCCTTTAACGTCAAGCTAGCTGCAAAACAAAAAGCCCACATGATGTGGGCTTTTTGTTTCAACGTGTTTACTGAATGAGTTAACGCCAGTAAGGCTCGTTTTGCAGCGCACTGCGACGAGAAAACTCCATCGCTTGTACTAAGCTCTGCTCTTTGTTTTCCAACCAGGCACTAATATCTAAATAGGCTATTTCGCTGATCTCTTTTAGCTGGCGATAAGCCGCAAGTGTACGGATCCCCAGCGCTAGATCCTGCCAAGGTGCTCTAAACTGATCGCGTGATTTTTCAGGGTAAAGTCCACCATAGGCCACTCCCACAAAAATACTGTCATCGAGTGCTTTAGCCACTGAAAGATAATCAGAGCTGCTAAGTTCATTGTCGCGTGGCATTACATCGATAATGCGCTGCCAAGAGTTTTCTTGCATTTTATTAGCGAAATGTCTTAGGTCGAGTTCTTTATTGATACTAACCTGACCATCAGTAATTTGAGTCAGCAGATCGACCAAATGAACTTGTAGGCGACCATAACAGATATCATTCAACAGTTGCTCTACCTGTTCAACGACATCAAGCTGCTGCAATTTATCGGTTGCCACATCGACCAACGCTTGATGTTGCGGCCATTTCGATACCAGTGCAACGTCGCCCTCGATAATGCCGTATAGGCTCAGTGCTTGTTCAATAAAGTTTAAGCGACATTCAATACAGTCAAAATCTGCTTCAAACGAGTCCTCTATTAAATCAAACTGTTTCAGTGTGCTTTTTAATAAACGAATGCAGGCACGCAGTCGATAACTCAACATTGGTAGCTCAAGCTGATTTTGCTCAGGATCAAGCAGCATGGCTTCAATTGTTTGCCAACGATCTAAACCTAAAGTTAAAAGGTTAATTGCCACTTGCTTAAGGCTTTGATTGGGCTCAATCTCAATAAATGTCAGTGCATCTATAGTGTCAGGAGTATATTGTCCCGCTAAACGATAGCCACGTTGCGCTTTACTCGCCTTACCTAAACGCACTGGAATGGCTCGACTGACAATGCCAGCAAGAGTTAATAAAGCACTTGTATCACCCGCTAACAGCTCAAATTCTAGCTCGCAAATAGGGTCTACAGCATCGTCGACTCGGATCTCGCCTATGTCTAGCGCCACCTCAATTAAACTGTCATCAACAAAAATATGCCATCGCTGACGGGCGAAATCTGTATTAAATAAACAGAAGAGTTCTGACTGGGTTTGCTCGATATTTGCGCCTACAGGCCAAATTTCGTTCGGGAATAAATTTAATTGAGGAAACTTTTGATCTACATCAACATTGTATTCGGGACGAGAGTGGATCCCGCCAACAACCTGACCTTTTGTTTTAATTGTTTGCTCTAAATGTTGATTAACCCCTCGAATTCGGAGGCCCATGTCCCATTTTCTTAAGGTTAAGTCTGTGGTATCGAAGTAGCCGTTCGTTAGTTCTTCTATACCTTTAGCATCGCAATTCGGTAAGCTATCTAATAGTTTTATAAGGCTTTTCTTGTGATTTTCATTAAAGAAAAGTTTGAGTTCGATCTCAGCTTCCATCGATGCACCATTCGCCTTGTCATCAAAAATTAATCAATCTGTCATTAAAGTTACATGTTGTAATATTTCTGCAATAATATCACCGTAGGATCCGCTTTGCAGTTAGGATATAACTCGCTAGAATAAAAAACTGTCAATTTAAATCGTAAAACACAGTTTTCTTACGCGGCCGCTTGAGTTAACATGCGCCCGCTTTTTCCAATAGTGGAATAACCAAAATAGGTACACGGCAATGCCAGTAAACTCTATTTTAGGCGTGTTTGCAAAATCGCCAATTAAGCCTCTTCAAGAGCATATCGACAAAGTATACGACTGTGCGTCATTACTTGTCCCATTTTTTGAAGCTACTGTCGCAGGAGACTGGGACAAAGCCGTTCAATTACGTAAGCAAATTAGCCTTACAGAGCAAGAAGCTGACTCACTAAAACGTGAGATCCGTTTAACTCTGCCGGGCGGCTTGTTTATGCCTGTTGAACGTACTGACTTACTGGAGCTATTAACCCAGCAAGATAAAATTGCTAACAAAGCAAAAGACATTTCAGGCCGCGTCATTGGCCGTCAGCTTGAGCTACCTCAAGTAATTAAAGAACCATTTATTGCTTATTTGCAGCGCTGTATCGATGCAGTTTCTCTGTCAAAAGAAGCAATCAACGAACTTGATGATCTGTTAGAAACAGGTTTTAGAGGTCGTGAAGTGGATCTTGTTGCTAAAATGATTGCTGAGCTCGATTCTATCGAAGAAGACACCGATGACTTACAGATTAAGATCCGTAGACAGCTTTACGCTATCGAGTCGGAACTGAACCCTGTAGATGTAATGTTCCTCTACAAGATAATTGAGTGGGTTGGTGACTTGGCAGATCTTGCCGAACGAGTCGGTTCTCGCTTAGAGCTAATGTTAGCTCGCGTCTAGTCAAAAGATTATCAAGGTAACAACATGGTTGATGTATTAGTCACCAACGGCCCATGGCTTATTGGTATTGCGGCTGTATTTGGATTTTTAATGGCATGGGGTATTGGCGCCAATGACGTAGCCAATGCAATGGGAACCTCAGTAGGTTCAAATGCCATTACAATTAAACAAGCGATCATTATCGCTATGATCTTTGAGTTTGCTGGTGCATATCTAGCGGGTGGTGAAGTTACAAGCACTATCCGTAAAGGCATTATCGACTCTGCATACTTTATTGATTCACCAGAATTGCTGGTTTACGGCATGATTTCTGCGTTGCTTGCTGCAGGTATCTGGTTAATCGCTGCGTCAGCTCTAGGCTGGCCAGTATCTACAACTCACTCAATTGTTGGCGCTATTGTTGGTTTCGCTGCAGTTGGTGTTGGTAGCGATGCGGTTGCATGGGGTAAAGTTGGCGGAATCGTAGGCTCTTGGGTTGTAACACCTGCAATATCTGGCTTTATCGCCTTTATGATATTCCAAAGTGTACAAAAGCTGATTTTCAATACTGACAATCCATTAGAAAACGCTAAGCGTTACGTGCCTTTCTACATGGCGCTTGCTGGCTTTGTAATGTCACTTGTGACTATCAAAAAAGGTCTAAAGCATGTAGGTCTTCACTTCACTAACGTTGAAGCATATGCACTTGCTATCGTACTTGCTATTCTTGTTGGTATCGGCGGTATGATTGCGATTAAGCGTCTTAAAATGGACACTAAAGCTGACCGTCAAACTCAGTTCGGTAACGTTGAGAAAGTATTTGCTATCTTAATGGTTGTGACTGCATGTTGTATGGCATTTGCTCACGGTTCTAACGACGTAGCTAACGCGATTGGCCCTCTAGCAGCAGTTGTTTCTGTTGTAGAAAGTGGCGGTCAAATTAACAATACTGCACCACTAGTTTGGTGGATCCTACCTCTAGGTGCTGTAGGTATTGTTCTTGGTCTTGCTATCTTTGGTCAACGCGTAATGCAAACCATTGGTAAAAACATTACTCACCTAACGCCAAGCCGTGGTTTTGCCGCTGAGCTTGCAGCAGCATCGACTGTTGTTATCGCGTCAGGTACTGGTCTACCTATCTCTACTACACAAACACTTGTTGGTGCGGTTCTTGGTGTGGGTATGGCTCGTGGTATTGCAGCAATCAATATCGGTGTAGTACGTAACATCGTTGTTTCTTGGGTTGTTACCCTTCCAGCTGGTGCTGGTCTTTCAATCATGTTCTTCTTCATGATTAAAGGGATTTTTAACTAATTCCGAGTACAACAAGTACCCTAGGTACGACGTAATGATGAGGGAAGTTTGATAATATTTGTATCAAACTTCCCTTTTGCGTTTTATCGCTCTTTTGCCACTTGCATTAACCCCTTTAAATCCCTAGCATGTGGGCTAAATTTCGTAGATGAGAATAGATTAGTGTTAAGAATTCTAATGATTGCGGGGATGATGTTACTTTCCCCTTCTTTACTGGCCGCAAACCAAACGCGCTACATCTCAGATGATGTTTATATCTACCTTCATGGTGGACCTGGAACTCAGTTCCGAATTTTAGGCAGCATTGAAGCAGGCCAACAGGTCACTTCTCTTGAAGAAGCTCAGGGCGATTACAGCAAGATTGTCGACCATAAGGGTCGTGAAGGCTGGATCCAAACTAAGATGCTAAGCAAGTCAATGAGCTTACGTGTGCAGCTACCAGCTATTCAAGCCGAACTTGAGAAAACTAAAGCTGAGCTTGAAAGCGCGCTAAGCAGTAGCGACAACAACGCGGCAGAGTTAAGCCAAGTAAAAGCCCAACTTTCTGCAGCTAAAAAAGCATTAGATAGTGCTAGCTCTGAGCGTGACAATGCTAAAGCAACGTTAGCTAACCTTCAGAAGAATGAACGTTTTGAAATGTGGCAGCAAGGTGGCTTGATCGCTGCCGGTGGCTTATTACTAGGTATCATTTTGGTTTACCTTCCAAAACCACAGCGTAAACCTAAAAACCGTTGGTAATCAGTTTCGTTAACTAAACAGCGAACATAAAGCCTGTGTACTCATCACAGGCTTTTTTATTACCTTTGCTAAGCAAAATAACGCTGTTACATAACTCTATGAGTGGCTAATGCCAGCTCCAAGAAATAGAATAGTCCTCTTTTAATAAAGACAAGTAATCAAGCATGCTTCAATTGCTACTAGGGAGAAATTGGCATGAGTCACTAAAATAAACTAAGTTTCATAATCCAAATACCAGCTCTATTGCTCCTTTATCCAATTTAAACCCACCATTTTTAGCCAGAAATGTACCACCAAGGTTAACCACCGGTAATCACATTGTTACCACGAACAATCCGATTAAAAAATCCTTTCAATTTACAGCTGTAAATTTCGAGCCATAACCTCAAAATGGCTAATAGTGACTCAAAAATAGCTAATCTTGCCTATGAATTTCAAACGCTGAGTTTTTTTTGTTCATTTCAAACTCCTTATATAGCAAGAGCTTGCGCACTGTTTAACCCATAAGAATCAAACACAAATCACACTAGCTATCACAAAGGTGTCGCACATCACATTTTGCAGGTATAATCGCCGCGAGACGGCCTTAGATTGTATACAAAAGAAAAACAATCAAGGTTTATCGACACAATTATTCAAGCAATTTGCCCATATGGCCTAGATGGAAGTGATTAATATGTTCAAAGCGAGTGAAGTACTTACTGGGCGTTATGACTCAGCCGATCTCAACGAACTGTTCCAAGCGATCAGCGATAACTATATTGTCGATGAAGAGCAATATTTATCAGACTTGATAAAGCTGGTTCCTTCAAGTAATGAAGAGCTCAACCGTGTGACTAACCGTGCACACGAGCTAGTGAATAAAGTCCGTCAATACGATAAGAAAGGCCTAATGGTCGGTGTTGACGCTTTCCTGCAGCAATATAGCTTAGAAACCAACGAAGGCATTATTTTAATGTGCCTAGCTGAAGCGTTATTACGTATTCCTGATTCAGATACTGCTGATGCGCTTATTGAAGATAAGCTATCCGGTGCTAAGTGGGATGAACACATCAAAAAGAGTAACTCTATTTTGGTGAACGCATCGACTTGGGGACTCATGCTAACAGGTAAAGTCGTTAAGCTTGATCATGATATCGATGGAAAACCAAGTAGTCTGCTTAACCGCTTGGTCAACAAGGTCGGTGAGCCTGTCGTAAGAAAGTCTATGTTGGCAGCCATGAAAATCATGGGTAAGCAGTTTGTACTTGGCCGCACAGTTAAAGAAGCGCTTAAAAATAGTGTCGATAAGCGTAAGATGGGTTACACCCACAGTTATGACATGTTAGGTGAAGCTGCGCTAACTAAAAAAGATGCGCAGAAATACTTTGAAGATTACTCAAATGCCATCGCTTCTCTAGGTGCCCAAGATTACGACACCAGCAATGCGCCGCGCCCAACTATCTCTATCAAGCTATCAGCCCTGCACCCTCGCTATGAAGTGGCCAATGAAGATAGAACGCTAACCGAGCTTTACGACACGTTAATCCTGCTAATTACACAAGCTCGCAGCCTAAATGTTGGTGTCTCTATTGACGCTGAAGAGATGGATAGATTAGAGCTATCACTTAAGTTATTCCAAAAGCTATACAACTCAGATGCTGCCAAAGGTTGGGGTCTGTTAGGTATTGTTGTTCAAGCCTATTCTAAACGCGCATTACCCGTTCTATGCTGGCTAACTCGCCTATCGAAAGATCAAGGTGATGAAATTCCACTGCGCTTAGTTAAAGGCGCGTACTGGGATAGCGAGTTAAAGTGGTCACAAGAAAACGGTGAAGCGGGCTACCCACTTTATACTCGTAAAGCCGGTACTGACGTGTCTTATCTTGCTTGTGCTCGATACTTACTCTCTGACGCCACAAAAGGTGCCATCTACCCGCAGTTTGCCAGTCACAACGCGCAAACCATTGCCAGCATCACTGACATTGCAGGTGATCGTGATTATGAGTTCCAGCGCCTACACGGTATGGGTGAAGAACTCTATGACACACTACTCGCTGAAAGCGGCGTTAAAAAAGTACGCATCTATGCCCCAGTTGGTGCCCATAAAGATCTACTGCCTTACTTGGTTAGACGCTTGCTTGAAAACGGCGCTAACACTTCGTTTGTCCACAAGTTAGTCGATCTTAATACACCAATTGAGTCGTTAGTGGTTCACCCTTTAAGAACCCTTAAAGATTACAAAACTTTAGCTAATACTAAAATCGTATTGCCAGAGGATATATTTGGTCCTGAGCGTAAAAACTCTAAAGGGGTCAATATGAACATCATCTCTGAGTCGACGCCGTTTTTTGCCAAGCTCGATAAGTATAAAGATGTCACTTGGAATGCAGGTCCTTTGGTTAACGGTATAACGCTGACCGGTGAAACTAGAGAAGTTGTTAGCCCATTTGATACTCAGCGCTTTGTTGGCAATATCGCTTTCGCTGATGAACAAGCTGTAGAGTTGGCGTTTGTTAGTGCTGACGCCGCTTTCCCTGCTTGGTGTAACACCCCAGTTGAAGTGCGTACTGCTGCACTATTAAAGCTAGCTGATTTACTTGAAGAACATCGCGAAGAGCTGATTGCACTTTGTACCCGCGAAGCGGGTAAGAGTATTCAAGATGGCATAGATGAAGTCCGTGAGGCTGTCGATTTCTGTCGCTATTACGCGGTCAACGCCAGAAAGATGATGGAGAAACCGACATTACTACCAGGACCAACGGGTGAGCGTAATCAGCTATTCCTTGAAGGTCGCGGTATCTTTATTTGTATTAGTCCATGGAACTTCCCATTGGCAATCTTCTTAGGCCAAGTGACAGCAGCGCTAGCAGTTGGTAACACTGTTATCGCAAAACCTGCTGAGCAAACTTCAATCGTTGGTTACCGCGCTACTCAGCTTGCCCACGAGGCCGGGATCCCGAAAGAAGTATTACAGTTCCTGCCGGGCACAGGTGCTACCGTGGGCGCTGCAATAACCTCAGATGAACGAATTGCAGGCGTATGCTTTACCGGTTCTACCGCCACAGCAAAACAGATTAACCGTACACTTGCTATGCGTGAAGGACCAATCATTCCGATTATCGCAGAAACTGGTGGCCAGAATGCAATGGTAGTGGACTCAACTTCACAACCAGAGCAAGTGGTGAATGATGTCGTGTCATCCTCATTCACCAGTGCAGGCCAACGCTGCTCTGCGCTGCGAGTATTATTCTTGCAAGAAGATATTGCCGATCGCGTGCTTGATTTAATGAAAGGTGCCATGGATGAGCTAACCATTGGTGACCCGCACTTTGTCAAAACCGATGTTGGCCCAGTGATTGATGCTACAGCTGCGGCAAACTTAAATGCCCATATTGAACATATTAAGCAAGTGGGTAGCTTGATCAAACAAGTCGAACTACCCGCTGGTACTGAAAATGGCCATTATGTTGCGCCAACGGCAGTGGAAATTGACTCAATCAGAGTATTAGAGAAGGAACACTTCGGGCCAATTTTACATGTGATCCGTTACAAATCTTCAGAGCTAGAAAGAGTGATTGAAGAGATTAACTCAACCAACTTTGGTTTAACCTTAGGTATTCATAGCCGCAACGAAGCTTACGCCTTAAAGCTAGCAGCGAAGATCCGCGCAGGTAACGTTTATATCAACCGCAACCAAATCGGCGCAGTGGTTGGTGTACAACCTTTTGGTGGTCAAGGCCTATCAGGAACAGGTCCTAAAGCAGGTGGTCCACACTACCTCACGCGCTTTATTACTGAAAAGACTCACACCAATAATATTACCGCTATTGGTGGTAATGCGACCCTGCTGTCTTTAGGTGATAGTGACGACTAACTGCAATTTAGTGGCCGTTTAGGGTAAAACCTAACGGATTTTCTGAAGTACTCATAAAGCCGATTACTTAGTAATCGGCTTTCTCTTTTTCGAGCTCAATGAAAATGAGTTAACTGTGATCTCTGTTTTGAATTTACATGTTCTGTCCAATATACAGTTGTATTTACAGCCTGTTTAAATTGAATCCAACATATTTGAGACCACTCTCTCAAATATTTAATATTTATGCTCTTAGTTAAAAAAACTTGCTCTATAATGCAGCGGTTTTTTAGCTCTCAGAAACACCTGTCTTTTATACTTTACTGGCTAAACCGACTAGTAAATATTAATTTTATCAGTGATAAATATAATGAACCTTACGATAAAGAACAAAATCCAACTTGCTGTTTTGATCGTTATCCTAGTGATTAGTACCACACTAGCTAGCATCTCTACTCGCCAACTAACCCAAGATACCGAAGTGGCAATTGCTGACCGCTTTAAGCTGCATGCTGAAGCTGTGAGTAACAATATTTTTAGTTGGCTGGAAGATAAAAGGCGTATCATCATTGCTAACGAAGATCGCATCAAACGTGGTTTAGACAGCGACAGAGAGCTATTACTCACTCTAAATGGCGGCGGGTTCATTGATGTTTATGCCGGCTTTGATACTGGCGATATTATCTCTGGAGATAAGACTCAGCCTTGGCCTGAAGATTACGACCCTCGCTCTCGTCCTTGGTATAAACTGGCTTATAACAGCAGCGAGATGATTGCCACACCACCTTATATCGATATTACTGGTGCCGCAGTAGTTACTTTAGCTCAGCGCTTCAATGGCGTGATGAACGGCGTGCTAGCAGCTGACTTAAGCATTAGCTATATCACGGAACAAATTAACAATCTTAATATCGATAACGCTGGCTTTGCGTTTCTATTAGACGAAAATAATAGAGTGCTCGCTTTTCGTGACAGCAGCTACGCACAAAAAGATGCTTCTCGCTTAGCGAAAACATTGACTCCAAGCAATATTGACTCGTTATTACGCCAAGGTGAGATAACTACAATTGAATGGCAAGATGGCAGCGAAAAGTTACTGCGTTTAACTAACTTACAAGGTACCAAGTGGACCTTAGGTTTAGTTGAAGATAAGTCTCTTGCTTATGAAGCTATTGAACAACAAGTATTACAATCACTTGCGGTGGTTATTGTATTAGCGCTAGTGATCCTCTTAATTGCTTCTTTTACCGTTAATCACATGTTTAAACCATTGCAACAGCTTACGAATGCTATTGAAACACTATCTAAAGGTGATGGCGATCTCACTCAACGCTTTAACGCTCAGAAGCAAGATGAAATAGGCCTGCTTGAAGCCCACATGAACCGTTTTCTTGAAAGCTTACAGCTAATGGTTAAAGCCATTTCAAGCGATACCGAGCAGTTAATTAAACAGGTTAACGAATCATCAAATATTGCCGCAAAGGCTAGTGATGGCGTGAATGGTCAGCATCAAGATGTCGATCAAATTGCCACCGCAATCCATGAAATGTCAGCGACAGCGAGTGAAGTTGCCAGCCATGCTGAAATGACGGCATCTGCCGCGCAAGTGTCGATGCAAGCCTGTGTTGAGGGCAACGAAGTCATAGTTAAAAGCAGTAATTCAATTGAGCAACTATCAATGCAGCTTGGCGATGCCTCATCGGTTGTTTCTGCGCTTGAGCAAAATGCGACTGATATCAATCAGATCCTATCAACTATCCAAGCAATTGCTGAGCAAACTAACCTGCTCGCACTGAACGCAGCAATTGAAGCGGCAAGGGCGGGTGAACAAGGTCGTGGCTTTGCTGTCGTTGCCGATGAAGTGCGTGTCTTAAGCCATAGAACTCAGGACTCTACCGAAGAGATCCGCTCAATGATCTCGATCTTACAGCAAAATAGCCAACAAGCTGTTTCGTCGATGGCATCGAGCACAGACATTGCAAAATCAAGTGTCGAGTTCGCGAATCAAGCTAAACACAGTTTAGAACGTATAACAGACTCGATCACTGAGATCACTGACATGGCAACCCAAATCGCCAGTGCAGCTGAAGAACAGCGTGCAGTTTCTGAAGATATTAGCCGTAATACTCAAGCAATTAATGACACCTCTAATGAGCTTTCCAGCCAAACTCAAGAGGTTAGCGATAACGCTCAGATGATGCTTGCAACCTCTAGCGGCCTAAGCGATCGAGTATCACGCTTTAAAATTTAATCCAGTAAAGCCCGCTATAGGGCTTTATCAACTCACTACGACTCAGCGCAATAACGATAACAATAAATGAACTTAAGCATAAAACAAAAAATTCAGCTCTCGATACTAGTTGTGATCTTAACCATTACAGCAACCTTGTCTTATATCTCGATCAATCAACTACAGCAAAATACTGAGCAATCAATTGCCGATCGATTTAGCTTACAGGCAAGCTCGGTTAGCAATAATATTTTCAGTTGGTTAGAAGATAAAAAGCGCATTATTAATACCAATGAAGCGCGGATCAGCGCGGGGGTAAGCAGCGCAAATGAGCTTGAACTTAGTATTCAAGCCGGTGGCTTTATCAATCTCTATATGGGTCTAGACAATGGCCTAGTTATCTCGGGTGATAAAAACGTTGAAATCCCGGCAGATTTTGACGGCCGCACTCGCCCTTGGTACCAAGATGCGTTTAATCGCCACGAGATCATTACCACAGAGCCATACGTCGATTTATCAGGCGATAGCGTGGTCACTTTAGCTAAACGCTTTAACGGCAATCCAAATGGTGTGCTTGCTGCAGATTTAAGTATTGGCTATATCACTCAGCAAGTCAGTGAACTAAACATAGCCAATGCAGGCTTCGCATTTTTACTGGATGAGAACAATAAAATCTTAGCCTTTAGAGATGGCAATTACACCCAGCAAAATGCCAATCGCCTTGCTAGCAGCCTAACACCATCTTATATTGAAATACTGCGTAATAGCGGGGCGATTACCACCATTGAATGGCAAGATGCAAACGAGAAACTACTGCGCTTAACTGAGCTACAAGGCACTAAATGGACACTCGGCTTAGTTGAAGATAAGTCACTTGCTTATCAAGCAATACAAGAGCAAGTATTACAATCAATTTTTGCAATCGTACTACTCGCGTTAGTGATCTTAGTGATCGCATCTTTTATCGTTAATCACATGTTTAAGCCACTACAGCAACTGACTAATACGATTGAAACCTTGTCTAGAGGTGACGGCGATTTAACTCAGCGCTTTAATGCTCAGCGACAAGATGAAATTGGCACCCTTGAGCGCCATATGAACCGCTTTTTAGCCAGCCTACAGCAAATGGTTAAAGCAATTTCTAACGATACCGAACAGCTGATAAAGCAGATCCATGAGTCATCTGATATTGCTGCTAAAGCTAGTGATGGAGTTAATGCTCAACACCAAGATGTAGATCAAATTGCCACAGCGATTCATGAGATGTCTGCAACGGCCAGCGAAGTCGCGAGTCACGCTGAGATGACGGCTAACGCCGCGCAAGTCTCTACCCAAGCGTGCTTTGAAGGTAACGACGTTATTAGCAAAAATGGAGAGTCGATTGAGTTACTATCGCAGCAGCTTGGTGATGCTTCGCAAGTTGTATCAGCCCTTGAAGCTAACGTAATTGAGATCAATAAGATCCTTTCAACGATTCAAGCCATCGCCGAACAAACTAACTTGTTAGCGCTTAACGCAGCTATTGAAGCTGCCCGCGCAGGCGAGCAAGGTCGAGGCTTTGCCGTCGTCGCTGACGAAGTACGAGTGTTAAGTCATCGAACTCAAGATTCGACCGAGGAGATCCGTGCAATGATCGCCACCTTACAACAAAATAGTCAACAAGCCGTTGCATCTATGGCGTCGAGCACTGATATTGCAGGTAACAGCGTCGAGTTTGCTAATCAAGCCAAGCAAAGCTTAATGCGGATCACTGACTCAATTACTGAAATTAGTGATATGGCGACTCAAATCGCCAGTGCCGCAGAAGAGCAACGTGCAGTTTCTGATGACATTAGCCGTAATACGCAGGGGATTAGCGATAGTTCACACCAACTATCGGCGCAGACTCAAGAAGTCAGTGATAACGCACAAATGATGCTCGATACCTCTAATAGCCTAAGCGAGCGAGTATCCCGCTTTACTATTTAACGTTTACTCACAGTCAATGCTAACGAATAAAAAGCCCAGTTTAACTGGGCTTTTTGCTGTTAATTAACGAGTAGCCTGAGCTAAATTTATGCAGCATTACAGCCCGTAGCCAACGACTCGTTAACTTAAACGCTTAAACAAGCTGGCATAATAGGCATCACTCTCAAGTAACTCTCTATGAGTGCCGCTCGCGCGAATCGCACCTTGCTCCATTAAGTGAATACTATCCATTTGATTCATCGCGGTAAGGCGATGGCTAATCATCAACATGGTTTTATCAGCTGCAAATTCAAATAATAAACGCAAAATATCGCGCTCTGTACGCTTATCTAAGCCTTCGGTTGGTTCATCTAATAATAAGATAGGAGCATCGCGCAGTAAGGCTCTGGCAACACCAATACGGCGCTGCTCACCACCAGATAACTGACGTCCGCCTTCACCTAACCAAGCGTCCAGCGGTTTACTACCCTGTAATAAACTCTCAAGACCGACTTTGCGTAATACCGCAATCAACTTGTCATCATCTTTACGGGTTGCACCGTTAATAGCTAAGGCAAGATTCTCACGCAGTGTGCCACTAAATAGGTAAATACGCTGACTTACCACCGACATCGACTGACGCAGTTGTAGCTCTGAGTATTGGCTAGCATCACAGCCATCGATACTAACTTGCCCGCTATTAGGCAACCACTCTCGGGTTAACAGCGATAATAAGCTCGACTTACCACAACCAGTTTGTCCGAGCAGCGCTACTTTTTTACCTGCTGCGATCTCAAGGTTTAGCCCTTTCAATACGCTTTGCTGTTCGCTATAGCCAAATTCGATATCTTTAAAGCTAACACAACCAAGGCTAACGTCAGCACATTGTCCTTCGCCAAAAGTCACACTTGGTGCCTGCTCAACCACTTCATTGAGTCGAGTCGCTGCAGAGCTACATGCAGATAAATGCTGAAAGGCACCCGCTAGCGGCATCATCATCTCAATCGTCGCCATAGTTAAAAATACAATCATCGCCAGTCTTGGACCTGGCGGCACAGCGCTGCCAACACCTGACGCCGCAAGATACAGCATCAACAAGACGGCAAAACCATGGCAGAGAATCAAACACGCTTGGCTAAGCGCGGTGACACGGTTCATCGCATTCTGACTATTTATCATCGCGCGCTGAGCTTTCTCTAAGCGTAAGCGATACGCTTTTTGTGCACCAAACAAGGTAAGCTCAGCTTGGCCTTGAATATATTCAAGTAACTGCACCCTAAATAGGCGCTTAGTCTCTAGCTGTGCCATTCCAGGCTTGCGGCCAAGAAAATAGAAGGTCGTCGGTAGTAAGATCCATATAGCTAACAACACGCTACACAATGTACGAGCAAGCTCAGGGTCAAAGTGACCAACAAAGAAGTAAAGCACCAACATCATTAGTAGTGATGCAGCAAGCGGCGTAATTAAACGCAAGTACAGATGATCTAACGTATCAATATCGGCAACCAAGCGGTTTAGCAGATCGCCCTGACGCACCCCTTGCAGGTTCTTTGCACTTAACGGCAGTAACTTGTTCCATACCCAGCAGCGTAAATCAGTTAATAAACTAAAAGTTGCCTCATGAGTTGCTAAGCGCTCACCGTAGCGACTTGCTGTACGTACAATCGATAAAAATCGCACTCCACCAGCTGGCGTAAAATAGTTAAAGGTTTGCGCGGCCAAAACGGTTAAACCTGCAACCGCTGTTGCCGATAAGAACCAGCCAGATAACGACAGCAAACCTATGCCTGCCATCAAGGTTGTAACGCTCAAAAACAAACCGATGAACATCATAAATGCTTGGCTTTTAAAGCGTTTTATATAGGGAAATAGTGCTCTCATTACTTATCCCCTTCTGACTGATTATTTGTTTGCGGCACAAGTTTAAGATCAAACTCGCTAACACTGCAGACTTCATCCAGCATCTGCTTAAAGGTGCCCTCTTGTGCCACTAATTGCTGATAACAGCCCTGCTGCACTAACGCGCCTTTATCAATGACAAATATTTTATCCATGGCGCTTAAGTTTTCGAGTCTGTGGGTAACCATAATACAAGCATTCCCTTGCATTGCTGCGGTTAATGTTGCTTGCACCGCTTGCTCGCTCAAGCTGTCTAAACTGGCGGTCGGTTCATCGAGTACAAATAACGAAGCTTGCTGAGCAAGCGCCCTTGCTAATGCGATTCGCTGCGCCTGCCCTACCGATAACCCGGCAGTTTGTTCTTGGACTGGATGAGATAAGCCTAATGGCAACTGCTCCACAAAATCTAAAATCTGCGCTTGTTCCAACAAGGTTAAAATATCGTCGTCAGATAAACTGCGCCCCATGGCAATATTGTCACGCAAGGTGCCATGAAAAAGCTGCGGCTCTTGCCCTAACCAAGCAAGATGTTTGCGCCAATCGATAAGCGACAACTCTTTAAGCTCGGTACCGGCAATACTTAACTGACCTTTGTAAGGTAAAAAACCCAGTAGCGCATTCAGTAAGCTAGTTTTACCTGCGCCGCTAGGGCCTACTATTGCCACATGTTCATTGGCTTTAATCTGAAAACTCACCGGCCCCAGTAATAGACTGCCATCTAAGCTATAAACAGATAAATCCTTAGCTATGATGTCGAGATCTCCGTTCAATTGCTTCTCGCCACCAAACTGCTCTGTTGGGTGATCAAGTAATGCCATTAACTCTTCTGCCGCACCAATCGCTTGCGCCTTAGCGTGATAGTGGGTTCCCATATCTCTCAGTGGTTGGTAAAACTCCGGTGCTAAAATAAGTACAAAAAGACCTGTGAATAAACTAATTGATACGCCGTAATGGCCAAAGTCCAGATGATGTAAGTAGCTAAAACCAAAGTAAACTGCCATAACAGCTATCGAAACAGCAGCAAAAAACTCTAATACTGCCGAGCTTAAAAATGCCATACGCAATACAGCCATAGTGCGCTCACGGAACTCTTCTGAGGCTTTGCGGATAACTCTGGCTTCTTTCTCACCTTGATTAAACAGCTTCAGCGTTGATAAGCCTTTCAGTCTATCCATAAAGTGGCCACTTAAACGGGCTAACGCACTAAAGTTTTTACGGTTAGCGTCGGCTGCCCCCATACCCACTAAAATCATAAACATCGGGATAAGCGGCGCTGTAGCCAGCAAAATTAATCCTGCCGCCCAATTAATAGGGAAAACCGCAACTAAGATAATTAATGGAATAAAACCAGCCAATACGACTTGTGGTAAGTAACGAGCGTAGAAATCTTGCAGATCTTCTATTTGTTCCAGCACTATGCTGGCCCAACTGCCTGCCGGTTTACCTTTAATAAATGCAGGCCCAAGCAGCGCTAATTTATCTAATACCGCGGCGCGCATTTCAACTCTGAGTTTGGCACCAGCTTGAAAACTGGCGCGTTCTCGGGCAAACGCTAGTACGCCGCGGACCACTGTTAATCCAAGCAATGCCCAAAAGTGATTAATGAAATCACTCTTGGGTAACTCATCAATAATAATGCCTTGCAGTACAGTGGCAATAAGCCATGCTTGGCACATTAAGCTTAGCCCGGTTAATACACCGAAAAAAACCGACAAATTTAAATAAAAGCCACACGCTTTCTTTTGCAGCTTCAGCCATTTAGTAAGCTTTTTTTCTACTGTTTTATCCATGTGATTCCAGACTAACGACAACAAGAGGATAAGTTGGATGCTGCGCATCTAACTTGAGCAAAAACATATTTTAAAGACTTTATCGACTAGCGTAAGTTCAATCTATTTAGTTTACGCAAGGCGAGTAAAACACGAATGCATTCCCTCAGTATCGCAGGCATTAATAGCAGAATAAAACATCAATGCAGTAAATGTTATCGGACTCACAAAAATTGAGCTAGATCAATAAATCACGGTTTATAAAACAAGCAGCTCAGCAAATCCTATACATAAAAAAACCGCACTAAGCTAGGCTTACTGCGGTTTCTCAA
Organism: Shewanella sp. 10N.261.52.F9; assembly: GCF_041471165.1. Taxonomy (NCBI): domain Bacteria; kingdom Pseudomonadati; phylum Pseudomonadota; class Gammaproteobacteria; order Alteromonadales; family Shewanellaceae; genus Shewanella; species Shewanella sp. 10N.261.52.F9. The sequence goes on from NZ_JBFRNX010000001.1 coordinate 452,630, forward strand.
TTTATTTAGCTATCGCTAAAACAAATTAGATTTGCTGCGCAAGATTAACCTTCTGAGTCAGACTCATAATCTAGGTTATCTTCATCGAAATCTGATGATTTGCTTGGACGCGCATTGCGCCATGCATCAGCAGCAAGTTCTTTAGCGTCAGCAGCTTCGTTACGCTCTTCACGCGCCTTAGCTTTACGCTCATTACGCTTAATCAAATTCTCTAAGAATGATTTAAGTTCAGTTTCGCCCCAAGCTTGTGCTTCAGCTTCAGTCGCAAAACCTTTCTTAGCTTTAGAAACAACAATCTTTCTTGCTGTTTGACGACGAGTGATTTGGCCAGTCCAAGTTGCGCCATCTGCTACTACGCGAAAATCATACTTCTTAGTTTGTGTCATGTTACTTTTTATCCTAACAATAATGCTAATACTTGAGCCAAATACACTATTTGTGCGATACCCAGTTAAAGATATCAGCCAAGGCTATTTATAGCTCAATCAATACGCAAGACCAACACTCTAAGTATCACTCTCACGTTCATAATTCTGTTTCTAAATCGCTCTGTAATGATCACCTAAATCACTACACGATTTATTCCACTTCCGAATTGAGTTCACACAGCTTACACTCCAGATTATAACCAAGCATGGCATCTCTGCCTTGCTGGCTAGTCACCCAGTCTCGTCGCTCCCATGGAGGACGATGGCGAACATGTTGCGTATGACCGCAAGACAAATTCGCAACCCAATGGTCTTCATCATCTTTATGATAACTAATGATAGGTTGCTGCATGACAAGTCGCCGAGTTAGGTATGATGTATACCTAGATTTACTGGTGAAAATCGGTAGATGAACTTTCAGGGGCGCGAGATTAACACATGCAGCGCCGATACAACATCTTTTAATCGACTAAAAATCACACAATCGATAGTTTTTTACCAAATTAGTCAATTTATCCTGCTGACAATGATCAATCAGCTCCATTTCAGTTGCTAATAACCCCCTAGTTCTTATTTAACTGCCATACTCAGTGGAGTTAAGCGACAACGCTAGCAAGACCGTTTATTTAGCGGTTGATTGTTTAATAATTAGCGCTTTTTAGGCAGATCCTGTAAGCTGCACGGCCGCCAGCATCTGCAGGCCCCCTGAAACCGCTGCCAGTCGCACTTTAACGTCTATTCCGCAGCCGAAATGAGACCTATCTATGAGTTTTGCCTCACTGGGCTTATCAGCCCAAATTTTGAAAGCCGTTGCCAATAAAGGTTATGACACTCCTTCACCTATCCAGGCACAAGCAATTCCTGCCGTATTGGAAGGAAAGGACGTGATGGCCGCTGCGCAAACTGGTACAGGTAAAACAGCAGGTTTTACTCTGCCATTGCTAGAGCTACTTTCAAAAGGCACCAAAGCCCCGGCTAAACAAGTGCGCGCATTAGTGCTAACTCCAACTCGTGAACTAGCTGCTCAAGTTGGTGAAAGCGTTGAAACTTACGGTAAGAATTTACCGCTTAAATCAGCTGTAGTATTTGGTGGGGTTGGCATTGGTCCACAGATCACTAAACTTAACCGCGGGGTTGATATTCTGGTAGCGACTCCAGGTCGTTTACTCGATCTATATAATCAACGTGCTCTGAGCTTTAGTCAGCTTGAAGTACTTGTTCTTGATGAAGCCGACCGAATGCTAGATATGGGCTTTATTCATGACATTAAAAAAATCTTAGCTATCTTGCCAGCAAAGCGCCAAAACTTGATGTTTTCAGCAACCTTCTCTGATGATATTCGCCAGCTTGCCAAAGGCTTAGTGAACAACCCAGTTGAGATCTCTGTTACACCGCGTAACGCGACAGCTAATACTGTACAGCAGTGGATCTGCCCTGTTGATAAAGGCCAAAAAGCAGCAGTTTTAGTCAAACTGATTAAGCAAAATAACTGGCAACAAGTATTGGTATTTAGCCGCACTAAACATGGTGCTAACCGTCTTGCTAAAAACCTTGAAGCAAAAGATATTACTGCTGCTGCGATTCACGGTAATAAGAGCCAAGGCGCAAGAACTAAAGCTCTAGCCGATTTTAAGAGTGGTGCAATTCGCGTACTTGTGGCGACTGATATTGCCGCACGTGGCCTTGATATAGACCAACTACCGCAAGTGGTTAACTTTGATTTACCAAACGTGCCAGAGGATTATGTACATCGTATTGGCCGTACTGGTCGCGCAGGGGCATCAGGCCATGCAGTATCACTTGTTGGCGATGAAGAAATTAAACTTTTGCGTGACATTGAGTTACTGATTAAACAGAACTTAGAGCGCCGCGTAATCGAAGGCTTTGAGCCAACTTATCACTTACCTGAAACTGACTTAACCGGTAAATCTCATGGCCAGAATAAAGGTCCGCGTAATGGTGGCAACCAAAGTCGTGGTAATGGTCGATCGCGTAGTCCAAATAAAGGCGCAAACTCAGGCGGAGCTAGCAATAAGTCAGCTAACCCGCGTCGCCAAGGCAATGGTCAAAATAATGCTGCTAAAGTAGAACACAAGGATGGCCAACGTAGTGGTGAAATGGCTCGTGGCCACCAGCAAAACGGTGATTCACAACCAAGCAAGCCTAAACGTCAGCGTAGACCGAATGCAGCTAACGGCAACGCAAGTGCAAACGGCAGCGGACCAGAACGCAGCCACAGCAAGCCAACTGGACAACGTAGACCGACCCCAAATAGAGCAAGTAATGGCAATCGTACAGCCAATAAGCCTAGCCAAAACAGCTAAGCAAACGCCTAATATTGCTTGAGCTCGATTATATCTTTGCCAAAAACCACTTGTGGTTATTGGCATAAGTGCTCTAGACACAAATACCAAGGCTA
>NZ_JBFRNX010000001.1:456295-466262 GCF_041471165.1 Shewanella sp. 10N.261.52.F9
ATCCATGGGCCTTGGCATAAGTGCTCCAGACACAAATACCAAGGCTAACCATCCATGGGCCTTGGCATAAATGCTCCAGGCATAAAAAAAGCAGCGTTTATACGCTGCTTTTTTTATGCCAACAATGGCCATTTTCGGAGTAAATAAAATCTAATTACTTACTCCAAAAACAAAGAATACGAGTTAACGCAATTCCCATGCACGGTATGAACGACCTTTTAACTTGCCGTTAGTAATTTTATGCAATGCCTTTTTAGCCACCTTACGGTTAACTGCAACATAAGCTCGCATATCAGTAATTTTAATCTTACCTACTTCGCTACCTTGAATGCCATCTTCACCAGTCAGGGCACCTAAGATATCACCTGGACGTAATTTCTGCTTTTTACCACCATCAATTTGCAAGGTAGTCATAACAGGCTGTACCGGGAAAGTATCTAACAAATGCTCAGACGGAAGTGCTTCATTAACAATGTCACGCTCTAGATAATCTTCAAGTAGCGCAATTTTGTAACCATCTTCATCGTTATAGAAAGTGTGCGCCGAACCTTTACTGCCGGCACGACCCGTGCGGCCAATACGGTGAATATGCACTTCAGTGTCGTAAGCCACGTGATAGTTGATCACAGCATCAAGCGCATCGATATCAAGGCCACGAGCTGCGACGTCAGTCGCTACCATGATAGACACACTCTTGTTAGCAAACTGCAGTAGGGTTTGATCACGATCGCGCTGCTCAAGATCGCCATGTAGTGCAACTACACTAAAGCCATCGTTCTTCAACTGCGCAGCCACGTCTTTAGTTTCGCGCTTAGTATTACAAAATACTACCGCACTTTCTGGACGGTACTGCAGTAACAATAATTTAAGCGCGCGCATACGATCATTGTTATTACCGACTTCATAGAAGTGCTGGTCAATGGTACTAGTTGCATGCGTTGATGCCACTTTCACCATCACAGGTTTGAACATGATTTTGTCGGCAATAGATTGGATCTGCTCAGGGAAAGTCGCACTAAATAGCAAGGTCTGACGTTCGATTGGCATACGTTCCATGATGCCTTCAAGTTCAACCTGAAAACCCATTTCTAGCATACGGTCGGCTTCATCAAGCACCAAAGTCTGTACGTTTTCAAGATCTAAACGGCCGCGATCTAAGTGGTCGATAATACGACCTGGCGTACCCACAATAATGTGCGCACCGTGCTCTAAAGAACCAATTTGTGGCCCCATAGGCACACCGCCACAAAGTGTTAGTACTTTAATATTATGAATGCCGCGTGCTAGCGTACGGATCTCTTTAGCTACTTGATCTGCAAGCTCACGCGTTGGACACAACACCAAAGATTGAATGCGGAAACGTTTAACGTCTAACTTGTGCAATAAGCCCAAACCAAACGCAGCAGTCTTACCAGAACCCGTCTTACCTTGACCAATAACGTCTTCGCCATTAAGGATCGCAGGCAAGCTTTGCGCTTGAATTGGGGTCATTGAGTCATAACCCATAGTTTTCAGGTTATCTAGCAGTTCAGCTTTCAGATTTAGGCTTGAGAACGGCGCTTGAGCATCGGTATTTGGGACTGTTTGAGTCAAAGTATCTTTCCTAAGTATGCACTGCTGGTTAGGGCGGTTTTCCCTATAGGACTCGATACCTTTATCAAGGCGCTCAAATCGTGCTTTGCAGTGATCTAATCATGGTGACAAGGCTCCAAATCAGCTGGAGCAAAAGTTGTCGTTTTCTATCGATATAAATTATAGCGCGCTATTGTAGCAGTAATTCTTTTAGTTGCAGCATGCTCAATAAAGGATAACGAAGAAATATCCTCTATCCCTGACCTTAACCCGCTTGAAAGCCATATTTAGATAGCCACTTATGCCAATTGGTCATGAAGGTATGCTTGATTATTAAAAGCGGCCACAAAAAAGCTGGCAATGTATACCAGCTTAATTTTAGTCAGAATGCTCATTGCTGCACTAAAATTCGAATTGATATGAATATCATTAAACAACTGACTCTAAATATTTTGCCACGCCACGCTGCGTTAGCAAAAAGCACTAAGGCTAAACCCGCAAAGTTTACACCAGCAAGCAGACAGCATACATGTGATTACACTTTACCAAAAAGCGGTATTTAACGATGACGATTTTAAGCCCCAGACTCTTCATTGTTAGTCAGGATTAAATACTCCAATAACGGCGCCACTGGCTTTTTTAGCGACTTTTTCTTCTGTTTGCTGTTCACGGTAATCACAATCGACACACTCTACAGTTTCGATACCATTCTCTTTAAATAATACGATTGACTCTTTTGTCTGACACTTAGGGCATTTAGCGCCGGCAACAAAACGTTTTTTCACTTTTTTAGTTGTTATTGTCATGATTTAAATTCCTATCCATCTATATCGCCATTTTGCCACAAAAGTCGCATCAAGACCGTACTTTTCTAGCTTCTGCCATAGAAGTATCTAGCGGTTCTGGGCTATCATCTGTCCCCAATATTTACTGTTACTCTGACTTTAAGCCGACTTCAATGATCACCATCACTCAAGCTCAACTCGTTCGTGGCTCAAAAACCTTGCTCGATGAAACTTCATTAACTGTCTATCCAGGACATAAAGTCGGGCTTGTCGGTGCCAATGGAAGCGGTAAATCTTCGTTACTTGCCCTTATCTTAGGCAAAATAAGCTTAGATAAAGGTGACTTCAGCATGCCAAGCGGATGGCAACTTGCTACCGTTGCTCAGGAAACCCCTGCACTAGAAGTCTCTGCAATTGAATATGTCATTGATGGCGATGCCGAATATCGAGAGTTAGAAACACAGCTGCACGCAGCGCAAGAAGCTGATGACGGCCATAAAATTGCACTACTACACGGCAAAATAGACGCAATTGGCGGTTATGCTATTCATTCACGCGCTGCAAGCCTGCTAGCAGGTCTTGGGTTTAGTGAGCAAGAGCAAAGTAATCCAGTTAAGAGTTTTTCCGGTGGTTGGCGCATGCGCCTTAACTTAGCGCAGGCGCTATTATGTCGCTCGGACTTACTATTACTCGATGAACCGACTAACCACTTAGACTTAGATACCATGTACTGGTTAGAAGGCTGGATCAAAGCTTACCAAGGTACGCTCATTCTGATCAGTCACGACCGCGACTTTATTGATGGTATTGTCGATGAAATCGTGCATGTAGAGAACACCAAACTTAACTATTACAAAGGTAACTACACCTCGTTTGAGCGTGTTCGTGCCGAGCGTATGGCTCAGCAGCAAGTGGCCTTTGAGCGCCAACAAAAAGAACGTGCCCATATGCAGTCTTTTGTTGACCGTTTCCGCTATAAAGCCAGTAAGGCTAAGCAAGCTCAAAGTCGCTTAAAAGCTCTTGAACGTATGGCAGAACTGCTACCATCTCAAGCTGACAGCCCGTTTCATATGGCATTTAGAGAGCCGGCAGCACTACCAAACCCGCTAGTAACAATGGAACAAGTTTCTATTGGCTACGGTGAAACCGAGATCCTTAAAAAAGTGCACCTAAACTTGGTGCCGGGAGCCCGCATTGGTCTACTTGGGCGTAATGGCGCGGGTAAATCGACATTAGTGAAATTACTGTCTGGTGAGCTATCACCAATGCAAGGTAAATATGAAACCAACCCAGGTTTAAATATCGGTTACTTTGCCCAGCATCAGCTGGAATTTCTCAGTTTAGATGACTCACCACTGCAGCACATGGTGCGTTTGGCACCAACGACGACAGAACAAGAGTTACGTAACTTTTTAGGCGGTTATGGCTTTAACGGCGATATGGCTCTTGCGCCTGTAAGACCTTTCTCTGGTGGTGAAAAAGCTCGTTTAGTATTGGCGCTGTTAGTGTGGCAACGCCCTAACCTATTGCTACTCGACGAACCAACCAACCACTTAGATTTAGAGATGCGTCATGCATTAACCATGGCACTGCAAACTTTTGAAGGTGCAATGATTATTGTATCGCATGATAGACACTTATTACGCCTAAGTTGTAGTGACTACTACCTTGTCGATCAAGGTGAAGTGAAAAGCTTTGAAGGCGATTTAGATGATTACCATCAATGGCTACTCGATGCGGCTAAAAATGCAGGTAAAGAAGAAGCGGTTGAAACCAGCACGCCAATTCAAGACAAGAAGTTACAAAAGCGCTTAGAAGCAGAACTAAGACAAAAACTGTCGCCGCTGAAAAAGGTACAGACTAAGCTAGAGAAAGATCAGAAAAAAGCCAATGACCGCTTAAAAGAGCTAGAAGAAATGTTGGCCGACACCAGCCTCTATGATGCCGACAATAAAGCCAAACTGACTCAGGTGCTTAGTGAGCGAACCACTTTGACTCAGGGTTTGGAAGAGAGCGAAATGGAATGGCTTGAGATCCAAGAAGAAATTGAAAATATTGAACAAAGTGTTCGTGAAGAAGTCTGATAGGTAACGACATAAGGGAAGCAATGCTTCCCTTTTTTATAACTCACTTTTTGCGCAACTTTTTGAATATGCATGAAACGTAAGCTCGATAGGCTTGCGGTAGACGGAGCTTTTCATATGACGCTACCAGGTAGTTTTAACCCCAGCTTTTATCAGCACCTTTGGCAAGATTGTGATGTCATCTATATCCAGCAACAGACCATTTGCTTAGCACTGCAAGATGACCACCAGCTCAACGTAAACTTACTACTATTGGCTCTATGGCTTGATAGCCACCATCAACGACTTGCTTCATCAGACTGGCAGCAGCTACAGCAGGCTCTACTCAGCTGGGAGCAAAGACTATTATTGCCTTACCGTAAGCTGAGACGCTTAAGCAAAGCCGTACTTGAACAGGCTGAATATCAACAAATGCTGGATGTCGAGTTAATGTTAGAACGCAAGTCTCAAGCTAAGATCCTCATAGCACTCAAGCCTATGGTTCTAGATGAAGTTTACCCTGCTGAAACCGATAGCAATGTGAGTCGCTACTTGGCGCTATTTAACCTTAATAGCCAAGATTACTCCAGTCTAAACCAATAACTAGCGGTATTCATAAGTTGTGAAATAAGTGTTTAATACAGATCTAAAAAGGCGAGCTCTGCTCGCCTTTTTAGCCATACCAAGCTATACCAGTACAAATTAAGCCGTCAACTTTTCAGCCAAGCGAGTCGCATTTCTAGCAGTAATACCATAAATAGACAGCTGTGGATTTGCTCCTAAGCTAGTAGGGAAGATAGAGCCGTCCATTACAGAAAGGTTCTCGAAGTAATGTGACTCACCAAAACTATTAACCATAGAAACTTTTGGGTCTTCACCGAATGGGCAGCCGCCCATCACGTGGGCAGAAGCCACAACGGTTTTCAGTGGCGCTAATTCCATCTCATTTATCGCGCTTTTGGCCTCCTTCCAACTCGACAAATAAGGCATTCCTTCGCTAATAGGTAATACTTGCTGCGCACCAGCGGCAAATTGTAATTCAGCCATGCTGGCATAGGCACGCCTTGCTGCCCGCCAAAAGGCGTCTGTGAGCGGATAATCCAACGCAAAGCCATGCTCGGTCAATTTCACTTGGCCGCCTTGGCTATTTTCATGGTAACCATCACGCACCAAAGCAATCGTCACTTGTAGTTGATTAAATTTCGCCATCAACTCTGCATGGCTTTTACCGTAACCAATGGTTTTTGAGGCAATCAAAATTGGATGAATGGGAGGGACTTCGAGCTTATAACCTAGCTCTCCATCAGCGCCATTTTGCCAGACAAACTCATCAGAATAAATCGACTGTGGAGCGCCACTATGGCCATTTATCGGGTCGCTAAACACTGCGCCACTAAGTAAAGTGGGGTGTAAAAAAGTACGTTTACCGATTATCTCATGTGGGTCTGGTAGCTTAGAACGCAACATGATTGTTGGTGTGTGAATGGCTCCTGCCGACAAAATGTAATGCTTAGCCTTAAACATAATTTCAACCGGTAAAGGCTTCATATTGCTATCTACCGCTTGCGCTTTTATAGCAAAGATTTTGTCCTTATGATACTCAAGCTTAATTACTTTCGCCTGACTAACCAATGTTGCCCCCGCTTCAAGAGCCGCTGGAATCGTGGTCACTAACATCGACTGCTTAGCATTAACTGGGCAGCCCATGCCGCAATAGCCGGTGTTCCAACAACCTTTAACGTTACGCTTAATAACTGTGTGTTCCCAACCCAATTGCTCACAGCCTTGCTTTAGTGCTTGGTTATTTCGATTGGGCTCATAAGCCCATTTACTGATATTGAGTCGCTGCTCCATTTTCTCAAACCAAGGATCAAGCTCAGCTCGAGACAGCCCCTCAACAGACTTGACCTGTGCCCAGTAGTTAAGCGCAGGCTCGGGAGTGCGAATTGAAGTGGTCCAATTAACTGTAGTTGACCCACCCACTGCCCGACCTTGAAAAATACCAATCGCTTTATCTGCGGTCTTCATCCCTGCAGCTTGTTGGTATAAGTCAGGATAGGCACGGCGCTCTTCCATATTAAAGTTGCTAGATGATTTAAGCGGACCACCCTCAACAATAATAACTGATAAGCCTGCTCGGGTAAGGATCTCTGCTGCAACACCGCCACCAGCGCCACTGCCAACAATGACCACATCGGCTTCTAAGGTTTGGTTTTCATTGAGCTTAGCCGCATTTATATGCGCCCAGCCAGAATCCAGTCCTTTTACAATAGGATCTTCAATGGCCATAAACGCGTCCTTTATTCTGAGTTTTTATTGTCTGCGCCCGCTTAGTTAGCACCTGTATTAATAATGCCGAAAGTATTCCAATTAACATCACTGCATATCCTCTAAAAAGCTAGGTTTAGCGTAATGCAATCGACTCCAGTGCTCGGGGCTCGAGTAATAACTGGCCATCACCAGCTCTCGTAAACCCTGATAGGCCGTGACCATCATATCAAGATAACTTGTACGCCAACTTTGCAGCATATCAATGAGTTCAGATTCGTTACGCATCATTAACGGCGTAACACTTCCTGTTAGAATAAGCAGCCCCAAACGTCCCTCAAGCATGTTGAGTAGCTGTTCAAGTTCCGCTTGGCTATCTTGGGGGAGAATCGAAATCGTGTGTTCTATCGCGTCGAGTGTACGATTAATCGCATCGCGTTTTAATGTTGCGACATCAGGCAGAGCGCCATCTAAAAAAACGGGCAATAACACACTAAATAACAAACGATGCTTGTCATCTAGCTCTTTATTGACCGCGATATAGTCTGAAGAGCAGTAATTCACTCCCAACGCTAAGCAGGCAGTCCCTGCTAATGCGGTTGTAATAAAAGTCCGTCGTTCCATCGCGTCCTCTATTTCTAATCATTATGTTTTGGCGCTCTAGTTCGTCACTCATCCAGATTGCATAGCCACTTACAACTCGAAACAAAGTCATTAAAATGACCGATTTCAATCTATGTTACACTCTGACGACAACAACAATTAAACACACGTTTTAATTTTCAGCAATAGCCAAATTATTATGAGCCAAATATTTTCGCCACCTTGGTGGGCTAAAAATCCCCATATTCAAACGATTCTCCCTGTACTGACTAAAGTGGACAGACCTGTATTACAACGTGAACGCTTGGAACTTCCCGATGGCGATTTTATCGATCTCGACTGGCAAGGAACACCTGAAGCTAAACAGCCGATTTTAGTGATTATCCATGGCCTTGAGGGCAGTGCTGAGTCTCACTACGCACTTCGAATCTTAGCCGCTAGCAAGGCATCAGGTTTATGTGCTGTAGTACACCATCATCGTAGCTGTTCAGGGGAGTTAAACCGTCTTCCACGCGGATATCACAGCGGTGATACTGAGGATCTCCATTGCACACTACAACACTTAAAAAGCCATTTCCCAAATAACTCTTTGCTAGCCGTTGGCTACAGCCTAGGCGGCAATGTACTGATAAAATATCAGGGCGAGCAGCAAGAGTTGAGTTTGATTGATAAAGCCGTTGCCATCTCTGCACCATTACAATTAGGCTCTTGCGCCAATCGCCTAGAGAAAGGCTTTTCAAAAGTGTACCAGAGCTACCTTATTAAGCAGCTACAACAAAAAATGCACGGTAAAGTCGCAAAGCCTGAATTAAGCACATTAATGCCAATTAATAAGCATGACATTGATAGCCTCACCACCTTCTATGCATTCGATGATAAAGTCACAGCACCTCTGCATGGCTTTGATGGTGTAGATGATTACTATAATCGTGCCAGCGGTATGCCGTACTTAAGCCGCATCACTAAGCCAATATTAGTGATCCACGCAAAAGACGACCCCTTTATGACTGAAGCGGTAATCCCTGCTAGAGAGCAACTTTCACAACAAGTACAATATGAACTCCACGAAAATGGCGGTCACGTAGGCTTTATCGATGGCGGTAGTCCATGGCGACCACGCTACTACCTTGAAAAACGCATTTTAAACTTTTTAATCTCATTGGAAAAATCACCATGTTAGTGCCTTATGAGTCTTTAGCTCAGTTATCTAGCGAGACTTTTGACAACCTTATTAAAGAATATCTTATCAGCCAAGTTGAAGATGGCAGCTTTTCTGGTGACGGCGAACACAGCATGGAAAGAGCAATCATTCAGTGTAAAGCAGCACTTAAGCAAGGCGTTCTCGTTGTCGAGTACAGCGAGAAAGAAGAATCTATTGGTATTAGACGCAAAGAAGATATCGTTGTCCAAGATTGGCAACAGGATTAATATCAAGTAGTAAAAGCCTGCTCTTGGCTTGGGCATAGATTGACCTGAGCCAAGTGAAGCCGTATAAATGAAGGTTATAAGCGCAACCCTCTTACCTGAATAACGATAATTAGTCGTAGCTTTGGCTAACATGCAGGTGAAGCAAACTCTCTTTCTTTGGGTAAAAAAATGTCAGCGAAACATCCAATTATTGCAGTAACAGGCTCCTCTGGCGCAGGCACGACGACAACGACAACTGCTTTTAATCATATTTTTAGACAGCTGGGCATTAATGCAGCCATTATTGAAGGTGACAGTTTTCATCACTTTACTCGCCCTGAAATGGCGGTAATGATCCGTAAAGAAAAAACTGAAAACCGTAATATCAGTTACTTCGGTCCAGAAGCCAATGACTTCAAACGTTTAGAGCAATGCTTTAACGATTACAGTAATACTGGCCAAGGTGAAACTCGCGCTTACCTGCATACATTCGATGAGGCTGTGCCATTCAATCAAATGCCCGGAACGTTTACTCAATGGCATCCATTACCTGAAAATACCGATATGCTCTACTACGAGGGCCTTCATGGTGGTGTAGTTACCGATGAATGTGACGTTGCTCAGCATGTTGACTTACTCATAGGTATGGTGCCAATTGTAAACCTAGAGTGGATCCAAAAAATCATCCGCGACACATCAGAACGTGGCCATAGCCGTGAAAAAGTGATGGACTCTATAGTGCGCAGTATGGACGACTATATTAACCATATGACGCCACAGTTTTCTCGCACTCATATCAACTTCCAGCGAGTACCAACCGTTGATACTTCAAACCCATTTAGCGCTAAGAGTATTCCGAGTTTAGATGAAAGCTTTGTAGTGATCCGTTTTCGCGGGATTAACAATGTAGACTTTCCCTATTACCTCAGCATGATCCAAGGCTCTTTTATGTCTAGGGTAAATACTCTTGTAGTACCAGGTGGCAAGATGTCACTAGCAATGGAGCTAATCCTCACTCCACTGGTTAAAGATTTAATGGATAAGCGTTCACAGCTAATCTCGCCGGAAATTGAATAATTCTTTTGTAGAGGCCCAGATCTTAAGATTAGATTAAGCCTGTATATGTAGACTTCAGTCATCGGGATTTCAGGCGAAAGAACGATAAGTTAGCATTCCCTTGAAGGTGAATTCCCCCATCTTGATCTGTTCATTTTCTTGGGATTGCTAGCTGACCTTACCTTGTAAAACGTCCCTTAAAAAATGAATTCC
>NZ_JBFRNX010000002.1:0-5744 GCF_041471165.1 Shewanella sp. 10N.261.52.F9
CGTTATTTTGTTTTAGGCAATAAAATGCCGAGATAATAATTCTGGCTATGAAGAAAAAGTATGTGAGCAATGTGGTGCAGCCACATCAATCATTGAGGCTAATCGTTATTTTGTTTTAGGCAATAAAATGCCGAGATAATAATCCCGGCCACAAAGAGTGTGTGAGCAATGTCGTGCTTAATTAAACTCTAACTTGCAGGAGATGAGATGCCTTTAAGTTATTTCCGAGTTCTTGGAACGCATGTAAATAATAATCATTATCATTTGGTCTTGCAAGCTCAAAATGTAAAAAAGTGATTAATATTTGAGTAAATAAAATTTAATCAAATACAAGCAGTGGCTTACGTGACAAATACATTGGTAGTCTTTACATTAGCGATTAGTGAATTTCACTGGATTCGCCTTATTTGAAGCAAATTAAGCCCGGCTCTTAAAAAGTATGTGAGCATTGCGATGCTGTCATCACAATCGTTAGTATCAGATCGGTGACGAAGAAGTAGAGATGCTTTGTTCCAGGTAAAAAAATAGCCGGGATAATAATCCGCGGCTATTAAAAAGTATGTGGGCATTGCGATGCTGTCATCACAATCGTTAGTATCAGATCGGTGACGAATAAGTAGAGATGTTTTGTTTCAGGTAAAAAAATAGCCGGATAATAATCCGCGGCTATTAAAAGTATGTGAGCATTGCGATGCTGTCATCACAATCGTTAGTATCACATCGGTGACGAATAAGTAGAGATGTTTTGTTTCAGGTAAAAAAATAGCCGGGATAATAATCCGCGGCTATTAAAAAGTATGTGAGCATTGCGATGCTATCATCACAATCGTTAGTATCAGATCGGTGACGAATAAGTAGAGATGTTTTGTTTCAGGTAAAAAAATAGTCGGATAATAATCCGCGGCTATTAAAAGTATGTGAGCATTGCGATGCTGTCATCACAATCGTTAGTATCAGATCGGTGATGAATAAGTAGAGATGTTTTGTTTCAGGTAAAAAAATAGCCGGGATAATAATCCGCGGCTCTTAAAAAGTATGTGGGCATTGCGATGCTGTCATCACAATCGTTAGTATCAGATCGGTGACGAAGAAGTAGAGATGCTTTGTTCCAGGTAAAAAAATAGCCGGGATAATAATCCCGGCCACAAAGAGTGTGTGAGCAATGTCGTGCTGTAAGTAAAACTCATTGGCAAACAAAGATGATGAGAACTTTATTTGTTAATCCGAGTTCTGGAACGCGTGTTAACAATAATCATTCTCATTTAGATTTGCAAGCTTTATCGTACAACTTTTTCACATTTTGCTTATTTTATTTACTTGGAGATTTGTTTCAGGCAACAAAGCTGCATGATTACACGTGCTTTTGCAGGTGTAGCTTATTCTGGCTGTGGTTTTGCGCATCGCTAACCATAGCGGTGATCTGGTATTGATTGCTAATAAGCATATTCAGCATGCTAGGGAAGCAGTTACGGGTTTTAACGTCAATGCGCTGGTAACCTTGTTCTTTAGCCCACTTCTCTTGGTATTCAAGTAAGCTTTTAGCTAAACCCAGACCACGGAAATCAGGTGTAATACCACCTAACCAGCTGTAAAACACCTGAGCATCAGTCTGATAGCCAAGTTTAAAGCCTGCTATTTCGCCTTCCACTTTAGCAACAAGCAGTAATGCTGGGCCTGCCAATAGGCGTTGGCTGATCTCTTGCTTAGCGTAACCTTGTTCAAACTCAGGAATCGCGGTGTAAACAGTTTGGATTAACTCAAGCACTTCTGGCGTAAACTCAGTTACGGCTTCAATTTCAATGGTGTACATTTTCAAACTCTCAATAACTTCGCCGGTTCACCCTATAGAGCAGCCAAACCATTGACTGAAAGGTGAACGAATTGGCGAAATTATAACAGGTCAGTCCAGTTGTTGTTAAGCGTTAAATAGCGGTTTCACGAGTGCTGTTATGTAAGATCTTATCTTGTAAGAACTTTAGCAGCAGGCCGTAAGCTGGCAAGAACAGACCTAAACTGACAATTAGTTTGAATCCGTAATCAACAGTAGCGATTTCAGGCCAGTGTGCAGCCATAAATTCATCTGTTGAGGCATAGAAAGCTAAGGCGAAGAATACGATAGTGTCGATAAGGTTCCCCACTATGGTCGACGCAGAAGGTGCAACCCACCATGACTTAGTTTCTCTAAGCTTAGCAAACACAAAAATATCCATTAGTTGGCCGACTAAGTAAGCGGCAAAGCTGGCGAATGCGATTCTGAATACAAAGCTATTGAATTCCAGTAGAGCGTCTGCACCTTGGAAGCTGCCTTGGTGAAAGATAGCGCCCATCAAGTAAGAGATCACTAATGCAGGCAGCATCGCAAGGAAGATAATCTTTCTAGCGGCTTGTTGGCCAAATATGCGCACTGTTAGGTCGGTTGCTAGGTACACAAATGGAAAGCTAAAGGCGCCCCAAGTGGTATGGAAACCGAAGATCTGAAACGGGAGTTGTACTAGGTAGTTGCTTGCGCAAATAATAACAATATGAAAGCTGGCTAAAAGCAGCAGTGCACGGCGAAGCTGTGCTGGCGATAACATCAACATCTTGTGGCCTTTTTAAATAAATCGGGCGGGGTTAGGGAACCCGCAATAGCGACTAGCGCTATAATTTTGCAATTTTGGTTAATAACAGGGTATTTATCCCCAAGCTTGGGGGCGGCAAATTATAGAGAAGATTTATATTTGAGCAAGTGGAAATCTCGACGGCTAGTAAACTTTTGCCGTCGATAATTATTAAGTTATTGATTTTATTTGGCTGAGGTGAAAACTAGAGTTCAGTTAAAATCGACAAGATAGTTCTGAGCTTATTTTCAAGTTCTGTCCATTCTTTATCAGCTTCAGAGCCTGCAACAATACCTGCACCGGCAAATAAGTTGATACGACCAGGTTCAATTAATGCACTGCGAATCGCGACAGCAAACTCACTTTCATGCTTATTAAAATAACCGCAGGCACCAGCATACCAGCCTCTTACATAGCCTTCTTGTTGGCGAATAAAGTTCATTGCTGAATCTTTAGGTAGCCCGCCTACTGCAGGAGTTGGGTGCAACGCTTGGATCAGCTGAAAGTCACTCACACCCGCTTTAAGCTCGGCTCGAATAGAGCGATGTAGATGCTGAATATGGCTCAGCTTAAATACGGTTGGGGTTTCTTCTGCGCCAACATAATTGCTTAATGGGTTAAGTACATTAACGATATGCTGTCGAACAAGTTGATTTTCATGGCTATTTTTGGTGTCGTCGAGCAAAGCTTGCGCCAATTCTTTATCTTCTTCTTGGTTTAGTCCGCGAATTGTTGTGCCCGCAAGTGCTTCAGTGAATAGCTCACGTTGGCGACGACGATATAAACGCTCTGGCGTACAAGAGATAAAAGCGCTACCAGGTTTAAACTGGAAGCCAAATTGAAAACTATTGGGGTTACGTCCCTGCCAGCAGGCAAGTAACATCCATGGATCTACCTCTTCATTAATTTCTAACTGAGTTAAGCGAGACAAAACCACTTTTGGGGTGTCTTCAATAAATCTTGGATGGGTGACACGATTGACCAGCTCATTCCAGCGATGACGGTCAGGTCTATCGCTGCGGCCCATTAGTGCGACCTTGTTAGGTGGTGCTAGTGGCTTAGGCGCGTCCAATGCCTGCAATGATAGCAGTGCACTTTCTATTTCTTGGTTAAACTCATTTTCGTAAAAATTTAGATTAACCAGTAATTTAAATTCATTACCGCTACGACGTAATTCAACGCGAGGTAATACAAAGTGTGCCTTACCAAACTCTTGCCAGCTTTCATTGCGGCGATCAAACGCCACGCCACCGTAATAACGGATATCTTGATTACTGGTGAGTGAACGTTGCTTTTGATACTCAAGCGATAGCGCAATGTCATCAACGTCATCGCCAAAGAAAAAGTCCTTACAGCAGCCAATTGCTGCCACTTCTTCTTCGGTATCGCGGCCTTTCCAATATACGCGCGGATAGGTCGTTTGCGCTGCGAGCCAAGCAATTACTGGGATCGGTGAAACGACCACTGACAGCTGTACTATTGGGTCGCTGTTTGGCTGAAGCGTAAAGGATTTTAATTTGTCGGTTAAGGACTTAATAGCTTGAGGCAGCAAAGGGATGGTCAATAAGTACTCCAAACAAATATCATTAGGGCTTGCTTAGAGGAGCTGCCTCTAATCGGGATACACCCATCGCACATTGGTAATAAGAATCTTTACCACAAAGTAATAGTCTGTGATTAGAGTGTCAAGTTGATCGCTCTGCCTATGTGAACTCTCACTGACTATTTAATCGACATGCTTTTGATTTAACCAAATCAATTTCAATTACTCACCATCTCAAAACTTTATCCGCTATCAAGCTGAGTCAAATATGTGAGATTAATTGGCCCTTTTGTCCTTTGAGGATATTGGGTGGGTCATTTTGTCGCGTAGTGGGTTGCTGTTCTTTTCCCATTGTTCAAATTAGTCGATCTAAGTTTGTTTTATTGTTTTATCTACTTGAGTGTTGACGACGGCTTTTTGAAAATAGCCTTAATAATGTCGTTAGGATGATGAGATTCAATGAGAAAACAACAAAAAGTGCTGAAAGTATCCACATTAGCGCTAGCAATGAGCTTGGCTTACCAAGTGCAGGCTGATGAGATAGAACGTGATCCAATTCTTGATGTAACAGAGGTGATTGTTGTACACGGTGAGCGTGCGTCTGTTACTGAAGCTGCAACCACTCACTGGAGCTTAGACGAAGAAGAGATCAAAGCGTCAGGTGCTCAGAGCTTAGATCAAGTACTAAAGAGCGTACCAGGTATTTACGTGAGAACTGGTGGCCAAAGCACACCTCGCGTGGATATTCGTGGTTTTAAAGCTCGTCACGTTATTTACCTCATTAATGGTGTTCCTGCTAACGATGCAGAGGATGGCCAATTTGACCCTAGCCTAATTCCTACCGCACAAATTGCTTCTATTGAGGTATCAGTCGGACCTTCATCTGTGCTTTATGGTCCAGGTGGTGCAGGCGGTGTAATCAATATTATTACCAAGCAAGGCGACAATGCGCCGGCTATTTCTGGTCGTTTAGAAGCTGCTGAAGATAGCACCTTTAATGGTGATATCAGCGGCGCGGCAAGTGGCGATAACTGGCAAGGCCTAATGAACTATTCACGTCAACAGACAGACGGTTGGCCGATGTCTAGCGACTACAAAGATACCGAGTATCAGCAAGGCGATATGCGTGAAAACGCTGACAAGACCCTGAATAACTTTTATGCGCAGGGTAGCTACTTGATAAATGACAATACTCAGCTAATGGCGAATATGAGTATTCGTGACGGTGAGTGGGGCAAGCCAAGCCGTGATGGTCGTGGTACTGGTACGGTTAAGTTTGAGCGTGTTGATGATTATAACTCTAAAACGTTCCAGCTAGGTGTTGCTCATAAATTTAATGACATGTTCACGCTACGTGGTTTCGGTTATCACAACCAAAGTGACGTATTAGAAACTCAATACAAAGATAAAACGTACCAAGCGATTAAAGCGCAGCAAGATGGCCGCTCTACAGTACAAGGCGGTAACCTACAGTTTATCTCTAACTTTGATGACGCAGGCATATTGACCACAGCGCTAATCGCTGAAAAGCAAAGCTGGGAATCGCATACAGTAACGACCAATGATGCTGCTGTTTTAAGTGGTGGCGGTAACGGCGGTGG
>NZ_JBFRNX010000002.1:6474-101548 GCF_041471165.1 Shewanella sp. 10N.261.52.F9
GGCGGTGGTTCAGGTGGCGGCAACGGTGGTGAGTCAGGCGGCGGTAGCGGTGGTGGTTCAGGCGGCGGTAACGGCGGTGGTTCAGGTGGCGGTAACGGCGGTGGTTCAGGTGGCGGCAACGGCGGCGGTTCTGGCGGCAACTTTGATGATTCATCTTGGTTATATACCGCAGCTCTGGAATACCAGTACCAAGGTAATAACTATGGCGTGACGCTAGGTGGTGCCTTCCATGATCAAGACCGTGTCAATGAGTCTGAGAATGACTATTCAGCACAATTATCTGGTTACTGGCAAGTATTAGAAGATACGCGAATCAACATGGGGGTGGCTCGTAAAGTCCGCTTCCCATCGATGCGTAACCTTTACGCACAATCTTCAGGTAATGCAGAGTTACAAGCCGAGACTTCTGAGCACTATGAACTAGGTCTATTGCAGCAACTTGGTTATTCAACTGAGCTAAATATTGCTGGTTATTACACTGATGCTGAAGATTATATTGCTAAAGATCTTGATGGCGTTTACCAGAATATGGGGCGTTACGGTTTTAAAGGTGTTGATCTACAGCTAGAAAATAACAGCTTTGACGATCTATCTATGACTTTCTCTTATAGCTTCTTAGATACTGAAGATAAGAGTGCTGAAGAAGCGATGCAAACCTTGGAATACCGCCCGAAGCATCAGGTTCGCTTTCAAGCTGAATATACCTTGCCATTCAGCATGCGCGTTAACTTAAACGTAGAGCGCATTATGGATCAGGTGTATTACGCACAGCATAAAGTGGGTGGCAACAAAGTATTAGTTGAGCAGCAGTTAGATGACTACACCTTAGTTGATCTTAACCTTGTGCAGCCGTTTATGGATGACAAGCTAGAAGTGTATTTAAGAGCGACTAACCTACTCGATGAAAACTACGACCAAAGTGAGGCGTTGCCGCAAGCTGGTCGTCAGGTATTCATCGGTATTAACTGGCAAATCTAGGTCTTTCGGGGACTATTATGAAACTCATAGCATTAGAAGGGATTCACTTTGGCTATGGCTCGCACCAAGGCGAGATCTTGGACGATCTCAATTTGGTGGTTAATCGAGGAGAGTGCCACTGTATTAATGGGCCAACAGGTTCTGGTAAATCCAGCCTGTTGCACTTATTAGCTGGGGAGCTTTGTCGGCCCTATGAGGGGGAGGTTTATCGCCATCCCTCATTATTGGTCGGTTTAGTCATGCAAGATCCTAACGTGCAAGTATTACGTCAAAGCGTAGGAGCAGAAATTGCCTTCGCTTTGGAAAATCTCGGCATTGCAGCCGAGCTGATGGTTGAAAAAGTACAACAATCACTAAGACGAGTTGGACTGTACATTAGTTTAGATACCCCTGTGGAAGTACTCTCTTTGGGGCAAAAATATCGTTTAATGATGGCGGCGCAATTGGTGTTTAAACCATCGTTATTACTACTTGATGAACCTTGGGCACAGCTAGATGACAATGGTGTTTCTGAGCTACAAGCAGTGCTTAAAACCTTGTTACACGAGGGTGTGGCTGTGGTTATGGTTGAGCATAATCCTAGTGCATTTGCGTCCTTAGTCGACTATCTCTGGGATCTAGAAAACGGTAATTTAACCGCAACAAACTTAACTGTAGATGCTTTGGCTTTGACTCATTCAGAACCAAAGCACTCTTCAGTGAATATCCAGCATAAAGCTACCGCACAGTCTGCATGTCTGGTGAAGATAAAGGCCCATCAGTTTAGATTCTTAGAGCAAGAATGCCTATTTAATTGTCCGCAAACATTGTCGCTTTATAGCGGTGAGATAGTTGCTTTGGTTGGTGATAACGGTGCCGGTAAAAGTAGCTTGCTCAAAAGCCTTGCAGGTATTCAGGCAAACACTGCCACATTGCCGATTTCAGTTCTAGGTAAGCGGCCACAACTTGGTATTTATGGTGCTGATCTGGGCTTATTAATGCAACGGCCTAATCGGCAGCTGTTTGAGCAAAGTGTTTTGGCAGAACTAGAGTTCAGCTTGAAGCGCTTTAAATTACCTTTATGCCGTGCCGAGCAGATTTTACAAAGACTAGGCTTAACACATTTAGCCCAATGTTCACCGCATAAACTGTCATACGGTCAACAGCACATTATCGCACTGGCGTCTTTGGTGTGCCTGCAGCCCAAAGTGTTACTACTTGATGATCCATTTGCTGGACTTGATAAGCAGCATATTGAAAAAGTAGTGATGCTATTGGAGCAACTTAAAGCCAAAGGTAGCGCTATTTTGCTAACTAGTCACCGCTGCGCGTCCAGTTTAGCTGTTGATCGTTATTGGTTAATCGAGTCGGCAGTCTTACGTGATGGTGCCGGGCAGGTAGAACATTTCAATGTGGGCTAAACGTACAGCGACAGGGGCTAAAAAGCCCCTTGGGACCTTATTAACTGCAACACAGTATTGCGCTTTTGCTTTAGTGTTGAGCTTAGTTTTGTCTAGCTGCGCCTTTTTCTTACCCAATAGCGGTTTAGGTTGGTTGCTGTTGGTGGATGGCATTTTGGTTATCCATGGTTTGTACCTTAAAAATAAGATCACTGCACTGCTTAGAGTCGGTGTTATCCAGCTAGCGCTAACTTTACCACTATATTATTTGTTGCATGGTGAAGCGCAGTTACTCGACGGTGCGATTGTGGTGCTGCGGGTATTCTTAGCCATGCTTCCGGGCTGGTGGCTGTCGAGCACTCAAAGCCCTGAGCGTCTCGGCGAGGTATTGAGTTGGGGGTTACCGTCTAAATGGGCGTTTGTTATTGCTGCGTCTATTGGTCTGCTGCCTTACATGATGCAAGAGACAAAAGAGATCTACGCCATTCAATGCCTTCGCGGCGCAAGTATCACACCTAAAGCATTACGCAACCCTAAAAATTGGCCTGAACTTATCTACTGCGTAGTGCTTCCTGTGCTCATTCAATTATTAAAGCTGTCTAAACAGATGGCAAAAGCAGCCAAGTTACGACACTTCGGCAAAGTTAATCAACCAACCCATTGGCCTGCAACAAGAGAGGATGAATGAAGTCACCATTCGATTTACAAGATGCCCTATTTATCGGCTTCTGCGCCACATTATTAGTTGTACTGAAAAGTATGTTGCGACTCAAGCTTGGCTTAAGTGGCCACTCAATGTTTCTAATGACCTTCTTTTATCTTATCTGTTACGGCGCAGTGGGTCGTGTTGGCAGTATCACCGCATGTGGTTTATTGGCTGGTCTAGTCGCCATGATGCTGAGCGTCGGCAAAGGTGGGCCGATGATTTTACTTAAGTTTGGTTTGCCAGCGATGGCGATGGATCTTGCTTTACTATTTATGTCTGGTCTATTTAGCTTGCGTTGGCAGAGCATCATTTTGGCGTTAATTGGCTGTCTTGCATGGGCGAGTAAGGGTTGGATAGGTAACTTGCTTGCGGGTATGAGTGGCCAAGTTGCACTAGTGCAATTTGGTATCAATTTCTTACAAGGTGCAATGTTTGCAGTGGCTGCAGCGCTGCTGGTGCCTCCGGTATTACGGCGCCTCGATGCCCATGACTTGTTACACCGAAGCCTGACAGACGAAAAATAACGATTAAACGATAGCAAATAAATTATAAGGGTTTTAGATGAAAACGTGGCTTATCTGTATAGATGATACCGATGATATTGGCACTAAAGGCACAGGTGAAATCGCCGAGGAAATTGTCGCTAAGCTTATTTCTGCTGAATGTGGTGCAGTGCAATCTAAACGAGCAATCACCGAGTCTGTGACTAGGCATCAGCTATTTGTACATCCTGATATTCCTTATACCTCACATAACAGTGCTATGTGTTTTCAAATTGATAGCGCGTTGGGCTTGGAGCAGATCAAACAAATCTGTGTCGCCCATTTAAAGCAAGAGTCGGCAGCGGCTGCAGATCCGGGATTAGCCATTTTGGATTTAACTTCTGATTATAACCAGCCGCAGTTAATCGCTTTTGGTCAGCAATCTAAGGTTGAGGTTAAGACCAAAGAGCAAGCTTATAGCTTGGCTACTGAATTAGGGGTCGATCTGTCAGAGCATGGCGGCACAGGTCAAGGCATTATTGGCTCGTTAGCTGGGTTAGGTTTGCGCCTTAGTGGTCAAGATGGACGGGTAAAAGGTCAATTGCAGTTAGGACTGCATATCGATGAGTCTACGCAAGTGCAGATGAACGTGGCTGATGTGTTAGCAAATACTGGGTTACAGGCGGTAATTTCTGTTGATGGCGAACGTCTGGCAGATGATCAGGTTCTGACACTAAGAGGTAAGATTAAAGCCGTATATTGCCAATATCAGTTTGCATTGCTGGTTGCTCAAGAGGCGGGTCTTTGGGTTAATGCTAGTAAGCAACAGCTGAAGTCTTACTAAATAAAGGGAGGCTTAAAACGGTGGCAATGAAAGAGTCCTTAGATAAACACAACACTAATACCGAGCAGTCGCCAGAAGAACCTATGCTTAAATGGTTTACACCTGCTGGCACCCAATGGCAGTTTAAGTTTGGTTGTACTGATTATGCCGCCGCGCGTGAGGCGGCGGCACAATGTTCGATATTTATGAGCGACGATGAAGATGAACACACTGATAATGTTTTTCGTTCTTGCTATAACTGCATGTATCGCCGCTGGCAGCCAACGAGTTTTCAGTGCTACAAGCGGTATGCTGAGTCGTAAAATAGTTTAATTAATTGCTTAAAATGTAGCATTTTTACGGTATGGATACGTTGTATTAGCGAAGATTAATTAACATTATCTATAGAGATTTTATAGTTCACGGAATAGAATGGTCAGCTTCTCACAGAAAATAAAAACGGACTCAGTAAAACTGAGCCATAAGATAATAATACTGTGGGGTTAACGGCGAGAGATTATCGCCGTAATTAAGACCTAAATTTTACGGGGATCTAAGAGATAATGGCTGATTCATCTGAATCCGTTCGCTTATTAAAAATACCTGTGGCTGAGCTTAAAGTTGGGATGTTTGTTGAGGCTATCGATAAAAACACCAGCAAAGTAAACATTGCCAATGCCGGACAAATTCGCAGTACTGAAGCGATACTCAAGCTACATAAAAGCCAGATAACTCATGTGTGGGTGAACGGTGAACGTTCGTCACCAGATCTTGGCTTGGGTCGCAGCGTTATCGACGCTAAACCAGTAATTAAAAAAAGACCTGTCGATCGCGAAACAACACAAAAACAAGCTAAAGAATTAATGGTTGAGGCTAAAGATCTCATCCATAAAGTGCTGTCTGAAACTTTTGAGGGTAAAGCCGTTGAGGTTCAGCCCTTTGAAGCATTAGCCGACAACATGATCGAGTCGGTAATGCTCGATGCTGATGCACTAAAGTGTGTGTCGGCGCTGCGTTCTAAAGATGCTTACCTGCTTGAACACTCGATTAATGTCGCTTTTTTGTTGGTGACATTTGGCCGTTATCTTGATTTTGATACCGATATGCTAAGACAGTTGGCAATTGGTGGCATTTTGCACGACATCGGCAAGATCAAGGTCGATAGTCAGGTTTTAAATAAGCCTGGCAAACTAACCGCTGAAGAATATGAACATGTAAAGCTGCATCAAACATACGCGGTTGAGATCATGTCTCAAACTAAAGGCTTGTCGCAAATCAGTAAAGATATCAGCCTGATGCACCATGAAAAGCTTGATGGCAATGGTTACCCTAGAGGCTTGAAAGGTGATGAGATCCCAATTCATGGCCGTATGAGTTGTATTGTTGATATCTTTGATGCGTTAACGGCAACTCGTTGTTATAAAGAGGCGATGAGCCCAGCAGCCGCGTTTAAAATCTTAATTAGTTTGACGCCATTTCATCTAGACCAAAAGCTAGTGTATGAGTTTATACGCTGCGTTGGTGTTTACCCCGTTGGCTCATTAGTGCAGTTATCTGATGGCAGAGTCGGTATTGTTTGGGCTGCGAAAGGGCGCGACGCTTTGCACCCAAAAGTGAAATGTTTCTATTCAATTAAAAATAAATGCTACACCAAGGTTGAGATTGTCGACTTGCTGAGGTCGTCTTTTAATATTGAAAAGGGCATTTCACCACGCAGTTTAGATATCGATCCAACACCGTTTTATTAGCACAGCTTCATTCTATTAAAAGCGCCTTCTTTGGCGCTTTTTTGTTGTTTACCGACAGGCTTAATATCCACCTTAGTAGCGGTATAAGATCCCACTAAGCGACAGAGTTTGAACTGTCTCTTATTTTGATGAACGATTTTATTTTTATAATACTAATCATTGAATTAATTACTAATTAGTCTGACTAAACCCTCATATTGATATTGATGGGGATAAAAATGCAACGTAGACAGTTTATAAAGGGCGCTTCGCTATTAATGGCTGGGGGGGTCATGACACCTATGCTTCAGGCGAAAACGATTTCACACCCTTTAGTTACTGAAACGCCTTTTACCCAAGGTAAATACCGTATTCTAGCGTTAGTATTTGATGACTATGAAACCTTAGATCTTCATGGTCCGGTTGAGATGTTAGGCCATATGCCGAACACCGAGATAAAGCTAGTGGCGGCGAAGGAAATTGTTCGTAGCTATCAAGGCCCAAGAGTGCTAGCAGATTGCTTAACGAGCAACACTTATGACTGCGATCTGTTGCTTATTCCTGGTGGCTTAGGTACGCGTGATTTAGTGAGTGATATCAGCCTACGTCAATGGCTTAACTTGCAGACTGCTCGCAGCCAGAACGTGTTTACTGTATGTACCGGTACAGCTTTGCTGGCGATGACTTCAGTGCTTAATGATCGTAAAGCTACCACCAATAAAATGGCATACCAGTGGGTGACATCATTGAATGCAAAGCCTAATTGGCAACCAAAGGCTCGTTGGGTATTTGATGGTAAGTTTTTAACTTCATCAGGGGTTTCTGCTGGTACGGATGCAGCATTGTTTTGGGTCAAACATTTGCATGGTGAAAAAGAGGCTAAGCGCATTCAAACCTTAACCGAATATCAGTGGAATGATGACCCTAATAACGATCCTTACGCAGTCAGTTAACTTACATAGAAGCCACTGCTTTATAAGTAAATCATCTAGCCTTAGCTGATATTGCTATTTATTAGTAATAAAGGATCTTGGCGCGATCGAGTACTAACACCAATAATAGCTATTCATTCACCTGCCTTAGAGGGGAGATTACATTGAATAACTGGCTAATATTATTGTGTTGCACAGTGTTAATTGCAGCCTCTTTGCTAACTAGTGGGCTTACGCGCGCGTTAATCGATTTAGGCGCATTTAGTTGCTTACTTGGCTTATTATTTTGGCGAAACAATAACAAAAAACAGCGCTCATAGGCGCTGTTTTTATATAGGCATTATCGCTAAAAGAACGTGTTAATAGCTAATGGCTAGCAAGAATATACGCTAGCGAGCTGCTGCCGATGGCTAACCACAGCAGCACGCCTAAAATCAGTGGTTTAGGCCCAGTCGATTTCATCTTCTTAATGGTGATCCCCGCACCAATCAAGAACAGACACACTACCAATAAGCGCTTTGATACTTCAAACACTGCTTCATATACCACTTGCCCTTGGGGTAGCCAGTGGGCAATGGCAATGGCTAAGCAGTAGAAACCGATAAAGTAGGGGATAGCGATCTTGTTCTTATTGCCTTTAAACAGGATGGCGCTGATTAACGCGATAGGGATAATCCACAGCGCGCGTGCAAGCTTAATGGTGGTTGCTGTTGTCAGTGCTTCGCTGCCGTAGGCTGAAGCCGCGCCGACAACTGATGAAGTGTCGTGAATCGCAATTGCGCTCCACACGCCAAAGTCATGCTGGCTAAGCGATAACGCATGACCGATAGCGGGAAATACAAATAATGCAATCGAGTTAAGAATAAATACTGTGGCTAAGGCAACAGCTGTTTGTTCGCTGTTAGCTCGAATGGCAGGTGAAACTGCCGCAATCGCACTGCCGCCGCAAATCGCGGTGCCTGAGGCAACCAAATGGCCGGTCTTTGCATCGAGCTTAAGTAGTTTGGTTAAGCCAAAGCCTAGAACAAGGGTTAATACAATCGAGCCTAGAATGAGGGGTAAGTTTTGTAGGCTGATACTGACGGCGGCATCTAATTGAATGCCAAAACCTAACCCAACGATAGAGTAGGCTAATAACTTCTTCGTCAGTGCGCCAAGGTGGATTTGATCCGGTGCCCAGCCAATGCTGGCAAGCGTAAACCCTAAAATGAGCGCAACTGGAGACGATACCATCGGCATTAGGCAAAGTAGGCCAACTAAGATAAATAGCGCTAAATGGATTTTGTTTGGGCTTTCGCTGGTCATGAATTTAATAATTAAAGGCTGCTAGTCAGCCTTTAATTATAGCTGCGCAACTGTGTTTAATAAATTAAATACGCTTTACGGTTAGGGTAAGAAAAATTGAATGTTAAGAAGGTAATAGGATAAGGCGAAGCAAGGTCCTAGGCCCTACGAAAAGATAGATCCTAAGTACGAGGTTCTAGGTCCTAGGTCCTAGGAAAAGCTAAGAAGGAAAAGTAAAGAAGTTCCGTGGGGCAGCTTTTGATGTGCTGTTATGCTTTTCCTAGCAGCCAACTTGTTGGCGTCCTCGCAGTGAGATGCGAACGCCCTATAACCTATCAGGACGACGTCCGTCCCTTCTTTTAAAAACAAAAAAAGCCGCTAAAGAGCGGCTTTTTAGAGGGTGAAGTCAGAGACTTATTTAGCAGTGCTATGCATGCCTTCCCAAACGATTTGACGGTAACGGTCTGGGTTAGTGTCACCTTCAGTGCTGAACAGCATGATAACTGCATCTTGGTCTAGACCAAGTTGAATACGGTATTCGCTGTACTCTTCACGGCTAGCTAGCATGTAAAGTAGACCTAGCGTTAGAGCACCTGACTCACCGCTAACCACTTTGGTGTCGCCAGTTAGTGGGTTGCCCAGTACGCGCATACCTGTTGCAGTCACTTCGTCTTCAACTGATGCGAAGAAGCTGCTGCACTGCTTTAGGATTGGCCAAGTCACAGGGTTAGGCTCGCCACATGCAAGACCTGCCATGATAGAGTTTAGCTCGCCAGTAACAGCAACCATTTCGCCTTTAATGCCTGAGTTGTAGATACAATCAGCTTTTGCAGGCTCTGCAATAATAGTCTTGAAGTTAGCTGCGCCAACTTTGTCAGCGAAGTAGCCTAATAGGCCGCCAGCCATAGCACCAACACCCGCTTGTAGCATTAGGTGAGTTGGTTTAAGACCCATAGCTTCAACTTGCTCTTGCGCTTCAACAGCCATAGTCATATAGCCTTGCGAGATCCAAGTTGGGATCTTGTCGTAACCTTCCCAAGCGGTATCTTGTACTAGCATCCAACCGTTTTCAGTCGCGGTTTGGTTAGCAATACGTACGGTGTCATCGTAGTTACAGTCAGTAACGATACACTCAGCACCTAAGTTTTGAATACGAGTGACGCTTGCCTGAGATGAACCTTTTGGCATGTAAACAACAGCCTTTTGACCCATTTCACGTGCAGCCCAAGCTACACCAGTACCGTGGTTACCAGCAGTTGCAGTAGCGAAAACCAATGGCGCGCTTAGTTTAGCGGCAACGGTTTTCATATCAATTTCACTGATATCTACATTTAAGTGCTCAGCAAGTTGCTTACCTAATGCGTAAGAACCACCAAGTACTTTAAAAGCGTTTAGACCGAAACGGTAAGATTCGTCTTTAACCAGAATCGCTTTAACGCCTAGGCGCGCAGCTAGCTGCTCTAAAGAGACCAGCGGTGTTGGCTGGTAAGCTTCGATCTGCTGGTGGAATTGACGAGTTTTTTCAGCAACTTCAGCTGTGAAAAGGTCAGAAGTCTCGCCGTTAAAGAAATCATTTTGAGTCAGCTTTAGCATAGTAACCACTATATATTTTGAACTGGGGGAACTGCTGCCCATTTAACTCTTATGGGTAAATGGACAGTCAGATTGACCTAAATTAGCCGTTAATGGCCAAATTCAAGTTATTTGATGAAAGCGATCGCTTCAACTTCAACTAGTGCGTCTTTTGGTAGACGAGCAGCTTGTACACATGAACGAGCAGGAGCTGCTTCAGTACCGAATACTTCAGTGTAAACTTCGTTAAATACAGCGAAGTCTTCCATGTTAGCTAGGAAACAAGTTGTTTTAAGTACAGTGTCAGTACCTGCGCCAGCTTGCTCTAGAACGGCTTTAAGGTTCTTTAGAGATTGGTAAGCTTGCTCTTTAACACCACCTTCAACGAAAGCCATAGTCACTGGATCAAGCGGTAGCTGACCAGAGGTGAATACTAACTTGTCGAAAGCAAGAGCTTGAGAGTATGGACCAATTGCAGCTGGAGCATTTTCAGTATGGATTACAGTTTTCATAGCGTTGTTATCTCGATAATTAGGATTTAAATTCACGGATGTATTTGTACACCGCATGTTTGGTAATGCTTAAATGGTTAGCAACTATGTTAGTTGCTTCTTTTAATTCAAAGATGCCGTTATCAAACAACACCTTAGTAATAGCTTTATTGCGACCTTTCAGATTGACGCTGTCATCAGCCTCGACTTCTGCAATCGCGTGGTTTAGCGCTTGCTCAACCACATCTCCAGCCGATGCGCTGA
The DNA here is from genome assembly GCF_041471165.1 of Shewanella sp. 10N.261.52.F9. Taxonomy (NCBI): domain Bacteria; kingdom Pseudomonadati; phylum Pseudomonadota; class Gammaproteobacteria; order Alteromonadales; family Shewanellaceae; genus Shewanella; species Shewanella sp. 10N.261.52.F9. The sequence continues at coordinate 17,113 of NZ_JBFRNX010000002.1, forward strand.
AGTTTTCTGTCATATCAAAACTGTGATGCTGGGTTGTATCTGGCATCAAGGTTTTAATGATTTCAGGGAACGGGTACGACAAGTTCATGTTTACGCAAAACATGCCAATTGGTCGGCCTTTCTCGCCCTGTAATATGCAGGTGCTCGACTTCAACATCTCGCCACCTTTGTTATTACTAAAATAACTCTTAGGTGTTAACTCGCCCGTTTGTTCGTACTGGCGCAGCATCTTTAAGCCTAAGTCGGTGATCGGCGATCCCACTTTACGACCGGTATGGTGGCCGTTAACTATTTTTACGACTGACTGTTCAAAGCTTTCTAATGAATGGATCACGACTTCACAGTGAGGGCCTATTAGATCGGCCATGCTTTCAGCTAAATGGAAATAGCTTTGCAGTAACTCACGATCTCTAGGTGTAAATTCCGTTTTAAATGCCTGTTCTGCCGCTTTGATCATTTCAGATTACTTTTGTGAACTATATATGCCGTTATTGTCAACTTTTTGGGTTAACAATTCAACCCTTGAATCAACTTTATGTAACTATGGGACGTTTTTTTGCGGTTTTAAGCAAGTTAAATTTAACTATGGTTTAAAATATTTGACTTTGGTCATGATTTTTCTGTTTAACAGCATATCCTGAGTTAACAGATTTTGACTATGAGATATGCATCACATTTTTAAATCCAGCAAACAGTATGATGCGCACCAAGTTAACGATAGTTGACTAAAACTGATTTCCGGTCACTTTAGTGACCTTTTGGCAAATAGGCCAGTTTGTGGGATGTGGAGATAAAAATGAAAAGCATATTACAGCGCGGATTTACAACAGCTGAATTTGAAATGCGTGCAACTAAAGCACAGCAGAAAATGCGTGAGCTAGAAGTAGACGCCATTATATTAACTACCGAGCCTAACGTACGTTACTTTTCAGGCTTCCACACTCAGTTCTGGCACAGCCCTACTCGTCCATGGTTCCTAATCCTTCCTGCAGAAGGCAAGCCAATCGCTGTCATCCCTGAAATCGGCGCCAGCGGCATGGCGGGCACTTGGATTGAAGATATTCACACTTGGGCGTCACCACGTCCAGAAGACGACGGTATCAGCATTGTAGCTAGCGTACTTAACAGCCTACCTTCGCGCTTTGGCCGTGTGGGTGCAACCCTAGGTATTGAGTCTCACCTACGTATGCCAGTTGCTAACTACCTACAGTTAACGACTTTAGTAAGCAAAGAATTCGTTGACGTTTCACTAGCTGTTCATGAGCTTCGCCAAGTTAAGTCTGAAGCTGAAATTGAAAAAGTACGTGAAATCTGTCGCATCACTAACGTGGGCTTCGACAAGATCCCAGGTTACGCAAAAGCGGGTATGACTGAGCGTGAGATCTGTAAGCAGTTCGGTATCGACATGCTGATGGAAGGCGCTGATGAATGTCCATACATCATCGCAGGTTCAGGCCAAGACGGTTACGACAGCATCATCATGGGTCCAACAGACCGCGTAATCGAAGACGGCGACGTATTAATCATCGACACCGGTGCTGTACGTGACGGTTACTTCTCAGATTTTGACCGTAACTGGGCATTTGGTCACGCAAGTGAGCAAACTAAAGCAGCTTACCGTGCAACTTACGACGCAACTACAGCTGGTTTTGACGCTGCACGTCCAGGTAACACCACTTCAGACATCTACAACGCAATGTGGAAGGTACTAGAAGCAAACGGTGCACTAGGTAACGATGTAGGTCGTCTAGGTCACGGCTTAGGTATGGAGCTAACTGAGCGTCCATCTAACACCGCAACTGACAACACATTATTAGTACCAGGCATGGTGATGACACTAGAGCCAGGCATGGTTTACGCACCAGGTAAGTCTATGGTTCACGAAGAAAACATCGTGATCACCGAGAACGGTGCTGAGTGGTTAAGCAAGCGCGCTGAACCAGAATTATTGATTATCAAATAACTTAATATAGCCTTTGATTTCTCCGGAGGGAGCCGGAGAAATCATTACTAAAGAGAATCTCATTATGATGAGTTTTGAAGCCTTTACCTCGTTTGAACAGCCGCTTGAGCATAAGCAGGCGCCAAGAATTAACCGCGTACACATTGGTTTAGTGCAGTTAAGCACTGACCACAGTCTAGAAATGGACTGGGCTAAGTTACTCGGTACTCAAGCAGGCGTATTTAGCTCACGCGTGTATTACTCAAGCGAAATGACTCCTGAAGCACTTGATCAAATCGCTAGCGGTATCGTTGAAGCGTCTGACTTGATTGCCACAGGCTTACCTATGGATGTGATGGCATTTGGCTGCACATCAGCTTCAATTATTATCGGCGAAGAAAAAGTTGCTGACTTATTGACTCAAAACCGTGGCGACATCCCAGCGACTAACCCATGGACAGCAGCAAAAGCGTCATTCAAGCATTTGAACGCGAAAAAGATTGCTGTGTTTTCTCCTTACCCAACTAGCGTTAACTACCCACTGTACCAGCAGTTAACTGATGCAGATTTTGACGTAGTAACACTAGGTTCATTAGGTATCGAACGCGATACCGACATCACTTTAGTGGCTAAAGAATCTATGTTCGCAGCACTAGAGCAGATGCTAAAAGATTCTGACGCAGAATTAGTATTTATGTCATGCACTAACTTACGTGTACTTGATTATATCGAAGAGATCGAAGCCAAATTCGGCATTCCAGTTGTGTGCAGTAACTCTGCCATGTTCTGGCATGCAATGCACCTAACCGGCAACGTGGCTCAATGCCCAGGTTACGGCAAACTACTTAATAATCAAACAGCTTAAGCTGTTGACTACCGATACAAAATTGTTGGAAGAATAATAATGACTAATACACAAAAAGGTTGGATGGCTGCGATTTTCGTTGGTCTGTTATGGGGTATCCCGTGGATTGTGGGTACACCAATTCTTGAGGTGATGGATCCACAAGTACTTGTTTGGTTACGTTACACGGTTGCATTTATTACACTAGGTTTGATTTTCAACATCGGTCTTGCAACGGGCAAGATGACTAAAAAAGCCGATTTCAAGCTTAACTGGGAAAACCGTAAGGACATCTTCTGGGCTGCATGTTGCGGTATCATTGGCCAAGGTTCTTTCAGCTTCCTATCATTCCTATCTTTGGATTATATTACCGCCTCTGAAAACGGCGTGATCCAAGGTTTGATCCCAATCCTAATCTTAAGTGTTGGTTTCCTGCGTCACGGTGAGCGTTTCACTGTAATGCAAATCATGTGTGCACTAGGTGCTTTCCTAGGTGTGGCGATTCTAGTGATGGATCCACAGTCTGAAACGCAAGGTTTCAACATTGGTCACCTAATCTGTTTCGGCTCAGCAGCAAGCTTTGCAACCATGGCTTATGCTCGTGCCAAACTGGCTGACAAGTACGGTTCAGTTGCAACTATGTTCCACCAGTTTGTATTCGCTGCACTTGGTTTTGGTTTGTACCTGTTCGTAGTTGGCGCTGACTTTAGCTCTGCATTGAACGTATTCAGCTCGCCACTACGTATCCTATGTATCGTTATCTTAGGTGTGTGTATCTCAGGTATGAGCTACCTAGTTTACATCTACGGTATGGAGCGTGTAGGGGTTGACGGTACCGGTATGGCGCTAAACCTAATGCCACTATCTTCATTCATCCTAGCGGTATTTGCTCTAGGTGAGCAGGTAACACCAATGCGTTTGATTGCTATCGCAGTGGTTATTACTTCGATGATTGCCTTCATGAAGTTGGGTAACAAGAACAAGGCAAAAGCGGAAGAAGTTGAGTTGCCTATCGCACCTAAGCCATGTCGTAGCCAGTAACTGAGTAATCAGTTAGCAAATTAAATCAATTTTTATCACCGGTGACCTAGTCACCGGTTTGTTGTTATAAGAGAAAAGCATATGAATATCGAACAGAAAGTTATTGAGTGGCGTCATCACATTCACCAGCACCCTGAGTTTGGTACCCAAGAGCACGAGACTGCAGCATTTGTAGCAAGCAAACTAGAAGAGTTTGGCATTGAAGTGCACACAGGCATCGGCGGCACTGGCGTTGTAGGTATTTTAAAGTGTGGCGATAGCGACCGTTCAATTGGCCTACGTGCTGATATGGATGCCCTGCATATTCATGAAGAAAACACTTTCGATTACGCATCTGTAAACGAAGGCGCAATGCACGCTTGTGGTCACGACGGTCACACGGCAATGCTACTGGCTGCAGCGCATGAGCTAGCACAAACCAAGAATTTTGACGGTACGGTTTACTTCATCTTCCAACCAGATGAAGAGCGCGGCACAGGGGCTAAAGCGATGATCGCTGACGGCCTATTCACTCGTTGGAAAATCGACGGCGTGTACGCAATGCACAATCTACCGGGTATTGAAGCAGGTCATTTCGTGACTCGCCCACACTCAGTAATGGCAAGCGAAAGCAGCTTCGAAATCGAAGTGCTAGCAACCGGCGGCCACGCGGCAATGCCACACATGGGTACTGACCCTATCGTTGTTGGCGCGCAAATCGTCACTGCAATTCAAACTATCGTATCGCGTAACCTAAGCGCAATTGACGAAACTGCAGTTATCTCGGTAACAGAGTTCGCTACTAACGGTACCGTTAACGTTATCCCAACTAAAGTGACTATCACGGGTGATACTCGTAGCTTTACTGATATCGCGTTAAACAAGATTGAAAAAGCCATTGAGCGCGTTGTTGCGGGTCAGTGTATGTCAGCAGGCGTTGATTACACTTACAAGTTCAACAACAGCTTCCTATCGACTATCAACACCCCAGCTGAAACAGCTTTCGCGATTCGTGCGGCTGAAACTGTGGTTGGCGAAGATAAAGTTAATGGCAGCTGTCAGCCATTCACGATCAGTGAAGACTTCTCGTTCATGCTACGTGAAGCACCAGGTTGTTACATCCTAGTGGGTAACGGCGCTGGCTGTGGTTGTGGTAGCGTGGCGCTACACAAGCCGACTTACGACTTTAACGACAATATCTTGGTATCTGGTCTGAGATACTGGCAGACGCTTGTTGAACAATGTTTGGCTAAGTAATTTGCACATGAGTTAACTGAGTTTGAGTTTTGTCTCAAACGAGGTCGATATAGAAGGCTATGAGCTTAGGTTCATAGCCTTTTTTGTTGCTTGGTTTTTGCGCCAAGCGTTCGCAAGGGGGAGTTAGACTTCGTCTAACGATTAAAGCAATCAAGCTGCGCTTGATGAAGGTCGTGAGCTTCCAGCTCACACTCGGGCAAAAGGGGGACAACAGCTTCTCCCTCTTGGCCATTTTTGTAATAAAGAGTCCGAGCCGCCCCCTAACGAAGTTGTTGATCCTCAGTCATTATCGAAAATCGCTATCGCCTCATATTCGCCATCCTTGGCTCACCTAAGGCTACCTCGGCATCCATGCCTCGCTCACGCGCCTAATGTTTGTAAGAGTTCTTCAATGACGTCGGCAGCTTCGATGGGAATAGGTGTTTTCTGTTATCTTTTCGTAGCTGTTGGTATTTCTCTTTCTTGTTAAGCGGAGCGTAGAGGCTGAAAGTTTGTGCTTTTCTAATCCCGTGTAGATGCGGCCGTGACCGTACATGACATGGACGTCATGGCCGAGCTTCCAAGGATGGATTTACAGCGTGTCACGGCAGTGTCTGCACATACGCTGACTGCAGGCCATTGGAACCACAGATAGTTGATTTAAGCTGGGCTTAAATACTATCCCAAGGTTCCATCATTTGACCTAGAAATGGAGGCTCACTCCATTAGCTTAAGCTGACTCTTACCAAACTCCGTAGCAAACGGCATGGCGTCTGTTGGGCTGAGGGTGAACTCATTCTCGCAACCTCTGCCGTTCGGTGTCTCCCAAAGCTCGATGCCTTTTGGGGTGAGGGTTAGGTAGAAATAGCCTGAGCCGTCTGAGTTGTCGCAATCTTCATAAACTTGCATATCGGCAAACAGCTTTTCGCGCAGAGCGTCTGGCAGTTGATGCTGCATTTCATCAAGGGCTACATCGTCTCTAAACCATTGCCATGGATTGAATGGCTTGCCATCACTCAGATTAAAACTGGTATAGGTGCGGCTTATGCCGCCAGCGCCATAGCCTGCTGCCCAGCGGTAAAATCTTACACTTAGCCAATGTTGATTAATAAAATCGATTTCAGCTCCGGTTTCGTCTGCGATTGCATGGCCTACTCGAGCCAGCATGTCGCGGCGAGTTTCAAAGGTTTCTGCAAGCAGCTGCTCGCTAGTTAGCTTTTGCTTTAGCCACTGATTAATCGCCGGAATACCTGTTTGTTTACCTTTAAGCTCGAGGCCGAGTTCTGTGCCATAGCTGAGTTGACGATAGCTTATTGGGTTAGCGTTAGCTTTGTTAGAGTTGGCTTGCTGAGAGTCAGCATTGTCAAACGGCTGCCATTTTCCACGCTTAAGTTTGGGAGCTGTTTCTAGCGGCAGGTTATAAGCATCGCTGCTGCAATCATTGATGCTATCAGGGCTGATTTGGCGCTCAAGGATAATGGCTAATGACTTGCCCTGTTGGCCTTTTGGACTCGTGCCATTGTCTTTTGACGGCTCTGTTTTAGACCACTCTTGATTAGACCAGAGCCCAACTAGCTGTTGCTCGTTGATACTGTCAAACTGCCAGAAGCCGGTTTGCTTATCTTCTTGCCAGTGGTTATCGACCTGTTCCAGTCTGATCGGCGTTAAATAACGCTGATAGTAATAACTGCCTGTACCGTATTCATTAAAACACACACGAATGTTGCTTTTGCCTAAGGTGCCTTGCCATACCCCAGTTAACTCATCATCGGCAAACACTGGTAAAGCTAAATTTGTGAGTAGGGCAAGCAAAATATAGGGTATGAATCGAGTATACATAGCGGTAGTCTCTGAAAATGCCTGCAATAGGCGTCAATTAGGCTGAGTAATCGGTCTGAATTTTAAGCGATAGATTAGCGTTTTAGTGATTTAAAATCAAAGCGTTCCAAATTTACACCGTTGCTTGTGGTGATGACGTTCTATTTAGCGGCTTTCTGTTCAATGTGTGCGTGGATGCTCAAGCTTTGAGGTTTTTAAGTATGGAGCTGTTAAGCTTTATTTAGGCGGCTATTTAGTCATGGTAATAACGATAGGATGCTGTTGATTACATATATTTATATTTTGTTTATGTCTGTTTTAAATGAAAAATGACTAAGTAATAATAAAATTCGTTATATTAAATGCAATTTGTGTTTTTATATGGTTTGCCTTTGGTTAATGTTTGATTCAATTGTTTGATTCCTGTTCGTACAGTGACTGCTTGTGTTGGTTATTATTTATTGGAGATTTATTTATTGTTAATATAGCGATGATTCATATTGGAATAATAACAGTATGAGTCATTCGATAATTAATTATAAATATGGATTACATAATGTTTAAGAAAATCGCTCCAGTATTGTTAGCTTTGTTAATGGTAGGCTGTGCTACACAGGGTAATAAAATTGACGAAGAGGCCATTAGCAAAGTTAAGAAAGGTCAAACAACTGAAGCTCAAGTAGTTAGTATGCTTGGCAAGCCGACTTCTTCAGGTTTCTCATCTGACGGCTCTAAAATGCTAACATTTAGCTACACTAACGCAAGTGCAAACCCTATTTCATTCATTCCATACGTGGGTATGCTGTTTTCTAGCACAGATGTTGAATCACAAATGCTATACATTACTTTAGATAAGAGCGGTAAAGTTGCTGATTATACTTACAGCAGCAGCGAATCTGAAATGAAGACTGGTTTACTATAAGTCTTATAAAGCTTTCCCCTCTAGTTACTTTTGAATTTTCATTAGTAACTAGAGGTTTTGTTAAATACATTTCAATATCAAAAATACCTGCTTTTTATTTGTAAATCCCCTTCTAATACTAAGTCGTGACTATAAATACCATTGCGATATTTAATATTAAATACATCCGTAAAATACTAAGTTTAATTTAAGTGTTTGTTGTTTTATTAACATTGGTTTTGTATTGTTACTTATATTTAACTCTTGTGTCTTGCTCTGTTTGATTTCATATACATTCATATGGCTAACTACTTGTTCAAAGCAATTCTTAAAAATTGAATCTAGCTTAAGGAATTTCTTATATTTTCCGAGTAGGATCCAGCGCCTGCTGTTTTGGCTGCTTGCTGAGGCTGTTAGTTAGCACTAAATATGATTTTTAAGAGGATTGCACTTGAGCACTTTGTTTTCACCTAGCCGTATTGGCAATATGACCCTGAAGAACCGTTTTGTACGCAGCGCTACTTGGGAAAACATGGCCACTGATACTGGCCATATGACCGATAAACTGTACGCGGTTTATGAAGAGCTGGCTAAAGGTGAGGTAGGGCTGATTGTTACAGGCTATGCCAACATTGTTGCCGAAGAAAAGCCTAATGCTGGCATGATGGGCATGTATGACGATTCTTTTATTGCTGAATACCAAAAGTTGACGAGCTTAGTCCATTATTATGATTCTAAAATCGTGATGCAACTGGCTTATGGTGGTACTAAGACTACTTATAATGTCGGTGAGAGAGTGATATTCGCTCCGAGCGCTATTGCTGAGCGTGGTACCCAAACTATGGGTAAGGCGATGACCAAAGCTGAGATTGATTATATTGTGCAGGCATTTGCTTTGGCGAGCCGCCGCGCAAAAGAGTCAGGCTTTGATGGTGTAGAAATCCATGCTGCGCACACTTATCTGATTAACCAATTTTTGAGCCCATATTACAACCAACGTCAAGATGAATACGGCGGCAGTCTTGAGAACCGTATGCGCTTCTTGCTGGAGATCTACACTGCGATCCGTAAGTTGGTTGGCGATGACTATCCGATCTTAGTTAAGTTAACCGCCTCTGAGTTTTTCGATGGTGGTTTAACCTTCGATGACACCCGAGCTATCTGTAAAAAGCTGGAAGCAGTTGGCGTTGATGCGATTATTATCTCTGGCAACATTCATGGTAATGCTAATTCTGTAGTGGGTGAACAATTTGATGGTTATACCATTCAAAGTGAAGGTTACTTCCGTGAGTATGGTGCAGTTGTTAGCCAAGAGGTTGGAGTACCGATTATTACTGTTGGTGGTTTGGCCGATATTGCTGCCATTGACGAGATAGCGACTACCACCAATATTCAATATTTTGCTCTTTCACGACCACTTTTAGCTGAACCGCATTTAGTAAAGCGTTGGCAGGATGGTTGTAGTAAAGAAGTCGACTGCGAGCGCTGTTCAAAGTGTCGTACTAAACGTGGTAATTTCTGCGTGGTATATAAGAAGCGCTAAACAGTAGATAATGTTGATGCTAATTATGGCTAATTGGCGTCAACACCCCCTCCTGAGTTGAAAAGTATTAATTGCTAAACTCTGCAGGTAGTTTTGCTTGAGTATCTCCGCATAAGCAAACTATTAATTTCAGTTTTTCCATCATGAACTTGTTAATTATATTAGCTTCGACCTATATTTGAGTGAAATGCTTATTTATAGGTGTTTAGCATAGGCTTCTTCGTGGCTGTTATCGTTCCTACCTATCCTCATAGCGCGCTGTGTCTGGGTTTAGTTAACATTCGAGTGTTTATTGTTCAGTAGGTTTTAAGTGGTTAGGAGTATATGAGAACTGTGTCACAAATTGTGTTTATTCGCGACATAAGTTTGTCGACAGCAAGTTGAATTAACATTATTTTATCCTTAGTCCATATTAATCGTAATCTGGATAACTTTCGAGTGTTATAAGACTCACAAAAAAAACCGTTCACACACATAATTCATACTCTTTCTTTTAGTAGAAAACCCGTCTGGCCCTTTCAGCACGGGGAGCAGTCTGTGGCGTGCACTTAATTAAATTTGTTTTTAGGTTGTTACGGACAATAAAAAATGAAAAAACACTTCGAGCTTATCGATAAGCCGACATTTTTCGGCGCAATAATGCTGCTTTGTGCAGTTGTGATCCCTTTGCTGATATTTCCAGACGAAGGAGCAAAGTGGATTGCAGTTGCTAAAACATTTATGACAGACAAGCTGGGCTTTGCATATTTAGGCCTAGGTTTGGCGGCATTTTTCTTCATGATCTATATCGTTTTTTCTGATATCGGTCAGATTAAATTAGGCGATCCTGATGAAAAGCCTGAATTTGCACTAGCGTCTTGGGCGGCAATGCTATTTTGTGGTGGTATCGGTGCCAGTATCCTTTACTGGGGTACCATTGAGTGGGCTTATTACTACCAAAACCCACCATTCCAGCTAGAAGCTGGCAGTGAAGAAGCGGTGCGCTGGGCAGCAACTTACGGTTTGTTCCACTGGGGACCAATCGCTTGGTGTATCTATATGATCCCAGCCATCCCAATTGCTTACTTCTTTTATGTACGTAAGCAGCCTGTACTTAAAGTATCTGCTGCGCTTATGCCTGTTATTGGCGAAGCCAATAGCTTCGGTAAGCTAGGCAAAGTAATTGATGTACTGTTTATCTTCGGTCTATTGGGCGGCGCGGCAACAACCTTAGGTTTGGCTGCACCACTGATTAACGAAGGTATTAGTTACCTGTTTGGTATTCCAGCATCGACAGGTAGCCAAATTGCGGTGCTAATGGTGTGTACCGCCATCTTTGCTTACTCATCTTATATGGGTATGGACAAAGGCATTAAGATTTTAAGTAACATTAACTTCTGGGGTGCGTTAGGTTTACTGCTATTTGTATTGGTTTGTGGCCCAACAATCTTCATGTTGGAAACAGGCTTAGACTCAATCGGCCGTATGTTGTCTAACTTCTTTGTTATGGCGACCTGGGCTGAGCCATTCGGTGGTATGGGTACCTTTGAAGATACTCACTTCCCACAAGATTGGACGATTTTCTACTGGGCATGGTGGTTAGTATTTGCGCCAAGTATGGGTCTATTCGTTGCACGTATTTCACGTGGTAGAACGATTAAGCAGATGGTGTCTGGTGCGGTATTCTTTGGCTCACTAGGCTGTTCAATGTACTTCATCATCTTGGGTAACTACGGTTTATCACTGCAGTTGTCTGGTGAGCTTGATGTGGTGAGCATTCTTAATGCTGAGGGCGCGACTCGCGCAATCTTCGCCATTTTAGAAACCCTGCCGTTTAGTACACTAATTATTGCAGTATTTACCTTGTTATGTGTGATTTTCACCGCAACAACGTTTGACTCAATCTCTTATATCTTGGCATCGGTTGTACAAACTAACGTAACCGAAGATCCAATGCGTTGGAACCGTTTGTTCTGGGCTTTCACTTTATCATTTATGCCTTCGGCACTGATGTTTATGGGCGGCTTAGCAACATTGCAAACAGCGGCAATTGTGGGTGGTTTACCATTATTGATTATCGCGGTAATGCTAATGATCTCTGGCGTTAAAGCGGCGACGTTAGACTTAGCGCATCAAGATGATTACGTCGATCCTGTGATTAATATTTCAGATCTTCCTGATGTTGACCCTTGGAGTAAAGAAGGTCAGGCATTAGCTCGTTTTGAAGGGCTACGTGATAACGCGATTGAAGCTGCAGAGCTTGAGCGTGAAGCTAACGATGCTATCTGGATGCTTAAGAAGCAGTTACGTAAAGAAGCACTGTCACGCGGCGAATCGAGTATTGATTTGGGCGACGCGCCTGATGAGATCATCGAGCAGCTACGCCAGTTAACTGATGATTCAATGAAGGCTAAAGAGGCCAAACTTGCAGCGTCAGAGCTTGCACAAGAAGCGCGTGTAGCTTTTGATGCGCTAATGCGCAGCAAGGAAGAAGAAGAGGCATTATTAGCTCAAGAAGAAGTTAAGCTGGCTATTCAGGCACGCTTGAATACCCCTAGCTAATAGTAATATTTCCGATTAATGCTTGAACATGGATTTTCAGGCATTAAGCGATAAACGCTAGATACAAAAAAGCCGCTGATAAGCGGCTTTTTTATATTAATCATAAGATTAACGCATAGTAACAAACTCTTCTGCGCCAGTAGGATGAATCGCTACAACGGCATCGAAATCAGCCTTCGTTGCGCCCATCTTCATTGCCACACCAAAGCCTTGTAGAATTTCATCCATACCGTAACCGATACCGTGAATACCCACGACTTTTTGGTTATCGCCCGCGCAGACTAACTTCATCTTACAAGCTTGACGATGTGCAGTAACGGCTGTGTACATTGACGTGAAACCAGAGGTGTAAACCGTTACGTTTTCTTCGCCGTACTGCGCGATAGCTTCTGGCTGAGTCAGACCCATAGTGCCGATTGCTGGGTGGCTAAATACTACGGTAGGAATAACGCTGTAATCCATCTTCGCATCTGTCATGCCGTTGAATAAGCGCTCTGACAGGAGGCGGCCCGCTTTAACGGCAACAGGTGTTAGCTCAACGCCGCCAGCCATGATATCGCCAACACAGTAGATGCCTGCATCTGTGGTGTTTTGCTGCTCATCAGTAATCACGTAGCCTTTAGCATCTAGTTCAACTTTAGTATTTTCAAGACCAATGTTGCCCGTTGATGGATGACGACCAATTGCCCAAATTAAACAATCAACATCGTAGCTTTCGCCATTTTCAATCTTAAGGGTTAAGCTGCCATCGTCATTTTTGATGACCGACTCTGGCGTGCTGTGAGTATGTAGCGTTGGGCCATCAATTGCCATCGACTCCATTAATGCTTCGCTCAGCATAGGGTCAAAGTTACGCAGTGGTGCATGTTTACGTACAAATAGGTGGGTATCGCTACCTAGTGCTTGTAATACGCCAGCAACCTCAACAGCAATATAACCCGCGCCCACAACCGCTACGCGCTTTGGCTGTGCTTCTAAAGCAAAGAACCCGTCTGAATCGATGCCGTACTCAGCTCCGGGAATGTTTGGAATCGTTGCCGCGCCGCCAGTGGCAATTAAGATGTTATCGGCAGTGTAGTGTTCGCCATTCACTTCAATAGTTTTACTATCGATAAAGCGGCCATAACCACGCACTAGCGTTACACCATTGCTTTCAAGACCACGGTCATATGAGCCGTGAATACGGTCGATATAGGCTTCGCGGCTAGCAACAAGCGTACTCCAGTCGAACTTATTAACGGTTACGTCAAAGCCATAATCTTTGGCATATAAGTGCATAGCTTCGGCAACCTGCGCACCGTACCACATTACTTTTTTCGGAACACAACCTACGTTTACACAAGTACCGCCAAGCTCTTTGGCTTCGATAAGCAATACTTTGGCACCGCGCATGGCAGCTCGGTTAGCTGATGCAATGCCGCCGCTTCCTGCGCCAAGACAGATATAATCAAAATGTTGAGCCATGTGTATCTCCAATAAAGTTGTGAACTGCTGAACAAAGGCAGATAAATAGGGCGCCTTTGAACTTATCATTATAATGAATACTAGCTTGAGCATTGATCTGCTCTTAGCTAGTTGAGCCTAACTGTATGAGCTTAACGAGCCCGCAGTTGCGGTTGATGCCTTGCAGTTAGAGACCCATTTTCAGCCTCAGGCAAATATATTTGCCGTATACCAATAAGACGTAGGTAGCTGTCAATAGACGAACTTCCATCGCCAAAAACTGTGATTGGCTTGTCGGTCAGCTCAAGAACAAGCCATTGTAGAGGGAATTTTTTAATCCAGCTAGCCCAATCAAGAATGAGTTAGATGAGTTTAAAAATACTGTATTAGCTTGCTTAGTAGACTATTAAATGGGGACGAATACATCTCGGTTCAAGTGTTTAATTACCGCCGTGAATTATCTTTTGCTTAATCACTGGTGTAACCGTTACTCTGCATCAAGGCTTGGCGAAATAGACCGAGATATTAGAGTATTTGTTGCACTGAGCTAGCCGCGAGATTGTTGCGAAGCATTAACGCCGATACTGACAAACTGCATGATCGGCTTGCTCTGGACCTTCTGCACCACATTTCATGCATTGCCATTCATCTTGGCGCATATCGAGCTCTTGCTGATAATGTTGATTACGCGAGTTTACTCCTGAGTCTAAGTTACGCTCAAGGGAAGTCATACGGGTGTTCAACCAGCGGCAACTGGGATTATTTGCCACAGAATCTCGGCTGGCGAGTTTTTGTTTGCGACTTTTTGCTTTGGTCTTTTGGTTAGTCGTTTTTTTGTTTGTAGGCTTTTGTGTTGATGATTTCTTAATAACAGGATTGCTAAAACGTAGATCTGTATGGGTTTTGTTGCTGGGCGTAATAGGTTGCCCCTTGTCATTCAAGATGCTGCCTAAAGGCAGAGATGTAGGCTCATTGGCTGATGTATTAAGGGGAATACACATCAATATGCAGGTAAGCAGCATGAGGTGGTATAGATATAACATTCCTTGTTCCTCGGTATGCAGAAAACAATCCGTGTTTTCTGCTTGGGTTTAGCGACTCTGCGTTTTCGAGTGCCAAATTACGATATTTGCCTAATTATAACGGATGACTAGAGATCTTGGATTAAAAGCTCCAGCTTAAGTGGATACCGGCATAAGTCTCGTCTAAGTCACCAACGGTACCGTTATTGCGAGCTTCAAGTTTGATATCTTCTTGGGCGATGGTTTGGCTAATATGGCCTGAAAGCACTAAATTATTAGGCAGTTGATATTCGGCTTCGACACCAAATTGAAAGTGGTTAGCACCATCGTGCTCTTCGGTAACATATTGAAAATCGAAACCTTGGGTGACGTATGGACTAACGGTAAACCCTGGAGCCAATTCCCAGTTACTGTGTAAGCTTACTTCGATAAAGTAACCAGCGGCTTCGGTCGAATAGGTGTAGCTTACAGAAGGGATCAACCATTCTACAGCTGTGTACTCTAAGCTACTAAATAGCTCATTGTCGTGGGCGCGCTCGTCGCCGTAAAACTCAAGGCGTTGATAACCTACGCTACCGTTTAAATTTTCAGTTAGGTCAAAGCCATACTCAATACCAAAGTTCCATTCCGTATAGTGCTGGCTGTCGCCCCGACCGACAGTGGCATATACGTTGAGGTTGTCTTTTTGTATTGCGGCAGTGGCCCAATAGATGCCACCTTTATCTAAGTTATTACGGCCTTCTGAGATATATTTTGAATCCCAGCCTAAGTCGAATAATGCTTGAACTTGCTGGTTGTCATTATCAGCAGGTAATGTTTTAAGGATCTTAGTGCTATGAGAATCATCGATGTTAGGCGCTTCATCGGCAATTGCGGCTGAGCTCATTAGGAGTGCTGCTAAGGCTGTGCATTGATAGGTTTTTATCATGTCAGGACTCAAATATTGGCGAAAGAAATTGACCCTGTGCATACTAGTTTTTAATACGAGAATGTAAATGATAATGGCTCTTATTTGCGACCCGCTTTGCAATACCAAAAGTGTGCAAAGTTTGTGCGGTTAAAGTTTGATTTATATCATAGTAAATACGATTTCTTACTGCTAGAGCTTACATTCTTTACAAAGAATTATGGGTTAAATATTGAATAATCGCTGATTCGCCCTTATCTCTTACTTATCAACATAGAATGTTAAGGAATTATCGATGAGCAATCCTTTGCTAAACAGTGCCAAGCTTCCCCCTTTTTCAAGTATTCAACCTGAACATATTCAGCCTGCTGTTGAGCAAGGTATTGCTAATTGCCGCCAAAAAATTGAAGAGGTGTTAAAGCACCAAGGCCAATTTACTTGGGACAACCTTATTGCTCCACTTGAAGAGGTGGATGACGAGCTAGGTAAGATCTGGTCACCAATTTCGCATATGAACTCGGTAGTCAGCAGTGAAGAGTGGCGTCAGGCACACGATGCATGTTTACCTTTGTTGTCTGAGTACGGCACGTTTGTGGGCCAGCACCAAGGTTTGTATCAAGCATATAAGTCATTGGCTGAATCTGCTGAGTTTGCGACTTATTCGCAAGCTAAGAAAAAGCTTATTGAAAACAGCCTACGTGATTTTGAATTGTCAGGTATTGGTCTAAGCGATAGTGACAAACTACGCTATGGCGAGTTAGTTAAGCGTATGTCTGAACTCACCAGCAACTTCTCTAATCAGTTACTTGATGCCACTCAAGCTTGGACTAAGTTAATTACCGATGAAACTGAGCTTGCTGGTTTACCAGAGTCTGCTGTAGCTGCCGCTAAAGCGATGGCAGAAGCTAAAGAATTAGATGGCTGGCTATTTACACTCGACTTCCCATCTTACTTGCCTGTTATGACTTACAGCGAAAACCGTGAACTGCGTGAAGAGTGCTACCGTGCATTTGTGACTCGTGCTTCTGATCAAGGTCCAAATGCCGGTGAGTTTGATAACGGTCCATTGATGGATGAGATTTTAGCTGTGCGCCACGAGCTGGCCAATCTACTTGGTTTTGACAGCTTTGCAGATAAGTCATTAGCAACCAAAATGGCAGAATCTCCAGCACAAGTTTTAGACTTTTTGACTGAGCTTGCTGCGCGCTCGAAGACACAAGGTGAAACCGAGCTGGCAGAACTTAAAGAGTTTGCTGCCAAAGAATGTGGGGTTAGCGAATTAGAATCGTGGGATCTGTCTTTTTATGCTGAAAAATTAAAGCATCATAGATACGAGATCTCACAAGAGATCCTGCGTCCATACTTCCCTGAGGACAAAGTGTTATCTGGTTTGTTCTATACGGTATCACGCCTGTTTGGCTTAACGGTTACCGAGCAAAAAGAGTTCGATACCTACCATAAAGATGTGCGTTTCTTTGATATTACCGACGCTAACAATGAGCATCGCGGTAGCTTCTACCTCGATTTATATGCTCGTGAAGGTAAGCGTGGTGGTGCTTGGATGGATGATTGCCGTGCTCGTCGCGCAACGGTTAACGGTTTGCAAGACCCAGTGGCTTACTTAACCTGTAACTTTAATGCTCCTGTGGCAGGTAAGCCTGCACTGTTTACCCATGACGAAGTGACCACACTATTCCATGAATTTGGCCATGGCATTCACCATATGCTGACTAAAATCGATGTGGGTGGCGTATCTGGCATCAGCGGTGTGCCTTGGGATGCTGTAGAGTTGCCAAGCCAGTTTATGGAAAACTGGTGCTATGAAGAAGAAGCGCTAGCGGAGATCTCAGGACACTACGAAACTGGTGAGCCTTTACCTAAGGCTCTACTAGACAAGATGCTAGCGGCGAAGAACTTCCAGTCAGGCATGATGATGTTACGTCAGCTTGAGTTCTCACTATTTGATTTTAAAATGCACCTTGAATATGACCCAGCTAAGGGCGCAGAGATCCAGCAAAAGCTTGACGAAGTTCGTGACCAAGTTGCGGTAATTAAGGCGGCTGAGTTTAATCGCTTCCAACACAGCTTTGCGCATATCTTTGCTGGTGGCTACGCGGCAGGTTACTACAGCTATAAGTGGGCTGAAGTGCTTTCTGCAGATGCTTTCTCACTGTTTGAAGAGCAGGGCATATTCAATCGTGAAACTGGTCAACGTTTCTTAGAGAACATTTTAGAAATGGGTGGTAGTGAAGAACCTATGGAGCTATTTAAACGCTTCCGTGGTCGCGAACCACAAACCGATGCATTACTAAGACATAGCGGTATAACGGGCTAGCATAGACTGCTATCTATAATTGGAAAGGCGCCTTAGGCGCCTTTTTTGTTTGATCTGTTTCACACTTGTTATCTGGTATGACCTTTGTTAGCCTTTCGATTCTTTTCAAGGATGTTAGGTAGTATTGTAAATGAATCTGTATTTTAGACTGGTATGGTTATTCTTATGGCGTATACGCCACTGTAAAAAAATTGGCTTTTTAGGTACCAGCAAACTGGCTTATCGCGCCTTACCTAGCGACTGCGACATTAATTTTCATTTGACCAATTCTCGCTACCCCGCTTTTATGGATCTAGCTCGTACCTATATGATGGCTGAAATGGGTTTTTTGAAGCGTTTCATTAAGCTGGGTTGGATGCCAATTGTTAATGCTGCTGAATTTACTTATATCCGTGATATTAAACCATTTGCTCAGTTTGAAATTGAAACTAAGTTGGTGGGTTGGGATGAGAAGTACTTTTATATTGAGCAACGTTTTGTCAGTGAGCGCGGCTTGCACTGTATTGCCCATGTGCGAGGGGTGTTTGTGTGTAAACGTAAGCAGGTACCAATTCCTACCATGCTTGCAGAGGTTGGCTATGAGCAAGCTGCGCCAGAAATGCCTGCAGAGGTCGTAAAGTGGAAAGCATTTTTACAGCTTAAAAAAGAACGTAACTTACCGCCAGTACCATCAGAGCCTGTAGAGTTTAAGTCTGCGAGTTAAAGCTTTTTTGACACAATCGGTTAGGTATGTGCGCGTTGTTCACTTTGGTCACCTGTAGCTAAAGTGAGCTCTATTTCTTCTATCACTTGGTTTACAGATCCTCTTAACTTAGCTTGGATCCAATAGCGGCCTATATTTTGGTAATCAAGTAGATGTAATTCATGCTCTAGTGCATAAAGGCAAGGAATGAATGCGCAATCTGCTAGTGAAAAGCTATCACCACATACCCAATGATTATCTGCTAGGCGATGATCTATATTGTTTAGTATCGATAACAGGTCTTTTTCCAGCTGCTTAGTATTAATTTGGTTATTAGTTGCTTTGGCTGCTAGCCATAAATCAATATTGGGATCTAACAACATATCGCATTGTCTGTCGTATTGACGCACGTATAAGGCTTGGGTTTTCTCGATTGGAATAAGTTGGGTGCCTGAGCTGATGTAGTTATCGAGATATTCGATAATAATTGTGGCATCGTTGAAAGACTCGCCGGTTTGTATGTTGAGCAAAGGAAGGCGGCTAGAACGGTTTATTTGCAGAAAGCTACGCCTATTGAATGCGTTGTGAAGATCGATAATATGCGGATAAAAGCTTGCTTGCTTTTCATAGAGTGCAATCAATGTTTTTTGTGACTGGCGTGCCAGCGGGTGGTAATACAGATCCATAGCTTATTTCAGTTCGTAAATTGGGTAGTTACTATTAACTCTAGTCGTTAATATTAGGAGTCTCAATGCCACGCAAAATGCGCGGTACAGATAATGGACTGACTAATTCGGTAATCATTTTTTGCTTCAAACGCTTACTTGCTAACCTTGAGCGTTTAATTAGCGTGTGTTTTTTTAGATTGAGAAAGAATATGAGTCAAATTGAAAAGTTTGCTGCCATTTATACAAGGGCCGCAGAACGAAAAGGTGGTGATGCTGGATTAGAAGCCTTACTGCCGAGTGGCTTGAGTGATCAAGAGCTAACTCAATATAGTGACGCACAGTTGTTATCTGAGATCAGCAAAAAGGTATTTCAAAGCGGCTTTGTTTGGCGCATCGTTGAGGCTAAATGGCCCGAATATGAAAAGGCATTTTTTGGTTTTGAGCCTTTTAAAGTGTTGATGCTGTCACCGGAACAATTACAAGAGCGTGCTAGCGATCCTAAGCTTATCCGTCACCTGAAAAAAACCATGGCGATTTATGATAATGCGCACATGGTTAACGATATTGCTCGTGAGCATGGCAGTCTCGCTAAGTTAATTGCTGATTGGCCAAGTGAAGACATTACCGGCTTGTGGGCTCTACTTAAGCGCAAAGGTGTGCGCTTAGGGGGAAATACCGGGCCTTACTTTTTGCGATCAATGGGTAAGGACACCTTTTTATTAACCAATGATGTGCAAGGATACCTAAAAAGCCACGGTCTTGTGGATTATGGCTTTAGCTCAAAAGCGGGCATGAAGCAGGTGCAAGAGGTGTTTAATCATTGGCAACAAGAGTCTGGAAGAAGCTTGGCAGACATCAGCAGAGTATTGGCATGTAGCGTTGGAGACAACCGAATTTAGTGTTCACTACCAATGCTGAAATAACTAAGTGATTTAAACCTGCTAAGCGCTTTAAAGTAATGCTAAGTTAATGTTAATAAGCTATATCTTAATAGGTTGTGCTTAAACTAAGGGCTAACATGTTTTGGCTAGTTACGCCGCTGTTAACATAACTGAAACATACGTGGCTGATTTTATGCAAATATTTTCATTAGCTTACAATTTTAACGGGCATTTTTCTTGTTGGCTTGCGCCCATTATGAGATAAAGGTGCGTTATATATTCGACAAAAAAATATGCTTCCAAAGGTGGGTTTGACGGCACTTTCTGCTTTCAAAAAAAATATTACCGAGTAGATGGCTTTTATTAGGAGTTCTCATGCGGCAAATAGTGAAAATTGCCTCTGTTTTAAGTGTGGCGTTATGGATAACTGGCTGTGAGCAAAAACCTGAGCAAGGACCACAGCAACGTGGACCTATGGAAGTTGGTGCTCTGACAGTTACAGCTAAACCTCAATCGATTATGGTTGAATTACCAGGTCGCAGTAAGGCGTATTTGGAAGCAGAAGTGCGTCCACAGGTTAGCGGTATCATTATGACCCGTGGGTTTACTGAAGGTAGAGATGTCGAAAAAGGGCAGTCTTTATATCAGATCGAACCATCTACATATGAAGCGGCACTTGTTAGCGCAGAAGCAGATCTTACTAGCGCAAATGCAAGTCTAGTATCAGCTAAAGCTAAAGCTGTGCGTTTTGAGAAGCTAGTTAAGCTTAATTCTATTAGTGAGCAAGACTATGATGAAGCTGATGCAGCTTACAAAGAAGCGATGGCGCGTGTAACCGTTGCTAAAGCGGCAATTAACACAGCAAAAATCAACCTTGAATACACTAAAGTTACCGCACCGATTTCTGGTCGTGTTGGTAAGTCTGATGTCACTCCTGGTGCCCTTGTTACTGCAAATCAAAGCCAAACATTAGCTACGATTCAGCAGCTTGACCCAATTAACATTGATATTGCTCAATCGAGCGCGCAAATGTTACGTCTTAAGTCACAACTTAAACGTGGTCAAATTGAAGCCGCTGCAAACGCAAATGTAGAGCTAATCCTTGAAGACGGTACGCCATACGGTCAAACCGGTGTGTTGCAGTTTGCTGAAGTGACGGTTAATGAAAACACGGGTTCAGTTATTATCCGTGCAGAGTTTCCTAATCCGGATGGCGTGTTAATGCCTGGCATGTATGTACGTGCTGTGCTGAATACGGGTACTGATCCTGAAGCGATTCTAGTACCACAAAAAGCCATTACTCGTAACACCAAAGGTCAAGCGGTAGCTATGGTGATTGAAGATGGCAAAGTGGCTGCACGTATCGTGACAACTGCTGAAGTGATTGATAACCAATGGCGTATTATTGACGGCTTGAAGGTTGGCGATCAGCTAATCGTTGAAGGCCTGCAAAAAATTCGTCCAGGCGCGCCAGTAAAGGCGGGTCCTTTGGTCGCTGATAAGAAACCAGAAACACAACAGAAATAGGGCAGAGTTATGGCACGTTTCTTTATCGATCGCCCAATTTTTGCATGGGTTATCGCTATTATTGTGATGCTGGCGGGTGTGCTCTCAATTGTGGGCTTACCAGTATCGCAATATCCAAGCATTGCACCGCCGTCGGTAGTGATCAGTGCTGTTTATCCTGGTGCTTCGGCTAAGACGATGGAAGACTCAGTAACTCAGGTTATTGAGCAGCGAATGACAGGTATTGACCACCTTCGCTACATTACATCGACCAGTGATAGCTTTGGTAATGCGCAAATTACCTTAACGTTTAATGCTGAAGCCGATCCTGATATCGCGCAGGTACAAGTGCAGAACAAGCTACAGCTTGCAATGCCATTGTTACCGCAAGAAGTTCAGGCGCAAGGTGTTAACGTAAGTAAATCGAGTGCCGGTTTCTTGATGGTAGCGGCTTTCGTATCACAAGATGGTTTACTGGATAAAAACGATATTGCCGATTACGTAGGCTCTAACATTCAGGATCCGCTAAGCCGTGTTCCTGGTGTAGGTACTATCGAGCTATTCGGTGCGCAATATGCGATGCGTATATGGCTAGACCCTCTTAAACTGACTCAATATAACCTGACAAGCCAAGACATTATCTCTTCAATTAGAGAGCAGAATGCCCAGGTATCAGCAGGTCAGTTAGGTGGTGCTCCATCGGTTGCAGGCCAAGAGCTAAACGCAACGGTATCGGCACAAAGCCGTTTACAAAACGCTGAGCAGTTTAAAAAGATCATCATTAAAGCTGACACTTCAGGTGCGAAAGTATTCCTAGAAGATGTAGCGCGTGTTGAGCTGGGTGCAGAAAGCTACGCGGTTGAGTCATTTTACAATGGTAAACCTGCGGCTGGTATTGGTATTCAGCTAGCAACCGGTGCTAACGCATTGGCAACTGCTGAAGGCGTGCGAGCAAAAATCAATGAGATGAAGCCATTCTTCCCTGATGGGATGGAAGTGGTTTATCCGTATGACACAACCCCATTCGTTGAGAAATCAATTGAAGGCGTTGTGCATACGCTACTCGAAGCTGTTGTTTTAGTATTCTTGATCATGTACCTGTTCTTGCAGAACTTCCGTGCAACGCTAATCCCAACAATTGCGGTACCAGTTGTATTGCTAGGTACTTTTGCGATTTTGGCTGCAGCAGGCTTCTCAATTAACACCTTAACCATGTTCGCTATGGTACTGGCAATTGGTCTTCTGGTAGATGACGCGATTGTTGTGGTGGAGAACGTCGAACGTGTAATGCAGGAGGAGGGCCTCAGTCCGATTGAGGCTACCAAGAAATCGATGGATCAAATCACTGGTGCGCTAGTGGGTATTGGTCTAACGCTGTCAGCTGTATTTGTACCGATGGCATTTATGTCTGGTTCAACTGGTGTTATTTATCGTCAGTTCTCAATTACGATTGTGTCAGCAATGGCGCTATCTGTAATGGTGGCAATTATTCTAACTCCGGCACTTTGTGCGACCATGCTTAAGCCAATCGCCAAAGGTGAAAGCCACGTTAAAACCGGTTTCTTTGGTTGGTTTAACCGTAAGTTTGATGCCTTGACTTCTCGCTATGAAGCCAGTGTTGCGGCAATGATTAAGCGTACTGGCCGTACTATGATGGTTTACCTCGCAATTACGGTTGCAGTGGGCTGGATCTTCATGCGTATGCCTACAGCATTCTTACCAGACGAAGACCAAGGGATCTTGTTTACGCAGGCGATTTTGCCAGTGAACTCGACGCAGCAAGAAACCAAGGCTGTACTAGAGCGTGTTACTGATTTTTACTTGAATGAAGAAGGCAACAACGTTAAGTCAGTATTTAGCGTATCAGGCTTTAGTTTCGCAGGTAATGGTCAAAACATGGGTATTGCGTTCGTTGGTCTTAAAGACTGGGCAGAACGTAGTGAACCAGGTCAAGACGTACAGTCAGTTGCTAACCGAGCCATGGGCATGTTTATGGGGATGAAAGAAGCCTTTGTATTCGCCTTTGTTCCGCCAGCGGTAATTGAGTTAGGTACGGCTAACGGTTTCGACTTCTACTTGCAGGACAAGAATGGTCAAGGTCATGAAAAGCTGGTTGAAGCGCGTAACATGTTACTAGGTATGGCTGCACAGAATCCGAACCTAGTGGGCGTACGTCCTAACGGTCAGGAAGATGCGCCACTTTATCAAGTTCATATCGATCACGGTAAATTACGTGCATTAGGTATTGATATTGATTCAGTAAATAGCGTACTTGGTACTGCGTGGGGTGGTAATTACGTCAACGACTTTATCGACCGTGGTCGTGTGAAGAAAGTTTACGTGCAAGGTGAAGCCGAATATCGTATGCAACCAGAAGATTTAGACTCTTGGTATGTACGTAACGATAAAGGTGAAATGGTACCTTTCTCGGCATTCGCTTCGGGTAGTTGGCAGTATGGCTCTCCACGTCTAGAACGTTTCGGTGGTTTACCAGCGATGAACATTCAAGGTGGTACGGCACCTGGTTATAGTACCGGTGCAGCAATGGATGACATCGAAGCTATGGCTAAGAAGTTACCTCCAGGGTTTGGTATCGAGTGGAACGGTCTTTCTTATGAAGAACGTCTATCGGGTAACCAAGCGCCAATGTTGTATGCCTTGTCTATTGTGGTGGTATTCTTAGTACTAGCTGCACTTTACGAGAGCTGGTCGGTACCATTTGCGGTAGTGCTCGTTGTACCTCTGGGTATTATCGGAGCCTTGATTGCGATGAATGGTCGTGGCTTACCAAACGACGTATTCTTCCAAGTAGGTCTACTAACTACTGTCGGTCTAGCGACCAAGAACGCCATCTTGATTGTGGAATTCGCTAAAGAGTTCTATGAGAAAGGTGCTGGACTTGTTGAAGCGACGCTACATGCGGTTCGAGTGCGTTTACGTCCAATCTTGATGACGTCGTTAGCATTCGGCCTAGGTGTTGTGCCACTTGCTATCAGTAGCGGTGTTGGTTCTGGTAGCCAGAACGCCATCGGTACTGCGGTACTTGGCGGTATGATGAGCTCGACCTTTATGGGGATCTTCTTTATCCCAATCTTCTTCGTCATTGTTGAGCGTATGTTCAGTAAGCGCGAACGAGATGCAGCGAAAGCAGCAAAGGCTGAAGCTAAAGCCGCTAAAGCGAACAAATAACCTAAAGGTTACAGAGTTCACTCGCTAACACTAAAAAGCCCAGCAAATGCTGGGCTTTTTGTTATTAAAAGATAGGAGCTAGGACGGTGCTACGCACCTGCGAGGAAAAGCTAACAGCTTAACAGCTAAAGCCTACTCATAGTGCTTGGAATCTTTTGGTTGTTGCTTTCCTAGGTCCTAGAACCTCGGGCCTAGGATCTATCTTCTAATCCTTTCGCAGGCTCACTGCTAGGAAAAGCCAAAAGCAAAGGCTTAAGCTGGCTTATGGCGGCTGTAATCTTTTGATTGTTGCTTTGCCTAGGTCCTAGGACCTATCTTTTAAGACGTATCGGACAGCTTAGTAATAGAGCGTCGTTGTCTAATGTGCGTACCTGACATTCTGTTGCTGTTATTAAGCCATATGCAGCAAGGCCATTGTTGCGCGGAATAGTGGTTGAGCCTGGATTGAATAACAAAATATCATCGCGATACTCAGCAACAGGAATATGGCTATGACCATAAAGTAAGGCGTCACCGCTTTGCAGTGGCGGCAGGTTGTCTGGGTTGTAAATATGGCCATGAGTTAAGAATAAACGCATTTGTGCTAGTAATACGTGAGCGTAGCTGGCTGTGATCGGAAACTGCAGTAATGCTTGGTCGACTTCGCTGTCACAGTTACCGCGTACGGCAATGATTTTGCCACTGTAGGCATTTAATGCCTCAGCTGTCGCCACCGGATTATAGCCGTCAGGGATGGCATTGCGTGGGCCATGGTTGAGCAAGTCGCCTAAGAGGATAAGGTGATTTGCACCTGACTCTTCAAAGCGTGCCAACATAGCTTGGGTTGCTGTTAATGATCCATGCAGATCAGAAGCAATAAATAGTTTCATAAGCGAGGGTTAGCTCTACAGACAATAGTAACAAGGCGGTTAATACGACCTTGTTCGGTGTGGATTTTGCTAATTATAGTCGCTAACTCGTAGAGCGAGTGTGAGATAAGACTAAAAAGGCTTAGCAAATAAATTGCTAAGCCTTTTTTCTATTGCAATAAAGCTCAACCTTTAAGGCGTGTAATAAGTCGCTGCACCTGGGCCAACTGGTAGGCCAATCACGAATACCCAGATAAAGAAGAAGCAGGTCCAACCGATAAAGAATACGATTGAATAAGGCAGCATGGTAGCAACTAGCGTACCAATACCTAGGTTCTTTTTGTACTGCGAAGCAACGGCCAAAATTAATCCAAAGTAACTCATCATCGGAGTGATGAGGTTGGTTACTGAGTCACCAATTCGGTAAGCAGCCTGAATCGTTTCCGGCGCGTAACCCACTAGCATCAACATAGGCACGAAGATAGGTGCGGTTACTGCCCACTGGGCTGAAGCACTACCTAGCATTAAGTTGATAAAGCCACACATCATAATAAACAACACGAATACCAGTGGGCCTGTAAGGCCAACAGCATTTAGTGCGTCTGCGCCAGATACAGCCAACACAGCACCTAAGTTAGTCCACTTAAAGAAAGCCACAAACTGCGACGCAAAGAACACTAAAACGATATACATGCCCATGCTACTCATACTGCTAGACATAGCATTAATGACATCAATATCGCGCTTCATACTGCCTACAACACGGCCATAGACTAAGCCTGGAATGGCAAAACACACAAAAATAAACGCTACAATTCCTTTAAGGAAAGGCGAGCCGGCAACTAAACCGGTTTCTTGATTTCGAAGTGGTGCACCTTCTGGAATAATGGTTAGCGCCAGAATTGCTGACATCACAAGTACAGTTAAACCGGCGATTTTAAGGCCTTTTTTCTCAAGGGCACTTACTGTATCCATCTTCTGTTCGCTAAGGTCAATCGCTGCTTCGCTAGCATCGTATTTACCTAGTTTGGGCTCAACAATTTTCTCGGTAACGAATGCACCTAAGAAGGTGATTAAGAAGGTTGAGACAAACATAAAGTACCAGTTTACTTCAGGGCCAACTAGGTAGTCTGGATCGATCATTTGCGCTGCTGCTTCGGTGATCCCTGATAGTAAGGGATCGACAGTGCCCAGCAGTAAGTTAGCACTGTAACCGCCCGATACGCCGGCAAATGCCGCCGCAAGGCCTGCAAGTGGATGACGCCCTAAAGAGTGAAAAATCATCGCCGCCATTGGAATCAATACCACATAGCCTAGCTCTGATGCTGTGTTCGACACGATACCAGCAAACACCAAGGTGAGTGTGACTAAGCGCTTAGATGCGCCCATTACCAGCAAACGCATTGCAGCAGACAATAAGCCTGAGCGATCGGCAATGCCTACACCTAACAAGGCTACAAGTACGGTTCCAAGAGGAGTGAAGCCGGTAAAGTTAGTCACCAAATTGGAGACTATCATCCGCAAACCTTCAGCATTCATTAAACTGACAACGTGAATAAGTCCGTCGGCACTGCGGCCTGATGCACCTTCTGGGCGTGGATCGACAACGGTTAATTCAAAGTAACCAGCGATTCCGCTAATCACTACAACTGCAGCGCAGAACATGGCAAAAAGAGTAATAGGGTGAGGCAGCAAGTTACCTAGGCGTTCAACTACATTAAGGAAGCGGACAAACCAACCACTCGGCTGATTATTAGGATCGGAAGGGACATCACCTGGCAAAGGCAGGCTGTCGCCATTATTGGAGCTCATAGGGTCTTCCTTTAATAATTATTATTTTGTTATTTTTATTCTACTTATGTGCGGCAAGAGTAGCTACTAATAAGGACTTCTTGTTAAGCCAATGTGGCATGATGGCGAGATATAATTAATTAAACCTTAAATCGGTTGGTTTTATGGTTTTTACTATGGGTTGGCATTACCTGAATAGGTACGGTTTTACTGCTACTTTGTGGCTTTTTTTCTTAGTGAGCGGAGATAATTTTTGGCTAAAAAAAAGGACTCATATTGAATGAGTCCAAAAGGGATGATTCGCTGTTTCCGTTGGGAGTGGAATTACTATAGCTAGGGTTAGCTGTATCAAAGCTGAATGGACGAAATGAGCAAGATTAACCCTTGTTAATCTTGCTTATCTTTATAAATAAATACAGCTTAAGCCTTTTGTTTTTCTATCTGGTTTATTGTTTTTTAGACAAAAAAAAGGACTCATTTTTGAATGAGTCCAAAGGGGATATATGAATTACATGTCCGTTGGGGATGTGATTAATATAGCTAAGGCAAGCTGTACTAACACTGAATAAAGTATCAACAACTTAGCAAGATAAAATGATTGTGATGTTTTTTTGGAAGCGAGCTTGGGTAGCAAATAGATGCAAACAAAGAAGTAGTAATAAAGTTAAATAAAAGTGCCAATTAGTTTGTGTATTTAGTAGGATAAAGTGAGAAAACCGAAGAGATAACTATTTAGTTGTATAAAAAAACACTACTTGGTGATGATGTTTTATCGTTGATTTTTAACGTTTTTATTAAACAGCTAGTGCAAATGGTGTACACCTTGGTTGACTTTCAATTGCTTAGGTTAAATCAATGGCTAAAGTCAGAAAAGTCTGACTTCTTCCTGCATTTTTCTAGGCTATTTAAATGAGTTTTGTGTTTACCAGGTTAAAAAATACCGCTAAAAGTCGGGTTGGCTGATATGTTAGATACTGGATTTCATGGCTTAAATCAGTAACAGTATTGGCGGCAAGTAGAAGGTATTTGACAGTTTCAATCCTACAACCATGGATTCGCTCCAAACTATATAAATAAAAAAAGAACAGACAGGAAGTACAAATGGAAGGGATATTATTAGGCTTAGGCCTTGCCGTGATTATCGGTTACCTGTGGTATGTGAGTTTAATTAAAAAGCGCAATACGGGGCGTGAGGCTCTATCGGGCATTGATGTACAGCTAAAAAAGCGCTCCAACTTAGTGCCTAATATTCTTAAAATTGCTCAAAAGTATATGGACCATGAAAAGTCCTTACTGACAGAAATCACTGAGTTAAGAGCCCTTGCTACCAAGGGATATAATGAAAGCGATCCCCGTTCGGTAAAAAGTCATCTTGAGGTTTCTGAAAAGCTCAACCAAAAGGTGTCACAGCTGATGGTGTCGGTAGAAAATTACCCCGAACTCAAATCTGACAATACCATGCTGCAAGCAATGCAGACTTACAATGAAGTTGAAGCGCAATTATCTGCAGCTCGACGCTTTTATAACTCCGCTGTATCTGAACTTAATACTGCGGTAGAAATTTTCCCTGGTTCGATTATTGCTAAGATGGCTAATGTAAAAGTGATGCCTTTCTATGAGGCTGATGAAGCAGCAAAAGCCCCTGTAGATGCGGCTGACTTCCTAAAGTAATGATTAATAACCGCTAACACTTATTTAATTTTTGGCCGTTTGAAGGTGTTAATTCTTAGGGGTTATAGACATTATGCATCTGCTTTCCTTTGTGTTCGGTGCGCCAATTAGGGCTATTCGTAATAGTAATAATCTAGTGGCTGATCCTGCTGAAATTGCGCAATTCAAACAATATTATCAGCAGCATTTAGAGCCGCTGACCAGTAAGTTTGAAAATGCTCGTGTCGCGAGTTTAAAGGCTTGTCGTCAGCGTTTGTACCTTTGCGCTGCTATCTACCTTGGTATTGTTATTTTGGCGTTTATGTTTATGCCATATATGCACTTATCTGAGCCATTGATGGTTTATTTTATCGGCTTCGTTGTATTGGCTTTACCGCTTGTATGGTGGCTCTACAACCCAATAAAACATTATAAAAAAGACGTAAAACTCAAGATTTACCCACTGATTTTTAAGTACTTCGGTCAAGACTTTATTTTCAGCGTCGATCATAAAATGAGCCTGTCTGCGCTAAAGGCTTCAAAGTTATTACCCTATTATGAAGACGCGAACTTTTTTGACTATGTACAAGGTACCTATAACGGAGTTGAGATAGCCTTAAATGAATTACACCTGACTAAACAAATTAGGCGTGATAAATCCACCGATACGGTGAGTGTATTTAAAGGCGTCATGATAGAGCTCAGTAGTCATAAAGATTTTCGGGGACACACTGTGGTGGTTAAAACCCGTGGTAGTTTAGTTAATTTCCTATCGGATTCATTTAAAGGCTTGGAGCGAGTTAGGCTAGAAGATCCGGTTTTTGAAAAGCTATTTGATGTGTTTTCTACTGATCAAATTGAGGCGCGCTATCTGCTTACTGTGAGTTTTATGCAGCGCTTACAGGCACTATCGGCTAGTTTTGGCAATAAAATTCAATGCGCTTTTTACCGTAATCAGCTACTGATTATGTTGGGGAGTAAGGGTGATCGTTTTGAGATGGCCTCTATATTTAAGCCCGCGACATTTCAATACGAATTTAGTCAGATTAATAAAGAGATGAAGCAGTTATTCGCTATAGTTGATGTGTTGCAATTGGAACGGGCGACAGGTTTATGATTAAACAAGGATACTTGGTTGGATTACTATTGTTATCGGCAAATGTCATCGCTGAGGTCAGTAAACCGCACTTTGTTGCTAAGCCTTCAGATAAAAGCGTTTTAGGTAAAGCGTCTGAATCAAGTAAAGCAGCGGTAAGTGCTAATGTGAGTCAAGAAACTAAGCAAGGCGATAAAGTTTACCACTATCGCACTGCAGACGGCGGGTTGGCTTTTTCTGATAGAGCGCCAGAGGAAGGTCATTATCAAGTATTGTTGTTCGATTGCTATGCTTGCTCGCCAAAATCCAATGTAAATTGGTTCTCTATACCGTTATTTACCACTCTTTATCAGCAGCAGATTGCCATTGCGGCCAAACGGTATCAACTTGATCCGGCATTAATTCGTGCCGTTATCCACGCAGAATCGGCCTTTAAGCCCGCAGCTTTATCAAAAGTTGGTGCACAAGGCTTGATGCAGTTAATGCCTGAAACGGCTAAAGAGCTCGGCGTAAATGATGCCTTTCATCCAGCGGAGAATATCCTTGCTGGTAGCCGTTATTTAGCCAACTTACTGGATAGATTTGATGGCGATATTGCTTTAGCTTGCGCAGCATACAACGCTGGAGCCTCTAGGGTTGAGCAGTATAAAGGCATACCACCCTACCCAGAAACTCAAGCATATGTAGAGCGAGTGCAAATACTGCTTAAACGTTATCGAAGTGCCTAGTGTTACGCTACTGCGACTTGGTTTAGCGGCAAAGTATGCGCTTGCTTAGCGCGCGAGCGGATATCTAACCACACCATTGGCACTACAATTAAACATAAAGCGATGTTAGATAAAGGCATCGCCATCCACACGCCATTTACCCCTAAAAACTTAGGTAATATCATTAGAAATGGAAGCTGGATTAGCATATTGCCACAGGCAATAACCAGTGCTTTCACCCCTTGGTTGGTTGCCATAAAGTAGATGGACGAAAGTGCGATAAAACCATCTAGCGGCATAGCAAACAGGTGCATCTTAATGCCATCAATCGCAGTGGTTATAAGTAAAGGGTCATCATTGTTAAACAGTCCAACCATGGTTTCTGGCAATAAGTTGAGCAGTAGCACCCAGCTAGTACCGGCAATTAAGGTTACCTTTACAGATAGCTTAAGCATCTTGTTAATATTTTCATGCTGCTCGGCACCGTAGTAATAACTCACGGGCGGCTGCATACCCTCAGCGATACCTTCTGCCACTAAGTAATACAACACCATCAAGTAACCAACAATGGCAAAAGCACCAACTGTCAGTGGCGTGCCATATTCAGTGAATAAGCGGTTATGCAACGCGAATACAAAGCTAGTGTACAAGTACATAAATAGGCTTGAAGATCCTAATAGTACGATTTGCTTGGCAAAGGGAGCGTTAAACCAGCTAAATGTGCTCGACCAGTTAATGCTGCTTTTAGCTGAGCAAAAATAGATCAGGCCTAAGATACAAACTACGACTTGGGCACTAATGGTCGCTATTGATGCGCCCAATAAACCAAAGTCGAATACGCCTATCAATAGATAGTCGAGAGCGATATTGATAAACGCACCTAACACCATTAAGCCGGTGGCGAAGTTAGGGCTTTCATCATTACGGATGAGTAGTGGCAAGGCTGAGGCGATAACCGTAATCACTGCGCCCCAAGTGAATACGCTAATATATTCCTGCGCCATGACTAAGGTATTGCCAGCACCGCCTTGAGCTTCAAGGAAGAAATCGCTAAAGACGGCTAAAATTGTAGTCGATATGGCAGCTAAACCAAGCATAAGTATTAAGCTGCTAGTCAAAATAGTTGGTGCTGCGCGTGTGTCACCCTTACCGCGTTGAATCGACAGTAAGCTACCGCTACCCATGCCCACCATGATGCCAAAACCCACCATAAAGTAGATCACTGGCCAAGCCATATTGATAGCCGCTAGTCCTTCAAAACCTATGTAATGGCCAATAAAAATACCGTCAACGATTTGGTATAAACCGTTAACTAGCATGGCGGCAATCGCTGGCAAGGTGTAACGCCAAAATGTGCGGCTAATGGACTGAGCTTGGGTGTTTTCGATGCTTGCTTCTAACATGGGAATATCAATATTGAACAATAAAGCTCGGCAAGTTACTCTGTATTTGAGATTGAATAAAGTTAGTTACTATCTGTTTTTATTATAGGTGAGTAGGCGATGAACTGGACGATTGATGAGCTTAATGCATTTGTAAACTCGGTAAAGCTCGGCTCATTTTCCGCTGCCGCGCGCAAAATGGGCAAAGCGCAGTCGCGTATTAGTACGGCAATTAGTAACTTAGAGGCGGGGTTAGGCTTTGAGTTATTTGACCGCAGCGCTAGACTGCCAGTGCTTACGACACTTGGTGAAGAGATGTATATTGAAGCGCAGTCAGTACTCGCTCAATGCCAACGCTTAAATGCCCGCGCAATGACGGTGACATCTGGTGAGGAAATCACCCTAACGGTTGCTATGGATGAAGCCGTTCCTGTGACCGCATTTGAAGCCTTGTTTCAGCGAATATCGACGCAATTCCCACTGCTTAAATTGACGATTATTAATGGATCGCAAGAGGACATCGCTGCATGGGTTGATGCAAAACGTGCTGATATCGGCATTATGTTTCACTCGTCGACCATGCTACCTGATTCACTCGACTTTATGTCGATAGGCCAGTTTAAACAGAGCTTAGTGGTTGCGCCATCTCACCCGCTAGCAGCCAGCCTCGCGCCGACATTAGAACAACTCATGCAATATCGGCAGCTGGCTATTTGCGATATTACTGGGCAATCGCAAATCCCGCCTTTGTCGGCAAATTATTGGTATATCGATAGCTACTATTACATAGTTGCTCTGGTATTGCAGGGCGTCGGCTGGGCGTTGGTGCCTGAGCATGTAGCTAAATCAGACTGGTATATTGAAGATCTTAGCGAGCTTTCAACTGAATATATAACTGAACCATTGCTGGTGGAAATGGGCGTAGTCAATCGCCGCGATAAACAAATAGGCCCGGTAATGCATTGGTTGTTTGATGAGTTGCATTCGGTGTTGCACTAGCGACATATCGTGATAGCTAGCAGACATACCTATTAACAATTCTTTACTGCTTGGCTCTGGTTTAGCTGCAGGATTTTGCTACTGTGTTGTTTAAAATAACAACAAAGAATGCGCCTATTATGCTACCTACTTCCTCTATAAACAGCCGCGTGCTATCAAGCGTGGCAATGTTATCTCTTTTATTGCCTGCAGTCGCAATTGCTAAGCAAGGAACATCAAGTTCAGCAGCTCCTTCGATGGAAGACATGCGTTTATACGATATCGCTAACGCGGCCTCGGCGAGTCGTTTGCATAAAGATGTGGCTAAACTGGTGAGCTTTGGCACGCGACATACTTTGTCTGAAACCGAGTCTGACACGCAAGGTATTGGCGCGGCAAGGCGTTGGATCCATGCTGAATTTGAGCAAATATCTAAAGACTGCGGTGGCTGTTTAGAGGTGATAAGTTTAAGTGATACCGTGACGGGGAAACGTATCCCTAATCCCACTGAAGTGGTTAATGTTATTGCCATTCAACGCGGCATGCTTGACCCAAAACGCGTGGTGATGATGAGTGGTGACATTGACTCACGTGTGACTGATGTGATGAACGCTAAATCCATTTCTCCCGGTGCTAATGATAACGCTTCTGGGGTTGCGGGTGCGATAGAAGCGGCGCGGGTGCTATCGCAGTATCAATTTGCAGGCACCATTGTTTATGCTGCGTTATCTGGTGAAGAGCAGGGCTTATATGGCGGTGCGACGCTAGCACAGTATGCTAAAGATAACGACTGGCGAGTTGAAGCGGTTCTTAATAACGACATGATAGGTAATATTGCCGGAATTAATGGCGTTATCGACAATCGTTCAGTGCGAGTGTTTTCAGAGGGAGTGCGCATTGCCGAAACACCTGATGAAGCTAAAGAACGTTACTTTAGTGGTGGCGAGAACGATTCTGCATCGCGAAATCTCGCTCGTAAGATTAAAACGTTAGCTGATCAATACATGACAAATCTCGATGTTATGTTGGTATACCGTTTAGATAGATTTGGCCGTGGTGGCCACCATTTACCGTTTAATAAAGCTGGGTTTCCAGCGGTACGGATTATGGAAACCAATGAACATTACGATCGGCAGCATCAGGATATCCGTGTAGAAAACGGCATTGCTTATGGTGATGTGATTGAGGGGGTCGATTTTGATTTTAACGCCAAACTGACCGCCCTTAATGCGATTAGTTTAGCCTCTATGGCGTGGGCGCCAGCGCCGCCAACTGAAGTGACCATAGCGGGTAAAGTCTCTGCTAATACTACATTAAGTTGGCAGCCAAGTGATGCGCAAGACATAGTGGGTTACCGTGTCTTTTGGCGCTTAACTGCAGAGCCTGAATGGACCCATCGCCGCTATGTTGGTAAGGTCGAGTCATTCACCTTGAATAATATGGTGATCGATAACTACCTATATGGGGTTGCCAGTGTGAGTGCCAATGGCAATGCAAGTCCGGTAGTTTTCCCCGGCGCTGCAGGCGCATTTTAAAGCGACCTGATTGAGTCGTTTTTTGAATAATTAGAGCAAGGATTTATGCAAAAGCTTATGAAAGAGCTAGTACAAAGGACTGTGATTATATTGTTGATCAGCACAGCAATAACAGGGTGTTCATCAAACTCAATGACTAATGCTGGCTGTGACTTTGTCAGTGGCGCACATAGCAATGCGGAGCAAAGAGAGCAGCGGCAAGTGATTGGCGGCAGTTCGGAATCATCAGCGAATAATAGAGATACTGAGGTTGGGATCATCAATGCCATTTTCGGCGTGTTTAGTCGGCAAGCTAACGATGACGAAGAGTGTTTATAGGCATCAGGTACTAGGACGCTCGCAGGCTCACTGCTAGGATGGTGCTACGCACCTACGAGGACGCCAACAAGTTGGCTACTAGGAAAAGCTAAAAGCAAAGGCCTAAGCTGACTCATGGCAGCTGTAATCTTTTGATTGTAGTTTTTCCTAGGACCTAGGACCTTTCTTTGCTTTCCTAGGCTCTATCTTTTATTCCGGCACTTCTTGCTTAACCGTTGTCTTACCGCCGTTATGACCAATGCGACGCTCTAAGTAATCCAGCATCTCTTTAGCGGTAGTATCTAGCTGCCAAGGTGGGTTAATGATCCACAGACCAGCTGCTGTCATGCCAAACTCATTACTATCAGGCTTAATCGCTTGCTCGATACGTAATTGGTTTTTAATGCCGCTTTCAGCTAATAGCTTCAGCATGCCTTCGGTTTGATCGCGATCTACAACCGGATACCACAACATAAACACACCGGTAGAAAAGCGTTTGTGGGCTTTAATAATGGCTTTAGCCACATCTTGGTAGTCGGTTTTGATTTCGTAACTTGGGTCAATCAAAATGACGCCGCGACGCTCAAGTGGCGGTACTGCAGCAATCAGGCCTTTAAGGCCATCGCCTTTGATAACGCGTACAGCGCGATCACCGCTAAATTGCTCATCCAGGGTTAAGAAGTCAGTACTGTGCAGTTCGTGCAGTACCATGCGGTCTTTTTCACGCATGTTCATGTCAACAAAAGCAGGTGAACCTGGGTAGAACTCTAACTCCGCTTTACCTTGGTTGAAGTGTTTTACATCTTCGATGTATTGCACTAAAGACTCTGGTAAGTCGGTTCTTTCCCACAGTCTGGCAACACCATCTAGATATTCACCGGTTTTCTTTGAAAACTCATCAGTTAATGCGTAACCGCCAGCGCCTGCATGGGTGTCGATATAAGCCATAGGCTTATCTTTTTTGTGCATGAGTTTAAGCACTTGTAGCAAAATAGCGTGCTTGAGAACATCGGCATAATTGCCTGCGTGGTAGCCGTGACGATAACTTAACATTGCGTATAAACCAAAGATGAACAGAGCGCTGATTATATACCCAAACCGCACAGATGTGCAGAATTCAGTAGTCCCCGACCGTTCAGATTGCGGCCAATAGAGGCTATTTGACAGCTGATTGGCTCAAATAGTCGATCACAACTTAAGCGTTTGGCGCTGCATCCACATAATATTGTCACTCACTAGTGGCAGTTGCCATATCGCAGTGCCATCGTCTTGGTAGATGCGGTAGAAACTTAATTGCTCTTGCGTTAAGTGCTGTTTCCTTAGGGCAAGGTAAATAGTTTGCGCGGTATCAGACAGTGCATTGGGTGACGATAGGGTGGTTTTACCAACCTCGATATCAAAACGTTCGACAGTACGTTGTTGCCATTTCTCAGTCTTACGTTTGAAATGACCGCGAATTTCGTAACGGATCGGTGTGGTGTAACAGTCTTCGTCAGTGATACAGGCGGCGAAGTAAAAGATACCGTTATCAGGTGCGAGATCGACTAATGAAATACGAATGTCGCTGCGAACAAGGCGATGATCGTCAATAGCGAAGTAAAGATCGCCATGATAGATCTGCTCTTTTAAATCCCCTTGATGCTTCTTAAGCTCCGGCAAATCCAACTTGTTATAGGTCTTCTGCTCCATCCTGATCTTAGTGGTTAAAAAGTCAGATAACTCTAGTTGGCTACCGTGATCGGTTTCGCTACTGATATTAATTAGTTGTTTGCCACTGCATTGATTTTGTTGATAGTCAGGACAAATGGCAAAGCTGTCCATCTTGTCGCTGAGGAGTGCAAAACTGGTAAAGCTACTAAAAGGGGCTTGCCAATTAGGCTCGTCATTGATTTGGTTTTTTAAGCGCTTGTTGGTGCTGTCGGCGGATAATTGTGGCTGCTTAACGGCAGTGAAAACGCGAATATTACCGGCAATACTGCTTAGCTTACTGTTTACTAGGCTTTCGTTATAAGGCGCTTGATGGTGGTTAAGATAAGCGTAACCGAGCAAGATAACTGAGACGATAACCGCACCGGCAAACAGTAACGCAGCCTTGGGCTTTTTTAAGCGGTAGTGGTGATTGCTTTGAGCCGCGATATGCAACACATAACCATGCCTAGGAATGGTTTTAAATTCAACTTCAGGGTAGTTAGCCAGCTTTTTCCTAAGCACACTAATACACTGTTGCAGTGATGATGCAGACACCACTCTGTCTTGCCATCCCGCTTCTAGTAAGGCTTCGCGAGTAATTAGAGTACCTTGATGCTTGAGCATCAACTGTAGCACTGCGGTCTCGGCGAAGCTGAGTTCGATACGTGACGAGTCTTCAGCATCAACTAGATGTTGCTGAACCACGTTTAAGCTTAGCGTTGACGTTAGTTGCACAGGTATTCTCTAATAAAACAGATATCTAATTCAGTATATTCTGACCTTTATTACGGTGGAAATTGAAGCCCGTAAACTTTGATCCAGTTCCAGCTTTATGCAAAGGTTGCTGACTGGCTCAATAATATTTGTCGAACATTTAAAAAGTTGCAGCCCAACACAAAGTGCTGGGCTGCTTGATATCTTTTGCAGGGACATCAATTACTTTTTGGGTTTAACCTTAAAGGTTGTGCACCTGTTTAAGGTTGTCTAGCGAGTGACAAACGGCGCACGCTTCAACTTGCAGCTCGTTTGCGGCAACGCCGAATCGACCACCGTTTTGCTCCATATGAGCACGTACGGCTTTGTTGATCACCATCTTACCGTTAGCGTCTTCTTGTTTGGCATGACACGCGTAACACGTCGCTGAAACGGGGGAGGTGTAAGCATCAACCGTGATATCGGTTGCTGGGTGAGCACGTGAATCTGGATCGTAGTCCAAGTCTAGTGCTAATGGACGACCCACAGCCGTTAGACGGTCAACGCCAAAGGTGTCGCCTTCGTGGCAGCGGTAACAGTTAGCTTTATCTGCTGGGAACTCGATATTACGCACGCCGTTGTCACGATCTTGAGTCGCTCGTTGATTGGTATGTAGTGAGTGCATCCATACTTTGTGATCAGGGTGGCTCACGGTTAACTGCTCAACATAATCCCAATCGCTTGGTTTAGTGTGCATTTCACGAATCGCCTGAGTCGGCGGCGTGTTCGGGTTATGGCACGCTAAGCATGGGTCAACGATATCAGCTGTAGAGCTTAAGAAACCTGGCTTACCACCTGGCATCATAGCGCGCTCTTCAAACGGACGAATATGCTCGCCTAACTCATCGTGATCGTGACCTGAGAAGCAAGTCGTATCGGCTAGTTCTTTGTTGATCTCCGTTTTGCGGCTGTGACAGCTACGGCAAGCAAGCTCGGTGTTGTCGTTAAACTCATCGTAACCATGGCAAGTACCACAAGTTTTGTTGCTAACAATTACCGGGCGTTTGGCTTCTGGTGCGTCAGTTAGGCCATCTTTATCGAAGAACCAACGCTTGTTCGCTTCAGCGTTTTTAGTGTGGCCTGCTTGGTCACAGCTCACTAGGTTTTGTGCGCTATCGAAGCAGTAAATAAAGCGGTTAGTGATAAAGCCTGCATCATCAATTAAGTCGCCTGAGATGGCGTCTTGAGTAACAATTGGGCCCATTAAGTAAGTAAACACATTGTCTTGTGAGCCATGTAGCGGTGTACGCTCACGCTCGCCAGCGGGTGTGTTACCACTGCCGTCTTGGGTAATGTCTTTCTTGTTACTCTTAACAAAAATGCTGTAACCACGGCTGGTGGTAAAGTCGACTGAGGTGCCCCAGTTAACATATAGCTGCAGGTTCTTAATCCAATCGGCATCGGCAGGATTGTTGTTAGCAACGCTAATGCGTTCGCCTTGGCGGTCAAGCAGCGCAAAGCTGATTTCAGCGTAATGCTCACCATCTTGTTCAACCAGCTTGGCTTTTTCTAAGCTGATATTAACAATATTTCGCTGATCTTCTGCTACCGCGTTTTCTGACTTACTTAAATGTACCTCGTAGGTATTTTCTGGCGAGTGACAGGTCAAGCAGTTGCCATTATCAGGTTGGGTGCTGTGATCGTAAACAGGGTTAGTTGTCATGTCATGACAGCTAGAACAGGTTTCACGCGTTGGTACTAGGTTCCAGTTGGTCGCTTGAAGCTCTGATTCGCTGACCTCTTTGCTATGACAGCTTGCACAATTGCCTAGCGCCTGAGGTGTTATACCAATATGCGCGGTGTGAGCCAGTACCGGCCAAACCATCTCTGGGTTATCCATATTGTTGCTGGTGTGGCAACTTGCACAGTTTTCAATGTTAGCGCCGCCGTGCTTAATCGACGCGATATCATCGTGACAGCTCAAACATGAGCTACCGTCGATAATGCCGCGGTTATCTGTGACTTCGCTACCATCCACTTTAAAGTCTGAGATAACTTCAGTTGCTGGAACATTGTCAGTTGCTAGTACGCTAAATAGGACGCGTTGGGTAAAGTCGCTGTTATGACTTACATCGCTCATGGCAAGTGGCGCATTCATGGTGTAGCGGTAGCTACCGTCCATGTTATCAACTAAGGTACCTTCACAGCCTTTAGCTGGCGAACAGGTTTCACCTGCGAGCTTTTGCCATTGTGAGCGCTCGCCTTCAATTTGTGGCAACAATTGTGCTGCGTTGACTTTAATTGCAGCAATTTTTATTACTGGAATAGCAAGTTCGTTCTCGGCGCTGAAGTCGATACTCAGTACGTTATCGGTAATTGTGGTGCTAGTCAGTGTTAGCGTTAATACTTCGGCTTGAGTGCTGGTGTTGCCGCCCGGCTGACCATCTTCGCCGTCTTTTCCGTCATCACCAGAACATGCGGTCATACCGATTGAGCATGCAGCAAGAAACGTGGCGTAGCACAGCTTCTTATTAAACGTTTTTGGATTCATCATCATTTTTATCCTACTTATTTCTTTTTAGAGCCGTTTGATTTATCAACGACAGAAAAAGTGTGCCTTAAGCAGATCGACTAGGATGTGAACATCTACCTACTTATAGTTATCTTGAAGTTTTTTAGGCAGATTTCAGTTGCTTTGAGCTGTTTTGAGGCTTTTTGAGGGGATAAATTGCCCGAAATAAGCCTAATTTATGTAAAACAGGCACTGGCGGTTGATATGGTTTCTTAGCGAGGAGTGGTATTATCTGCAGGTTAACACTCAAACATAGAGCCTAATTGTGACCAGCATTTTCTTTAATCGACATTACCCTACAATCGAATCAGCCTGTGAGCGCTGGGGGCTGGTTTATGATGCCGACGCTGAGTTTGAGTTGGTATTTGAAGATAATATCTTGACGCTAATCAAGCGTGATGAGCCAAAGCTGAAAGGTATTTCGGTTGATTTCGTATCTGGCGCTGTGGCGCATCGCCGTAAGTTTGGTGGTGGTCGTGGTCAATCGATTGCAAAAGCCGTAGGTCTTAAGCAGGGTGTGATGCCTACCGTGGTTGATGGTACTGCCGGTCTTGGCCGTGACGCCTTTGTATTAGCAAGCCTTGGTTGCAAGGTGTTAATGGTTGAGCGTCATCCGATTGTGGCTGCACTGTTAGAAGATGGTTTACGCCGTGCTTATGAAGACGCTGAAATTGGTAGCTGGATGCAGGATCGTATGAGCTTGTTTCACGGCTCTAGTATTGACTCATTAGCTGATGCAGCGCAGGCGACAAACACTGAAGTGGATGTGGTGTATTTAGATCCTATGTATCCGCACCGTGAAAAATCAGCACTAGTTAAAAAAGAGATGCGCGTGTTTCAGTCATTAGTTGGCGCCGATCTTGATGCTGATGGCTTATTAGCACCGGCTATGGCACTCGCCACAAAGCGCGTAGTGGTTAAGCGCCCTGATTATGCCGATGACTTAGATGGTGTAAAACCTAGCATGGTGATTGCCACTAAGAAAAACCGTTTCGATGTATACGTAAAAGCGGCGATGACGGCTTCGTAAGATAACAAACAGTTAATTGTGTTGGCATTTTGTCGCAACTGCCAAGTACCAGCTATATAGCCCCTTATTAAACTCGATAGTAAGGGGCTTTTTGTTACCTCATATTTGTTACTCACAACGCCAGTAACGCTAGGAAATAGGCAATTTTCGGTATTATTCGATAGCAAGATAGCGCGGAACTGATTAGTAAATGCTATTGATTTACATGGCATTATCAGAGACCATCTGCTTTGTGGTCGTTGTTGCTGAGTATGTTTACCTATGAATTATTATTTGTTGTCCGCAGTATTTGAACCTGATGAAGCGAGCTTCACAGAGCATCAACCTCAGCAGCTTAACTTTTATCATACAGAGCCTAAATCATTTGCTACACCGCCTGTTGTTAGCCTAGATGCCTTTTATGAAGGCCGGGCAATGTCTGACTTTTTAAAACTCGGTATTGGCTTTTTAGCTAGCGAAAAAGTGCAAAGAATCTTCCAGATAAACGGATTTACCGGAATACAGTTTGTGCCTGTAGAAGTGCATTGTGACACTGTTAGCAACGGTTATTCTTTTATGAATTGTATCGCGGATTATGATCTACTTGACCCTTTAGCATCTAATGCCAAACGCTTTAAAGAGGTGATTGGTGGCTATGCTAAGGTGTCGAGCGAAAAGCTCGATACTCTGAAGTTTTTGCAGTGCATAATTGCTCACGACTGCTTCACCTTATCGAATTACAAACAGGTTTATTATGTCAGCGAACGAGTCAAGCTAGCGTTAGAGCAAGCCGGTGTTCGTGGGATCGCTTTTGTCCCTGCGGATTTCGCCGCTACATCGACATAAGTTTATGCTTGCTTGAGATCATTATGGAAAATGCACAAAAGTATCTAAGCCTTTATAACAAACTTGCCGAAGATCGCCTGCAATGTTTTGCTGAGACATACCCTTACATCCGTTCATGGGATGAGTTGCAGCAATTATATAGCGTTGAACTTGAGCCAGAAGACACTGTTAAGTTACTTGCAAATCGAGATGACTTGCCAAAGGCGATAGCGAGATGTCTACAAGATACTCAGCCGGTTGAGCTATTTGGATGTTATCAAGCGTTCAAGACTCAGGATTGCCAGATGCTTAATGACGTTATCTTTCAGTCCACAAGGCAAAGACTATTATCGAGCGCCATCACTGCTGGTGGCACTGACCACAGCAGTTTTTATCACAATATAATGGCTGCTTTTGCGTGTAATGACTTTGAGGTGATGCATACATTTGCACCTGCTGACTTACCATTTTGCAAGTACCCCTACTACAACGCGCCAGCGCTGAATCTAATGACCTCTCTGTATTATCAAGATCAGGCTAAGCAAGCAGAAGCATTAGCTTTGGCTGAAAAATTTTTGAAAAAAAAGCTGCCAATCTTAGATGCTGCAGTTATCAATTTTCTAGTGGCGCTGATGCAAGGTGATAGTAAGCGCGCGAGTGAGGAGCTGCAGCAAGCTAGTCTTGGCTTTGCGCGTAGCCGGATGTATGGCGCACTCGATAAATGTTTTGTACTTGAACTACACGGGCTTTATAACTTCGCTCGATGTGTTGAGCCTGAGTTATTTGTACAAATCAGTTTGCCAAGCGGTGCTGTTTTTTCGAAAGCGTTCGCTGAGTGGCAGCGTGATAATGCTTATGTAATGGGTAAGATTTATTATCAGTATCCGCCAGAACGAGAGCTAATGAATTTGATTTTAATGGCCAAACTGCCGAAAGTGACGCTGGTAGAGCATAAGAAAAATAGCTTTATGCAGGATGAGTCAGCATTTTTGAATAAGTTAATCGATGCCATAACGCCAATCGGAAAAGCGATGGAGATACAGTGAGCGCAACAGTCAGTATTCAAGACACAGTATTAATTCCATTTATTCGAAGTATGTATCAAAAAGCCTCCTTAGCTATCGGCTTAGGTTTTCTAATTGGTGCGTGTTTTTATGATGCTCAGGCTATTTCGCTGGTGCTAACCATTTTCGCAACTCTTTATGTGATTGTCAGTTTTGTTTTTAAACCTAAGTTACGCCAGCAGATTTACCTTCAAGATGACGAACTGCGGGTATCAAAGTCGGCGCGAATGTCTGCCTTTGATAAATGGGTGTTTGGTTGCTTCATTGTGATTGCGGCAGCGAGTAACTTCTATGCTTTGGCGAATATCACCATGCAAATGGTTGGTGTTGTGGCCTATCAAATCTGTCTATCTGTATTGGTTTATAGACGATTGCATCGGCAAGATGAGCTCGTTTTACCTTTGGCTGAGAAATATATGCTGCTGGAGAACAAGCAGTCTAACTGTTTGCTACTGCAAAGGTTTGATATCTATTTAGTAAAACAGTCTGTTGAAGTGTTCCCGCTGCTAGCTGGTGAGGAAGTGGAACAAAGCGAAGCTAAGCAGCGTGAGCTTGTATTTGTTGGCACGATCTCTCTTGAAGAGAACCCATTCGATGGCGATGATGCCAAAACGGTTATTGCGCAGCTCAATCAGCACCTATCCATGATGACGGGGCACACAATCACTAAACAGTCGTGGCGTGATGGAGTAAAGATATTTTTATTGAGCTTCACTGGTTTATACGCTTACGTTTTTTGGCTGCCAGGTCTGTTTAAGTTTATGTTTCCTGTTGGCCGCTATCGAAATAAGTTCGGTGATGTTATTTACAGGACTGAGTCAATGTCAGATGGGGGCGTGATCTTTATGATGGTCATTGCGTTTATCATGCTCGCCCTGCCTTGTTTGGCCTACATATTTAGCTTTTATAGTGATGTTAAGTCTCGAACCTTTAAGTCCGTTTGCATCACTAAAGATGCAACTTGGCTGCTAACTCCCGGCATAAATGGCCATGATTCGAGAAAGATATCATGTGCCGAAATCGCTTATATTAGTCACGCCGATGTTCAAGTTGGAGCCGAAGATAATGCTCCGCTACGTTTATCTATCGACGGTGATATAAAGCTAATTGGAGTGGATAATAATCTCATTCCATTAAGTGGTTGGGCTTGGAGCGGCCGATATATTCTCAATCATTTAGTTCAGCTAGGGCTACCAGTAAGGTTAGCGCTGCAAGATAACCAGCCAAAGGTTGCAACCTAGTAGATTGACTCACTTAAGAGCGAGTGGATGAGGTATTGGTTGTCA
The DNA here is from genome assembly GCF_041471165.1 of Shewanella sp. 10N.261.52.F9. Classification (NCBI taxonomy): domain Bacteria; kingdom Pseudomonadati; phylum Pseudomonadota; class Gammaproteobacteria; order Alteromonadales; family Shewanellaceae; genus Shewanella; species Shewanella sp. 10N.261.52.F9. Next base: position 61,013 of record NZ_JBFRNX010000002.1, read on the forward strand.
TTAATAGTTAAAAGCCTAGCTATTTAGCTAGGCTTTGTTGTTTCTGCGCGAGGGAAAATACAGCAGTAAGTAACAGCAATTAGTATAGGTACAGTACCGAAGCTAAACCTAAGAAACAGAAGAAGCCCACTACGTCAGTCACCGTAGTTAAAATCACGGAGCCGGACAGCGCCGCGTCTTGATTCATCTTTTGCAGAATCATCGGTACAACCACACCCGCAATTGCCGCTACCGCCATATTAATTAAAATGGCCGCGCCAATTACAGTGCCGATAATTGGGTCGTTAAACCAGTAGCCTGCAATTAAGCCAATCACCGTTGCCCACAGCACCCCATTTAAGATCCCAATACCCAGTTCGTTCTTTAGCAACGACATGAAGTTACCCGAGGAGATCTGGCCCATGGCCATACCGCGGATCATCAGAGTTAACGACTGGCTACCAGCGATACCGCCCATTGAGGCGACGATTGGCATCAATACCGCTAGGGCGACAACTTTCTCTAATACATTCTCAAACAGGCCAATGGTGGCAGATGCTAAAAAGGCTGTGAGTAAATTAATCCCCAGCCATACTGCACGGCGGCGAGCACCTACGGTTATAGGCGCGAACAAATCGTCGTCCTCGTCCATACCTGCGGTTGCCATTAACTGCGCTTCGTAATGTTCACGCACCAGTGCCGTGGCGGTGCGCAGCGTCATACGGCCAATCATAATACCGCTTGTATCAACAACGGCGATTTCTAATTCGTTACTGTGCTCAATCGCTTCAGCGGCTTCAATCAAGCTAGAGTCTGCAAGAATTGAGCGACTGTCTTCCCATAATAAACTTTCTAAAGTTGCGTCTGGTGCGGCGCGAAATACATCGTGACGGCGCACGCTACCAATGTATTTGTCATCATCATCGAGCAAAAATACATGATCGTTACAGTCGAGCTTGATTCGGCGGAAAAAGCGCTGCGCTTGAGAAACGGTTGAGGTCAGGTTTAGTGCTAAAAACTGATGCTCAGCATAACGGCCAATTTCATTTTCAGAGTATTGGTCATAGCGATCATAGTGCTGACGTTGGCGCTCGCCCATTTGTGACAGCGCACGCTCGGTCATCGCGTCAGATAAAGTGTCACTCCACTCAATCAAGTCTTCAGGTGAAATTTGCGAGAAAAGTAAGTCGAGTTCTGATTCAGGCATCTCATCTAGAATGCCGTTACGTGGATCGGCACGCATCAAATCGAGTACAGCAATACGTTCGTCGGCATCAACCTGTGACCAACGCTCATAACGCTCATCGAGCGGTAATGACTCTAGCAATAGCGCGACTGTTCCAGGTTCTGACTCTTCTAACATGTCATTGAACAGCTCAGCTTGCTGGTCACCTTCAGCATTGGTCAGTTGCTCAACCGATTGGCTCACTTCTACCATAGCTAACTCAGGCGCTTCATATTCTGAATCGCTTAGATGTTGGCTGTTATCGATAGGGAGTTCATCTTTTGGCAATGGCATGGCTAACAGACCTTAAGTGAGACTTGAAAAGGGGCGAAACTATATTGATTAAACAGTTCACTGACAATGATTTTTACCGCAGTAGCGGTTGAGTGTTATTCGTGGCAATAGTAGCATTTTTCTTGATAAGTGCGGTAGAGGTTAACTATGTGGCAGATATACTTGGTAAATACCACTGTTAGATAAGCCTTTTGCTAGTAGGATTTTAAACATTAGCTATTGTTCTTACGTAATTATTTAATTGTTCCTCCTTGATTACTAACCTTTGTCGACTAGCCTTAAATACAAATCGTATTTAACAAGGACAGTCGATGCGGATCCAACAACAATTTTTGCTTGTTGCGGCAGTGGGTTTAACGCCAATTGCCTTAGGTTATGGTTTGCAACCAAGCACTTCACTTGCCTATCTTTTTGAGATCGATGCTAGTTCAATAAACAGCAGGCATATTTTTAGAGCGGTAATGGGCCTATATCTCGCTTTGGTACTTTTTTGGGTGCTTGGGGCATTCATTAAAAAGTACCAATTACCAGCCCTTTATAGCTTGACTGTATTTATGTTTGGATTGGCGTTTGGACGAACATTAAGTCTTATTTTTGACGGTTGGCCGCATTGGTTATTAGTCGTTTATTTACTACTAGAGGTTGGTTTTGGGCTTGTGGGTATTGCGATGATAAAAAAAACTGAAAAAGAGGGATAAATAGATGAAACGGATTTTGTATATATTAGTTATTTGCCTATACGGATTTATATCTACCGCAGCTTTTGCCGCTGAGAACAAGCCAAATATTTTTGTGATTTTTACAGATGATATTGGTATTTCAAATTTGAGCGCTTATCACAGAGGGGTGATGAGCAGCCAAACTCCAAATATTGATAGCATTGCCGAAAAAGGTATGTTGCTCACCGATTACTATGCGCAACCCTCTTGCACTGCGGGACGCTCAGCATTTTTAACAGGGCAGTTTCCAGTAAGAACCGGTATGCACTCTGTTGGCTTGCCAGGTGGACCAGTAGGTTTAAATGCTAATACGCCAACATTACCTGAACTGCTAAAAGAACAGGGTTACGTTACTGGGCAGTTTGGTAAAAACCACTTAGGTGATAGGGATGCTTTTTTACCTACCATGCATGGCTTCGATGAGTATTGGGGTTGGCTCTATCATCTTAATGCGATGGAATATACCGAAGATCCTGATTGGCCAAAAGATGAAGCATTTAAGCAATTTGCGCCACGTAATGTGATTCATGCTAAAGCAGATGGCAAAGGTGGCCAAATCATTACTGATGACGGCCCATTGCATATAGAACGAATGCGTACACTTGATGATGAAGTGAATAAGCACGCGATTAATTTTATTGAAAAAGCAGTGAAAGAGGATAAACCATTCTTTACTTGGTATTGCCCATCACGCGGACACGTTTGGACTCACTTATCGCCTAAGTATGAAAAGATGTTAGGCCAAAATGGTTGGGGTTTACAAGAAGTGGTGATGAAAGATCTTGATGACCATGTTGGTGAGATGCTTGCTAAGATTGAGGAGTTAGGTATTGCTGACAATACCATCATTATTTTTACTGCAGATAATGGTCCCGAAATTATGACTTGGCCTGATGGTGGTATGACGCCTTACCACGGTGAAAAAGGTACAACTTGGGAAGGTGGTGTTCGTGCCCCATTTTTGATCCAGTGGCCTGCTAAGATCCCTGCTGGAGTTGTTAATAATGGTATGTTTGATGGTATGGATTTATTGCCTACGCTGGTAAATGCTGCTGGTGGTCCTAATGATTTGAAACAACAAATGCTCAAGGGTTACAAAGGATTTAAGGCGCACCTTGATGGTTATAATCAAATGTCACTACTGACTGATAATGGCGCTTCAAGCCGTAAAGAGATTTTTTACTACGAGCGAGATAAGTTGCAAGCAGTGAGGGTAGGTGATTGGAAAGCGCATTTTGTAATACAAAATCAAGGCTGGAGTGGCCCTAAAGAAGAGCTAAATGCGCCGTTATTATTTAATTTACGTCGTGATCCTTTTGAAAGAGCGGCTGAAGAATCAGGTATGTATTTAAAATGGATGGGGCAAAAAATGTGGGCGTTTGGTCCTGCACAAGCTGCGGTTGCACAGCATCTTGCAACGTTTAAGCAGTGGCCGGCAGTAACGTCTGAAACTGGCCCTGTTAACAATGGTGGTGTTGGTAACTAACTTAGAAGATAGAGTGCTAGCTTATTGATGGGCTGGCTTTTTTATTATGTGTAAAAAAAGCCTTCATTAATAATGAAGGCTATGGGTGACGTGGTTAAATCAACATTTTACGAGTGGCTTGTAGAATGTGAGTGCCACAAATAGAGTGTGGAACTCTTTAGAAGTAATAAGCAACGCTGACATTGAAGCGTTTATCCCAATCGTCGCCAACTTCCGGCAGACCGATATGGTCGTTGTTAGCCGTTGAGAAAGTCATATTCTTACCCATGATAAAGTCAATTTGGGTATAGGTTGGGCCAGCACTGATAGCGGCACCTAAAACGTTTTGCATACTATTATCGTAGCTGTCGTCATCTACATCTGGGGTCATTAAGCCAAAGTCATTATAAAACTTGATGCTGCCCCAATCAGTAGCCAGTGTTTTAGCTATGTTGGCACTGTAAACTTGGCCTTTAGATGCAACTTCAAACTGCCAACTTACGACAGAAATACCGATTTTATTATGATCAGCACTATCAGCTGCATCAAATTCATATTGCATTGCTTGCAACTGTAAGTTCCAGCCTTTAAACGTACTATCTAAATGGGCTGCGAAGGCATACCTGTCACCGTTATTACCCGTTTCGGAGTTATAAATCTGACCTGCTTCAACAGATGCACCGAATGTAGTTGAGCCGCCTTGGTAATCCATTGTGTAGGTTTGGCGTAAGTTGACTTGATTGGTTTCTTCGTTGTGATACTCAGTACCATTGATTGTGCCGCTGTAAAGATCTGCTGCATAGCGTTTGTTCTCTGTAGGGCCGTATTCTGCACCTTTGTAAAACGCCATATCAGTTTGCCAACCGTTATGTTGGTAAACAGCCTTTACACCTATATCATGGTCATCTTCGAAACCTAGATAGTAAGGTAGGCCGAACCAATAACTATTTGAAATATATCCGAGGTTACCAAACGGCACCTTGTTTATACCAAATTGTAACTGCCAATCTGGGTTGAAGTCGTAAAAACCATAACCGTATTTGATGTAGTTTGTATTAGCCGTAAAGCGATAGTCAGATTTCAAGCCCCAATTGCCTTTTTTACCATCAAAGCGTAAAGAAAGCATATCAAAAGTAGCATCCCCGCCTTTATCCTTTGAGCTTTCGCTGTAATCTTTATAGGCATAATTGACACGTACTCCACCGTGAATATTGATACCATCTTCTTCTTGTTCTGCTGCAATAGTATTAAAGCTGCTAAGCGCTAGCGCACTTGCAACCAAAGAAAGGCAAAAAGCTTTATTTGATTTCATGATCATGTTATCCCAATATCTTATAAATTCATGTTAAATTTTTTGTTTATTGTCTTAATTAATATTTATATAACGCTGTCTTTTTTGTTTTCAAATAATATGAACTCCTTCAGTTTTAAATATGATTTATTGGCAAATAAATTAATAATTAACTGGAGTAGCAGTTAGGGCTTGGTTTACTTAATTTAAACTAAGCCCTTAACCTTTATTAGTTGCTAGTTGCAATCCTTTTGCTCTTAAATTCAGCAGAACTGGTTGTTTCTAACGTTAATCCTTTAGTTTCTGGAGCCATAAATACTGAGATAATCAAACCAAATAATGAGATAGCAGCACCCACTAATAAAGTTGGAGAAATACCATAATTGGCCATGAAAATAGGTAATGCGTAAGTTGAAATTATGGTGCCAATACGGCTGAATGACATGACAGCCCCGACTGCTGATGCGCGGATCTCTGTTGGAAAAAGTTCATTTGGATATAACCATTGTAGTATGCCAGGCCCGCCAGAGAAGAAAGCATAGGTCGCAAATGCACCAATGATTAGCCAAATGCTCGGGTCTGGAACAACGCCTAATAAAGCTAACGAAGCAGTCATTATGCCAAAGCTACCGATCAATAAAGGTCGACGACCAATAGAGTTGAGCCAATACATAGCAGGAATACAGCCAGCCATAAAAAATAGGCTAATAACAATATTACCTAGTGCAGCATCTTTTCCATCAGTAAAACCGAGGAGTTCAATTATTTGCGGCCCAAAGGTGTAGATGGCAAACATAGGAATAACTTGGCAGGTCCAAATGAAGCCGATAAATAGAATTCTTTTTAAATACACAGGTTCAAACAATTTACTGTATTTAGTTTGCTCTGCAGACTCATGTGCAATATCAACATTGGGACCGAAGTACTTTTCCATTGTTTCTTTACATTCTTTAATACGTCCTTTTTTTAATAGCCATCTTGGTGACTCTGGCAAATGGAATCTACCAAGAAGTATTATCAAACAAGGGATTATGGCGCTACCAAACATCCAGCGCCAACCATCTTCTACATCATACAGAAGGTAACCAACCATGTTTGCAGCAGTCGCGCCGACGTACCACATTGCGGCAATAAAGCCCATTGTGTAAGCACGTTTTTTAGTCGGAGAAAACTCCGCTACCATTGACGTTGCAATAGGATAGTCGGCTCCAATGACAATACCGATTAAAAAACGCATGACCACAAGCTCAATAGGCGAAGAGATGAACATTGTGGCAAAAGAGAGCACGGCGATAGCAATGATATCTATCATAAACATTAATTTTCGACCAAAAATATCAGCAACATAGCCAAAAAGTGCAGTGCCGATAAATAGACCCGCTAACGTAGCGGCTCCGACTAAGCCAATCCATTGGGCATCAAGCTCTAATGCGGGGGTGAGTTGTTGCAGGGCAAGGCCAATAATCACCAAGACATAGCCATCTAAAAAAGGGCCTCCACTTCCCCACAACATTATTTTTCTGTGTAACGGAGTAAACTCCATATCATCGAAGTTAGTTCTTGGTTTCATGCGACTTACCACCAAATATAATTTACAAATTAAAATTATGATTTTATTTATTATTTGGAGGTGCCAGCTCCATTTGTATGTTTTATAATCTCAGCGAAGATATTACTCTGTAAAAATATTAAAACGGTGATGTGAATAGTGTTTTGTTATATTTTTTAATAAAGGTTTTGCATTTGTGAAGTGACGACAAATATATTTTTGGTGCACGACTAAAGGGTCGGAATATATATTCCAACCCTAAATTACATTTAATTGAATTGTGTGGTTTTATCCGTATCTATATTCGATACCAAACGTTCCTCTTGGGTATTCCCACTTTTCTAAAATGGTTTCACCACAAAGAAATTTACAGGTTCCACATTCTAAACAGCCAGCAGAGTCAAATCGAATACTTCCATCATCTTCTAATTTATAGAGCCCTGCTGGACATGCATTAACCAGTTTTCGATATTCATTTAAATCTGGATTATCTTTTAAAATAATATGTGCATGGCCTTCATCGACATGGAACTTATTGGCACCAAGTTTGACATCGACATTAACTAGTTTACTCATATTGAAGTCACTCCTTTAAAGCCATCTTTGATTAAGTTCATGTAGCCGACTTCTTTACAGTGCTTCATGAGTGTTTTTCTAATAGGTTGCGAAGGGCTGCCATCCACAGTGAACATGCTTTGCATAATATCAGCAACCATCTTGGGGTATTGATTGAAGATGCGCGGGTTTTCCATGAATTTAGGCAACTCTTTATACAACTTGAGATCCTTCATGATGAAGCTATCTTCTAATAATGTTTGGTAAGAAGATAAACCTTGTGCACTAAAATCGTTTTTCTCTCGTGCTGCTAGTACTGCTTTTGCAGCGGCCTCACCAGAGGCGATAGCCAGATCCATACCGCGGACTGTGTAGCCTATGTTTAGGCAAAAACCTGCAGCATCTCCGGTAATTAATACGCCGTCATCAACAAGTTTTGGCACCATATGAATACCAGCTTCAGGTACAACATGGCCTGAGTATTCAATCAGCTTGCCGCCTTCTATGAGAGGTTTAATCATGGCGTGGTTTTTAAAGTCTTCAAGCATTTGCGGTACAGTTTTATCTGAGCTGCCAATATCATGTAAACCACAGACGATACCTAATGAAACCGACGTTTTATTCGTATAAATGAAGCCGCCCCCCATCAAACCGTTAGCGGGTGAGCCTGCAAATAACCATGCACAACCTTCGTCATCATTAAGATTAAAACGATCTTGAATTACCTGTTGCGGTAGTTCGATTAATTCTTTTGCTCCAACAGCCATGGCATCAGACTTAACGCGCTTAACCATGCCAAGTTGTTCACCCAAAACCGGGTTAACTCCTTCCGCTAGAATCACGGATTTAGCCGTTAGCTCATCACCATCAGCTTTAACGCCAATGACTTTTCCGTCCTGAGTTAAGATTTCATCAACCCGAATACCACTAATAAACTGAGCGCCCACTTCTTCAGCTTTGCCCATTAACCACTGGTCGAAATCACCTCTAAGCAAGGTGTAAGATTCTTCAATTGCAGTTTGTTCTCGGCCGTTGTGGTAGTCGAGAGTGACGCCTGTATCGTCGGTTAGAAAGGTGACTTTTTCTTTAGTTACCTTTCTTTCTATTGGCGCTTCTTTAGCAAAACCAGGGATGATTCTTTCTAAGCTGTGGCTATACAAACGGCCACCAGTCATATTCTTGCTACCAGCATAGTTGCCGCGTTCAATAACTAGAACGTCTGCGCCTTCTTTCGCAAGAACGTATGCAGCAACACAGCCTGCAAGCCCTGCTCCTACGATAATCGCGTCAAATGATTCTTCTGACATACTCGTCACTCTCTACATATATTTGGCTAGTCGCCTCTCTCATATGAGGAAGAGGCGATTGAAATAACAATATAAATTGTGTTTCAGTTAAGCTTTTAAAGCGCTGATCAGTGCTGGCATGACTTTATTGATATCACCAACAATGCCGTAATCCGCATATTGGAAAATCGGCGCATTCTTATCTTTGTTAACAGCTAAAATAGTCTGAGAACCGAGTGCCCCAACCATATGTTGGATTTGACCAGAAATGCCCAATGCTAAATAAATCTCAGGTTTTAACATTACGCCTGATACGCCAATGTAACGCTCACGTTCCATCCACTTTTCAGTTTCAGCTATTGGACGAGAACAGCCGAGTTCAGCTCCCATTAGCGTAGCTAATTCGCCAGCGACGTGTAGATTTTCTTGAGTACCAATACCGCTACCAACGCCGATAACACGTTTCGCTTTACCTAAGTCAACGCTCTCACCTTGTTTTGCTCGACGTTCAATACACTTAATTTGGGTAGTCGGTTCCATAAAAGTCACATTAACAGCTTCACCTGTGCGGCTAGCATCTGCTGGCAATGCCTCATATACGCCGCTACTTAAAGTGATAATCGCTACCTGGCTGTTAATTTTTTCTTCCGCTATCGCTAAACCGCCATATGCCATATGCTTTGCACATATGCCATTTTCAACGCTGATTTCGGTAACATCATTAACAACACCAGCTTGTAATTGGACACCTAACTTGCTGGCAAGAGCTTTGCCACGTTTAGTTGGTGCAAGTAGCACTAAGCTATTTTCGCTATTTGCTGCTATCACTTGCGCAATAGTGTGGCTGTAGTCTTCTGTGATTTTTTGGCTATCTTTATCACCTAAGTAATACACATGAGTAGCCCCTAGTGCGTAAGCGGCTGTAATTTCAGATTCTGCACCAATAATAAATGCTGATACTTTTTCACCTAACGCTGCACCCGCAGCGATCATTTCAGGTAAACGGGAAGCGATATCGCTAAATACCCAGATATTAGATAGTTTGCTCATCATTTATCCTTAATTAGTTAAGTGCTTTACGTAAGTGTTCTGCGAATTCGGCAAGCTGCTGCTCATCATCACCTTCGATCACAATATTTTGGCGAGCCTTTTGTTTTGGCGCGATAACAGAGACGAGTTCAACTAATGCTGGAAACTCTGTTAGTTCAAGATCTGTCGCGCTTAGGCTTGTTACAGGCTTTTTAGCTGCCGCTAAAATCGTTTTCATTGAAGGGATAGTGGGCTCATTAATATCGGCTGATACCGAGATAACTGCCGGAAGTGAAATTTCTAATACTTCAACTTCATCATCTAATGAACGCTCAACCGTAATCTTTCCTGATTCAGCCGCAACAATTTTACTAACAGCATTAATGTTGGCAATGCCAAGTAGTTCGCCTAGTTGCAAACCCACTTGTTGTGCATATAAATCGCCAGAGCCATCGCCACAGATTATTAGGTCAAATCCGTTTTTCTGGGCTGCTGCCATCAATACACGTGCAGTTTGATGTGGTAATAATTGTTCAAATTTTTCGTCAACAACAACAGTTAGCTCGTCGGGGCCGCGAGAAAGAATATCTTTACGCGATTTAGGGTTTTCTAGTGCCTTACCGCCAACACTCATAGCAGTAATAGTGCTGCCATCGATAAGACCTTTGAGTTGAACGCCAGCTTCTACTGCACAGAGATCGAATGGGTTAATTTTAGGTGCAGCTTTGTTGGTATCTAAGCTACCATCAGCAGTTACGGTGATATCTTGCTCTTCAGGCACTAACTTGTAACACGTAATAATTTTCATTATTTCTCCCGTTAAAATACTAAGTATTTTAAAACCTAAATTAGGAATTTCATTCGCCACCACTGTTTATTAGTAATGGCGTTTATTTAAATAGGTTTTAATTTAATAACTTATAAAATCATTAATTGTTTAGAATAGTTCTATAAACTTTTCTTTTGAGCAACCTCGCTAAGTTGAAACAATTATATGGTGATAAATTAAAAAGCTAATGTTATGTCGGTCACACTTATTGACGGGTGAAAGTTAGTCTTTCTAACAGCTGTATTAGTTTCTCTAATATACTTTTTAAACCTGATTTTAAGGTTTTTTAATAGCGTTATTAGTCAGGCTAATAGGGGTTTTTAGGTTAGCTAATAAGCTTATTAGTAAAGCTTAAAAGGGCCTGTTAAGTAATTCTAATACGCTTATTAGAATTACAGATTTTTATGTTTTTAGATTTTTTATAAATTTTTGCCATTGGTTTTTCGCTATCATTTATCGGAAGCGGTTAACAATTTAGCTTGGCTGTATCTTGCTGTTTTTGATTGGTTATTTCGTTTTCCGCTTTCTTTTTTCACTTGGTGGTCAACCCTTTTTATATCGGCTTTCATGGATTTTTTTAGAATATGTTTTTTAGTTTTTATTAATCAGTTATAGCCATTTTTATCTCATTAAATTCCTATTTCAAATGAACGTGATAACGATCACTGTATAGCAAAATCTTGGCTGGCATGATTCTTACGCAAATCAGCGGGCTTATTTTAGTTTATTAATTGTTTATATATCCTTTGGTTTTATAAGTAATTAATTTTGTTGTTTGGTGATTGATTAAATTCCTTAGTTATATTTGTTTTTATTAACTTCTATTTCTAAGTAATAAAGTAATTAGATAAATACTCAGTTTAAAACTTTAACTATTATCCTCCTAAAATAGAGAGGGAGAAGTATTAATATGAACAATAAAACGATGGATGTAGATGCCAAAGCAGGGAAGAGGAAGGTCACTATTGATCCGATTATCTTTTTTCCTTCATTAATCGCCGTTGTATTACTTTCTTACTTTACCGTAAGAGATTTAGATGCGGCGAACGTTGCGATTCAAGAAGTATTTCATTACTTGACCCATACATGGGGTTGGGCATTTGAGTGGTATATGATTTTCATGGGGGCTGGCTGGGCTTGGCTTACTTGGGGTCCATACTCGAACAACCGTTTAGGCCAGGAAAAACCCGAGTTTAGTACTGGAAGTTGGATCTTTCTGATGTTTGCCTCTTGTACCTCTGCAGCAGTTTTGTTCTGGGGCTCACTAGAAGTTTATTATTATGTAACTTATCCACCTTTCGATCTTGAACCGCTATCAGTTCAAGCTCAAGAGTTAGGTCTTGCATACAGTCTATTCCATTGGGGACCGCTTCCTTGGATGGGTTATGGCTTCTTTACCGTTGCTTTGGGTTACTTCCTTTTCGTTAAGAAAATGGATGTAGTTCGTCCAAGCGGCACACTAGAGCCTATTTTAGGTAAGCATCACAAAGGGTTTATCGGGATCTTTATCGATAACGTCTATGTTGTTGCCTTGATCCTTGCTATGGGTACCAGCTTAGGTTTGGCTACTCCGCTAGTGACTGAATGTATCCAGTGGCTATTTGGTATTCCACGTACCCCTGAAGTTGACACCATCATTATCTCTGCATGGATTGTATTCAATGCTATCTGTGTTGCCTTTGGTCTAACTAAAGGTGTGAAGATTGCGAGTGACTTACGCAGCTACTTAAGCATCATCATGTTGGTATGGGTGTTCCTGATTGGCGCAACTAGTTTCACTATTAATTATTTCACTGACTCTATTGGCGTAATGCTAGAGCTACTTCCTCGTATGTTGTTCTACACAGCATCAGTGAGTGAAGGCAGCTTCCCTCAAGATTGGACCGTGTTCTACTGGGCTTGGTGGGTAGTGTATGGCATCCAGATGTGTATCTTCTTAGCGAAGATTTCTCGTGGCCGTACAGTTCGTGAACTTTGTTTGACTATGGTTGCTGGTTTAACTGCTTCTACCTGGTTCCTTTGGACCATTCTAGGCAGTAACACCATGAATTTGATGAATGAAAACCTCATCAATATGCCACAACTCATTGAACAATACGGTGCCGCTCGCGCCATTATCGAAACATGGGCAGCATTACCTTTCAGTACGATCACAATGTGGGGATTCTTCATTCTATGTTTCCTTGCCACTGTGACTTTAGTTAACGCCTGTTCTTACACATTAGCGATGTCTACCTGTAAAGGTGCTGACGCTGATAACGAGCCACCAATTTGGGTTCGTGTTGGTTGGTCTGTACTTGTCGGTGTAATCGGTATTGTTCTGTTATCACTTGGTGGCTTGAAGCCGCTGCAAACAGCAATTATTGCCGGTGGCGCTCCACTTATTATCGTCAACATCATGATTATCATCTCTTTCTTAAAAGATGCTCGTAAAAATAATTGGAAACCTGTCGGTGAAGAGGCTTAGCCACACCTGGGATCCACAGTTGAAATTTAGAGGAATAAATAATGGATTTTAAATTAACCGACGAACAAGAGCTTTTTGTAGCAGGTATCCGCGACTTAATGGCTAAGGAAAACTGGGAAAACTATTTCGCAGAATGTGATGAAAATAGTCAGTACCCAGAGCGTTTTGTAAAAGAGCTGGCTGAAATGGGCATCGATAGCTTGCTGCTACCAGAAGAGCACGGTGGATTTAACGAAGGCATGGTTACGCTTGCCGTGATCTGGGAAGAGTTAGGCCGTTTAGGAGCACCGACATACGTCTTGTATCAACTACCAGGGATTAGCACGATGCTAAGACATGGTAGTCCAGAGCAGATCGATAAGATCATGACGCTACGTGGCACAGGTAAGCAAATGTGGAACTCAGCGATCACAGAGCCAAGTGCGGGTTCTGATGTGGGTAGTTTGCTAACCACTTATAAGCGTCGCGATGGCAAGGTGTATTTAACGGGTAGTAAGTGCTTCATTACCAGTGCTGCAGGCACACCATACATAGTAGTGATGGCCAAAGATGCTGACTCTGAGAAACCAATCTTCAGTGAGTGGTTTGTCGATATGTCAAAGCCTGGCATCAAGATGAGCAAGTTACCAAAGTTAGGTTTAAAAATGGATAGTTGCTGTGAGCTTCAATTCGACGAGTTTGAGCTAGAAGAGTCAGACATTTTCGGCATCGAAGGCAACGGTTTCATGCGTGTTAAAGAAGAGTTCGATTCAGAGCGCTTCTTAGTGGCGTTAACTAACTATGGCGCAGCGTACTGTGCGTTTGAAGATGCGGCTAAATACGCTAACCAACGCGTTCAGTTCGGTGAAGCAATTGGTCGTTTCCAGTTAATCCAAGACAAGTTTGCTCACATGGCTATCAAGCTTAACAGCATGAAAAACATGGTTTATGAAGCGGCTTGGAAGTGTGATAACGGCACAATGACATCGGGTGATTCTGCGATGTGTAAGTTCTACTGTGCTAATGCTGGCTTTGAAGTGATTGACTCTGCAATGCAAGTGCTAGGTGGTTATGCGATTGCTGGTGAACACCGTATTAGCCGTATGTGGCGCGATATCCGTGTTGACCGTGTCTCTGGTGGTTCTGATGAAATGCAGATCCTGACCTTAGGTCGCGAAGTGTTAAAACGCTACCGCTAGTTAAGCGTAGTGATTAACAGATTAAGTGCTGACGCTAGTGAGTACTTAATCTAGGTAGTACTTAGTGTGGAATTTGGGTTCTTTAATTTTCAGCAGATCGACACTGCAACTCAAATTCCAACACGCTGCCATTCACTACTGTAATGCTTGGTAAATGCCAATTAAGACTATCTTCTCGGCGCTGCGCCGTGATGAATTTTTATTCGAATATTTTGAGAGATGGGTATTATGTCAAATAAATTGTCCACACCTACGTTTGGTCCTCTTGCTGGTTTAAGAGTGGTGTTTTCTGGTATTGAAATTGCGGGTCCATTCGCGGCACAAATGCTTGCTGAGTGGGGCGCAGAAGTTATTTGGATTGAAAACGTTGCTTATGCTGACACCATCCGCGTACAGCCTAATTACCCTGAACTATCGCGCCGTAACCTTCATGCATTATCACTTAACATCTTTAAAGATGAAGGCCGTGATGCGTTTCTTAAGTTAATGGAAACAACTGATATCTTTATTGAAGCAAGTAAAGGCCCAGCCTTTGCGCGTCGTGGTATTACCGATGAAGTGTTATGGGAACAAAACAAAAAGTTAGTTATTGCTCACTTGTCTGGTTTTGGCCAGTACGGTACTGACGAATACACTAATTTGCCGGCATATAACACTATTGCTCAAGCATTCAGTGGTTACTTAATTCAAAACGGCGATGTTGACCAGCCAATGCCAGCCTTCCCATACACGGCGGATTACTTCTCTGGTATGACGGCAACAACTTCAGCGCTAGCTGCTTTATACCGTGTTCGTGAAACTGGTGTGGGTGAAAGTATCGACGTTGCAATGTATGAAGTGATGCTACGAATGGGGCAGTACTTCATGATGGATCACTTTAATGGCGGCGAAGTCTGCCCCCGTATGACTAAGGGTAAAGATCCTTACTATGCAGGTTGCGGCCTATACAAGTGTAATGATGGTTATATCGTTATGGAACTTGTTGGCGGTATGCAGATCGAAGAGATGTTCAAGGATATGGATATCATGCATTTATATGGTGGCGAGGAGGTGCCTCAAGGTACGCAGTTAATCCATCGTATTGAGTGCCCATTTGGCTATCAAATTGAAGATGCATTAGACGAATACTTAGCACAAAAGAGCATTGAAGAAGTATTGGCAAGATTTGCAGAGCTAAATGTTGCTTGTGCAAAAGTGTTGACCATTCCTGAGTTAGATAGCAATCCGCAATATATTGCACGCGAGTCTATTACTGAGTGGAAGAACATTGACGGTAAGACCTACAGAGGTCCGAACGTGATGCCTAAGTTCAAGAATAATCCTGGTCAGATCTGGCGTGGTATGCCAAAGCATGGCATGGATACCGCAGCAATCTTGGAAGATATAGGTTACTCACAAGAGCAAATTCAGAGCTTAAGCGAAAAAGGCTTGGCAAAAGTATCTGAGTGTAAGTGAGGCTAGAAGAATGGATATCGTTGGCAGCAAAACATTAAGATGCATGTGGGAAGAGCGTGCTCGTAAATTTAGTAATAACACAGCGTTGGTTTATGAGGATGCTGCCGGCGATGTCCAAGAGTTTACTTATAGTCAGCTTAATGACGAAATTAATAGAACCGCTAACTTATTTCTGAGTTTAGGTATTAATAAAGGCGATAAAGTTGCAGTGCAGTTATATAACAGTCCGCAGTTTATTTTCTGTTGGTTTGGTCTCGCAAAAATAGGTGCGGTTATTGTCCCTATCAATAATCAATACTTATTTTCTGAGAGTCAATTCATTATTAATAAGTGTGATGTTAAAGCCGTCGTTATAGAAGAAGAGTTTCTGGCTATTTATAGCAAAATGAAACAACAACTAGGTAACTCAATAAATAATATTTTGGTCACAAGGACCACTAGTCTAGATATATCTGATTCAATGAACTTCGATATTCTAGTAAAGCAACAAAAGACCGAACTAGCCAAACAGGTCACGATTAGTAGTGATGATGTGGCCGAAATATTATTTACCTCAGGGACAACGTCACAGCCAAAAGGAGTGGAAATAACTCATTGTAATCTGCAATTTGCAGGCTACTACACGGCGTGGCAAACCTGCTTGAGAAGCGATGATACTTATCTAACGATGATGCCGAGTTTTCACATTGATTTTCAATGTAATGCAGCGATGGCAGCCTTTACGGTTGGTGCGAAGTTAGTGATGCTGGAGAAGTATAGTGCACGTAAATTTTGGCAGCAAATCTGTGACTATAGAGCAACACTAACACATAGTATGCCAATGATTGTTCGCACCTTGATGTTGCAACCCAAAGTAGCCACTGAGCAAGATCATTGCCTACGTGACATGTTGTTTTTTTTGCATATTTCAGATCAAGAAAAACTTGATTTTGAAACCCGTTTTAATGTGCAGTTATTTAACTCTTACGGTATGACAGAAACCTTAGTTGGCCTGATTGGTGATAGTCCAGCAGAGGAGCGTCATTGGCCGTCAATCGGTCGTCCTGGGCTTGGTTATGAAGCCAAAATCGCCGATGAGAATGGCCAAGAGTTGGCTGCTAATGTGGTTGGTGACCTTTGGGTTAAAGGTGTACCTGGCCGAACCATTATGAAGGGCTATTATCAAGACCAAAAGTCGACCGAAGAAGTATTAAGTGCCGATGGTTGGCTATATACCGGTGATAAAGCTTATGTGGATGAAAGTGGTCTATTTTATTTTGTCGATAGAAAGACAAATATGATTAAAAGATCCGGAGAAAACATTTCAAGTTCTGAAATTGAAAAAGTTTTAATGTCCCACCCATTTATTTTAGATGCAGCTGTTATTGGTGTGCCTGATTTAATTCGAGATGAAGCTGTTAAAGCGTTTGTAATATTTAATGAGGGTGTGTCTTTAAGTGTCGACCAAATTTTACAATTTTGTGCTGAGAATATGGCGAAATTTAAAGTTCCATCTTTTATCGAAATAAAAAAATCTTTTCCAAGAACCTGTACCTGCAAAGTACAAAAAAAACTTCTGATGTGAAGTTAACTTAATTAGCTTTTTAATAAATGAGTCTGAAGTGGCTCTATATTGGAGTATTAGCATGAGTGAATCATTACACGTTACCCGCAATGGCGCTATTTTAGAAATTACTCTTGATAGACCGAAAGCCAACGCGATTGACGCTAAAACAAGTTTTGAAATGGGTGAGGTCTTCTTAGCATTCCGTGAAGATCCTGAGTTACGTGTGGCGATTATCACTGGTGCAGGTGAACGTTTCTTCTCAGCAGGTTGGGATTTAAAAGCGGCTGCTGAAGGCGAAGCGCCTGATGCAGATTTTGGCCCAGGTGGATTTGCAGGTTTAACTGAGATTTTTGATCTTGATAAGCCTGTGATTGCAGCTGTAAATGGATATGCATTTGGTGGCGGGTTTGAGCTAGCGTTAGCTGCAGATATGATTATTTGCTCTGAAAATGCCAGCTTTGCTCTACCAGAAGCCAAGCTAGGCATTGTTCCTGATAGCGGTGGAATGTTGCGTTTACCTAAATTGTTACCGCCTGCCATCGTTAATGAGTTGATGATGACTGGCCGTGGTATGGACGCTGAGGAAGCTCTGCGCTGGGGTGTTGTGAACCGTGTAGTTGAAAGTGATCAATTAATGGCAAGTGCTCGTGAGCTTGCACAGCAAATTGCTCAAGGTGCCCCTTTAGCTATTGCGGCGATTAAAGAAATCTACCGTGAAACGAGTGAGCTTTCAGTTGAAGATGGGTATCGCCATATTCGAGCTGGTGGTCTGAAAAACTACCCATCAGTGCTGCACTCTGAAGATGCGCTAGAAGGTCCTTTAGCTTTCTCTGAAAAGCGCGATCCAGTGTGGAAAGGTAGATAGTTTTCTTAGATTTTGACTCTCGATAAAGCCTGATGTTTCACTGAAATGTCAGGCCTTACTTTAACTGTTTGTCGGTAATGAAAGGATTTACAGATGGCGTTGAATTTAGAGATGCAAGGGCAAACCTATGGCCCATTTATTAATGAATATACAGCCAGAGATGTGATGCTATTTGCATTAGGTTGCGGTGCAGCTAGTGATGGCAAAACAGATCTCGATTATGTGTATGAAAAAAATTTAAAGGTATTACCTATCTTTGCAGCCACTCAGATCGTTGATGCTGAAGTGACTAAAACTATTGATTACGGCTTTAATTGGGGAGGCTCGCTTCACTGGGGCTTTGATTTACAAATCCATCAGCCGTTACCTACTAACCCAGGAAAATTGACCACTAAGGTACTGTTGAAAGGACTATTTGATCGAGGTGAAGGGCGGGGCTGTTTAGCTCAACATATAGGTGAAACGTTCGATGAAGCTGGAGTAAAGCTGTTTACCAATGAAAGCTGGGACTGCGCTTTGTATGACGGTGGTTTTGGCGGACCTAAGGCTCCTACTGATATTGTCGAGATCCCTGAACGTTCACCTGACTTTGAAATCGAGCAAGACATTCCATTAAACCAAGCGTTAATTTATCGTTTATCTGGTGACGACCATCCACAGCATGTGGATTGGGATTATGCGCAGGAGTTTGGCCATCCTAAGCCAAATTTACACGGTGTGAGCACTGCTGGTGTCGCTTGTCGTCATGTTATCCAAGCGATGTTTACTGGTGAGCCAGAACGTCTTACGCGCTTTAAAACTCGGTTAACTAAATCTTTATATCCAGGGTGCAGAGTGAAAACCCAGATCTGGAAGTGGGGCGATAACTGTGTGCATTTTAGAGTGATGGATGCGAATGATCCTGAGACCTTTTATCTTAACTTTGGATTAGTTGAGTGGAAGTAAGTCGAAATAGGAGGTGTTTGCCTCCTGTCTAAAGATCACTTAAAGGATTCAGTACTTAGCAATAGTGATTTTAATGCTTGAGGCGTTATTGCTAAGTGATGAGTCAGTCAAACTTCTTAGAGTAATTAGTCTATGCCTTGCTATGAATTTGAAGGGTTAATACCAGTGGTTGATCCCAGTGCTTACATACATCCCACAGCGGTTCTAATAGGTGATGTGATCATAGAGGCTGATGTATATGTTGGGCCTAATGCATCACTGCGTGGAGATTACGGGCGGCTGATATTACAGCGTGGCAGTAACCTTCAAGATGGTTGCATTATGCATGGATACTGCGATATGGATACGGTTGTAGAGCCTGATGGCCATATTGGACATGGAGCTATTTTACATGGCTGTGTCATTAAGCGTAATACTTTAGTGGGGATGAATGCTGTCGTTATGGATGGTGCGGTCGTTGGAGAGAATAGCATCGTAGCTGCGATGAGCTTTGTTAAAGCGGGCTTTCAAGGTAAGCCCAAGCAGTTATTAATGGGCCAACCAGCAAAGTATGTTCGTGAGGTAACAGAGCAAGATCTGCATTGGAAAGGACTCAATACTCTGGAGTATCAGGAGTTGTCACGACGCTCGGCAAAGAGCATGCAGCTAGTCGTGCCATTGACTCAGATTGAACCTGATAGAGCAAGGTTAAAAGGGACGACTCAAGTACTCCCGCAGGCAAATTTTACGCTACTCGATTGATAAGGTTCCGCCTGAGTGAGTCTTTAATGGCTCAAGGTTTAAGAGGGAGTACGGCCCCAATAAAAGCTTAAACTTGTTAGCGCCTCAGGCGGTAGACCTTATTTTGCATTAATAGCAGTTTAAATATTGATATATAAGGAAAGTTGTATGCCGTTAGATCCAAAAGTTGCACTGTATTTGCAGCAAGTTAGCGACTCAGGTGCCAAGCCTTATGAGGATATGACTCCTGCCGAGTCTAGGCGTCTAGATATGAATGAACTGACTAAAACACGAACTGAGCGAGTGCTAGAGCCCTTTGTTGCAATTGAACATAGTTTTATTCCCGGTCCCACAGCCGATCTTCCTGTCCGAATCTATCGTCCAACGACTGCCAATAGTGATGAGTTGCAACCTGCAATTATTTTCATACATGGCAGTGGCTGGGTTGTATCTAATATTGAGACTAACGATCATTTTAGTCGTGCGCTTGCGAACCGCACTGGTTCTGTTGTTGTGGCTATTAACTATCAAAAAGCCCCTGAACATAAGTTTCCCATCCCGATGGATGATTGCTACTCATCAACTTTGTGGATCTTTGAACATGCAGAATTACTTGGGTTAGATCCTCTGAGGATCGGGATTTTAGGTGACAGTGCGGGTGGTAACCTTGCGGCGGCTGTAACACTAAGATTGCGTGATGAGAATGGACCTAGGCTTGCTTATCAAGTCTTGGTGTATCCAGCAGTCCAATATGGTTGGGATACGCCTTCTGCTCATGCGAATGCTGAAGGCTACCTGCTACAGCGGGCCAGTATGAAATACTATTGGGGACACTATGTACGTAGTGAAGCTGATGCACTAAATCCCTATTGTTCTCCTCTTAATGCTCAAAGTCATAAAGACTTACCGCCAACCTTTATTTATACCGCCGAATTTGACCCATTATGTGATGACGGCTTTCTATATGCGCGAGAGCTACGCGGAGCAGGAGTTAATGTTAAATATCGCTGTTTTGACGGTGTCATCCATGGATTCATTAAAATGCTAGGCACATTCGATCAAGCTGATGAATTTCTTAATGAACTTAAGCAAGATCTACTAGAGATCTAGGTGTCACCATTGTAAGGAATTGCTTGGCTGTGCTCACAAAATAGACAGTTTCGTGAGCTCATTCGAATTATTGGTAACTAGTCTACAAACAGCAGGAAATTCCTATCCTTATGTGCTCAGAGTTACATTTTTAGTTTAAAACCCTGTGCTAATCTGGCACCTCATGCATTTAAACTATGTATATAAAATTATGAACAATAACATCCCATTAAGGGCGTTACAGGTTTTTGAATCATGCGCGAGATTAGAAAGTTGCTCACTTGCTGCGAATGAATTGTGCATAACTCAAAGCGCTGTTTCGCAACAAATAAAACTGCTTGAGGATTATTTCCTAGAAAAGCTATTTCACCGCAATGCGGGCAAGATAACGCTAACAGAGTCAGGCCTTGAACTGCGTCAAAGATTAGCTCCCGTTTTTTATGATTTAAATAGTGTTTGTGCCAGTCTAGTTCCCGACATGTCCAACGAGGTTAGAGTTCACTCCTATAACTCATTGGCAGCTCGTTGGTTAGTTCCGAAAATGGCTGAGTTTAGAAAGCAGCATCCAGAATTCAACATTAACGTGGGTATGTTTCAAGATGATGTTGAAATGAGTGACATGCTCGCAGATATTTTTATTATTACTCGTGAGATTCAAGATGGTTACACCATTATTCCATTAGTGGAAGAAAAGCTGGTGGCATATTGCAGTCCTGAATACCTAGATAAACACCCGAATGTTTCGTTGGAAACGTTTCATGAGCAAACATTGCTCTACTCAAAACATAAAGATTATGGTGTAGATTGGGAAGGATGGTTTAGAGTTAACAAAGTCGGTGTTGGGCCGTTACAGAGAAAGTCTATCTATAACCACAATATGCTAGCTGTTCAGGCTGCTATTTTTGGTCAAGGTATCGTTCTTGGGCTAGAGCAAACATTGCAGGTTGAAGTCGACTCTGGAAATCTAATCAAATTAGATTTACCGCATTGTTATACAGGATGGACCTATTCAATCGCATATAAATCTTCAAGAAAAAGGGACGCCCGCATTATGAAGATCGTTGACTGGATCATTAAAGAATACGCCACAACAACCACTGATAATTAAAAGCCCTTACTGAGTTATGGTTTTTGTTTGGTCTTAATTCAACTAGCATGTTGGTGACTGAACACATAACGAAGGGATATTCTGATGATTGAACAAGGCCAAAAACTACCAGCCGGCACACTGGCTGAGCTTACTAAAGATGGCATGGTTAACCATGATGTCACCGAGCTGTTTACAGGTAAGAAAGTGGTATTATTTGCTGTGCCGGGGGCGTTTACACCGACTTGCTCTGAAGCGCATCTGCCTGGCTTTATTGTATTTGCTGATCAACTTAAAGCTAAGGGAGTTGACTTAATCGCTTGTGTTTCGGTTAACGACGCATTTGTGATGAAAGCTTGGGGCGATACCCAAAATGCAGCTGAGCTGATGATGCTTGCGGATGGTGATGCTAGTTTCACTCAAGCGCTAGGCTTGGAAATGGATACTGCAGGCTTTGGCGGCGTGCGTTCACAACGCTATGCCATGGTGGTTGATAACGGTGTTGTTACAACGCTAAATGTTGAAGCGCCAAAATCGTTTGAAGTCAGTACTGCTGAAGCTATTTTAGCCACACTTTAAATGCTAGCTAGTTCCATGGAGCCTTATGGCTCCTTTTTAGGCTATTAAGCCATCCTAATACCTAAACTCACTTCAATACTCTCAACGCTTTGCTGCACTTCATTAGCTATGACTTCGCTCTGCTCTGATGAAGCCTGTGCATGATTTTTAAGGCTTTGCATGGCAACGACAAAGTCATCTAAGTGTGACACTTGCTCTAGCGTACTATTAGCGCCTTGCTGGGCTGTAGTCGCCATGGCACTTGCTTGAGTTTGTACACTTTGGGCTACTTGCCATAAGCTTTGCGCGCGGCTTCTTTGTACCTGCGTTGCTTCCTCAATCCCATTGACTCTAGCGTCAAGCTCGCTATTGGCTTGGGTAAGCTGATTAAGGATCTCCATTATTTCTTTAAGTGAAAGCTGTGTACGTTGAGAAAGGTTGCGAACTTCCTCTGCTACAACCGCAAATCCTCTACCTTGCTCACCAGCTCTGGCAGCCTCAATTGCTGCATTGAGTGCGAGTAGATTTGTTTGCTCGGCAATGTTGCCAATTACATCGATAATTCGTGAAACATCTGAAACAGAGGTCGTCAGGCTGGCAAGCGACTGATGACAGTGCTGTACGGCTGCTTGTGTTTCTGTTGTAGCATCGAGTACTGCTTGTGATTCTTGCTGACTCTGCTGCATTTGCACCATAGTTTGTTGTGCACTTTGCTGTACCTGTTCAGTGGTTTGACTAACATCTTTAGCTAATTGCCGAATATGCTCAGTTTGATTTTGTGCGGTTAGCACAATACTTTGGGTTTGCTCGGTGCTGGCGGAGATGTGACAGATCCGGTCAACTAATTGCGAGAGGGATTGCGATACTTGAGTGATCTGTTGCCGTTGCTGTTCATCTTCCTGTTCAAAGCGATGTAATAATTGATTGAAGTGACCAGCAATCTCTCCTGTTTCGCAGCGGCGTTGAATCGCTAGTCGTTCGCGACTATTGGATTCGCTCAGCTTAGAGAAAGCGGTATTTAAATGTTTCAATGGTTTGATCACGCGGCGTTGCTGTAGTACCAAGTAGCTAATAGCAAAAATGATTAAAATCGACACCATGGTATAGATGGCGATCATTAATTCCTGTTTTAGTAGTTGGTTTTGCTTTTCTTGCTGTGTCCCTAAAGTTAATAGTAGTTGTTCAATAATGGCGACATCTTCGATAAGTGCTTGTTGAGTTCGTTGATTTTCGATAAGCAATGCGTGAGTGTTAGCGACTTCTTTATTGTAGCGTTTACTGAGACTAAGTAGTTCATTTCGATAATTTTCACCTATTTCCACTTGCTCTGATTCATCATCACCTAGTGCAAACTCATCGGCTTCAATAGTTTGATAAATACCTAACAATACCAATGTATTAAGTTCATCATGCCATGCTTCAAGCTCGGCTATTAGGCTAGCTAATATCGACTTTAATCTACGCTCTTTATTAATCAAATAACCCGATGTTACTTGTGATAATTCGTAAATGATAGGCGGCAGCTGGCTGGTTAACGCAATATACTTATCTGCTAGTTGCGGGTGCTCTGTTTGCCCCTGAAATGCGTAGTCAGCAAGGCGACGATTGTTATCTATCATCTCTGATTCGGCGTGAGCCAAGAGTTGACGAGGGTTGCCAGCTAACTTTCCTGCGGCGCGATATTCATTGTCTAATGCATCGATAAAGGTGCTAAGGCTAGTGGTCAGTTCGTCAGTATTGAGCCCATTTTGCTGGCTTATCTGGCGCTGAATATCGATTAAGTTAAGTTTTGCATGCTCTAACTGCCCAGCATCGCCTGTAGATAGGTAGCTATCGAGATCTCTACGGATCTCAACTAAGAATATTTTTTGGATCTGTTGTAATTTTGAGGTTTGTTGCTCGATAAATTGGCGTTCTTCACTGCTCCAAAACACCACACCAGCAAGCGTGGCTGCGATAAGTAATAGCACCGCCGAGGCAGAAAGAGATAGGGTTGAGATTTTCATATTTCACGCCAATTTTAATTATTGGCGTTAGAATATGGCACTTTGGTTACAAAAAAATTACAACAAACAATAGATTAATTCATCATTTAAAGGGTTTATTCAATCGGTAACCACACTTGCGCATGTAATCCTCCTTCGCTGCGATTCGTTAAAATCACTTTGCCCTGATGTCTATCAACAATACGTTTGATAATCGCTAAGCCTAGACCAGAACCAACACTTCCTCGTGCAGTATCGCCTTGTGTAAATGGCTGGAAAAGTTTAGGAATTTGCTCTTCATTTATGCCTGAACCATTATCTTCGACACTAAAACCGATAAACTGGCCGTTACATTGTGAACTGATTTTGACCCAGCCGTTGCCGTAGCGGTAGGCATTTTCTACCAAATTGCTAATCACACGTTTTATGGCGACACCTTGCATAGGTATGTTAGGGCATTGGCTTAAATCAGAATCGATATTGCCTTCTCGGTTCGATTCCGCTTGGATCACATCTTGTATCAGGTCGTTGATCTGCTCTAACTCGCGGGTGCCTTCTTGATCTTGTCTAATATAAGAGATGAACTGATTGATGATGGCGTCCATATCTTCGATATCATTCACAATGCCATCTTTTAGGTACTGATCTTCTTCCACCATCATTTCAGAGGCTAACCGAATGCGGGTAAGTGGCGTGCGCAGATCGTGAGAAATACCAGCCATTAAGAGTGCGCGATCTTGTTCTAGCTGCCTCATGCTGTGAGACATTTGGTTGAAAGTATTGGTTACTTCAACAATTTCGGTTGATCCACTTAAAGGTAATGGTTCAGGGTAATCACCACGGGATACCGCCGTTGCGGCTTTTTGCAAACGTCGCAGCGGGCGATTTTGCTGACGAGCAAACCACCATCCCCCGGCAACACTCAATGCACCAATTACCATAAGATACAAAGTTAGCGGCGATAGATTTTTTTCATTAAGCCCGGTGAGTGGAACTTTTATCCAAATAGAAGGCGCTTGAGGGGGGCGGATCCAAATTTCAAATTCTTCACCTTGGGCAATACGTACTTCAGCTTCGCCGCCTAAGTATTCAGACATTTGTGATGATAAAAAGCTGTAGTAGGTTGCGCGTTCTATACCGGCTTGGCGAGCTTGTTTTTGATTATAAAAATGCATGGTGTCATCGCGCACCTTGGCATTTAATGCGTCCACCATAGTTAAGTGTTCGCGACCAATATCTACGCCATCAACAAACAGCAATTTTACTTGTCGAGCAATAAGTTGGTTTATCTGTTGGTAGCTAGGTTTTATAAAATAAACGGCAACAGAGATGTAAGATACAAGCTGATTAGTCAGCAGCAAACAGCCAATTAACATTACTGTTTGGCTGAAAGAACTGCGTGGCAGAAGGCGCTGCCACCATCGTCTGTTTAAAGGCATTTTACTTGCTTAAAATTACTTACGTGACTGGCCATCTGGCACAAATACATAGCCCAAGCCCCATACGGTTTGAATATAACGCGGGTTGGCAGCATCTTTTTCAATGAGTCGACGCAGTCGAGACACCTGCACGTCAATAGAGCGTTCTAGTGCTGAGTAGTCACGGCCTCGAGCTAGGTTCATTAGTTTGTCGCGTGATAAAGGCTCGCGTGGGTGGCTCACTAAGACCTTGAGTACCGCAAACTCACCGCTAGTTAATGCAATACTTTCTTCACCATGGTGCATCTCACGAGTGGCCAAGTTTAAAGAATACTCACCAAAAGTGATCTCTTCTTCTTGCAGTGTTGGTGCGCCTGGGACCTCAGGTGTCTGGCGACGCATTACTGCCTTAATTCGCGCTAACAGTTCCCTTGGGTTAAATGGTTTAGGCAAATAGTCATCGGCACCTAATTCTAGACCGATAATTCTATCTACTTCATCGCCCTTGGCTGTAAGCATTACAATAGGTATAGGGTTACCGGTTTGGCGTAGTCGACGACAAATAGAAAGGCCGTCTTCACCGGGCAGCATAAGATCTAATACAAGTAAGTGAAAATTCTCGCGTTCTAATAAGCGGTCCATTTGTTCTGCATTGGCTGCGCTACGCACTTGATAACCTTGCTCCATCAAGTAGCGCTCTAACAACGCACGTAATCTCATATCATCGTCAACAACGAGAATTTTAGAGGTTTCTTGTCCCATGCTTAGGTCCCTTATTGCTATCGATAGGCGTGTAAATAATCGCTTACCTAGCTTATTTGTTATTAATCTTATGTGCTTGCTTAATATAGCGTCTTTGCTAATTAAATGACTAGTTAGATTTCAATTAGTTCAGTAACTAAGCATGACTATATTGATGCAAAACTTTTAATTTCATGAATTATAATGTTTTTTATAGCGTATTGTTGCCGGTTAAATTGTAACAAATTAGCTGCTTTGTTGAATATCGATGCAATAATGCTAGTTATAGCTAGCTGTGGGGTAAAAAAGTGCATTGGCCATAAGACCATTGCAACATAGCAAACTAACAGAAATTTAGCGTTAGATAATGCTGTTGTTTATAGTCTGGAGCTTGCTATTGCGCTAGAGTAGGGCTAATAGCCTCGGCTAAAACCTCGATTATCTTAGTTACCATAATTATAGAAAGTAGAACCTATGAGAACCGCAATCGTCACCCGTGAAGGTTTCGAAAAATTACAAAAAGAATTAAATTATCTTTGGCGTGAGCATCGACCTGAAATCACTAAAATTGTTAGTTGGGCTGCTAGTTTAGGCGATAGAAGTGAAAATGCTGACTACACATTTAATAAGCGTAAACTGCGTGAAATCGACCGTAGGGTTAGATATTTGCGTAAAACCTTAGAAAATGTGCAGGTTGTTGATTATTCCCCTGCGCAAGAGGGCAAGGTCTTTTTTGGTGCTTGGGTTGAAATCGAAAACGATGATGGCAATAAACTGCAGTTTAAAATTGTTGGTTATGATGAAATTTTTGGCCGCAAAGACTATATCTCAATTGATTCGCCAATGGCGCGGGGTTTGTTGAAGAAAGAAGTCGATGACGAAGCGGTGATCAAGACGCCAAACGGTGAACAAGTTTGGTATATCAATCGCATTTCCTATCAAGGCTTCGAGTAGATTCTTTGGTTTCTGTGAAACGTGTGCCGCGGATCCGCGGCGCAAATAGCATAATTGTCTTAGTATTAGCATTAACCAAAGCCATAGGCTGTGGTATCTTTGGCAAAATTCCCTTTATCAACTAGGCTCGACCTCTATTTATGCAAAATATTGCACAGCTCATCGCTGAAGAACTTAACGTTCGCCAGCAACAAGTTACCGATACTATTTCATTACTCGACGATGGTGCGACGGTGCCGTTTATTGCCCGTTACCGTAAAGAAGCCACTGGTGGCTTGGATGATGCGCAGTTACGCACATTGAACAGTCGTCTTAGTTACTTACGTGATTTGAATGATCGTCGTAATGTGATTTTGTCGAGCATTGAAGCTCAAAGTAAGTTAACGCCTGAGCTGAAAGCTGCAATTAACGCTGCAGATAGTAAAACTCGCCTAGAAGATTTATACCTTCCTTATAAGCCGAAGCGTCGCACTAAAGGCCTCATTGCGATAGAAGCCGGTATTGAACCACTAGCAGATTTCCTATTAGCCAACCGTCAAGCTGATTGTGAAGCTGTCGCGGCTGACTATATTAATGCAGCTGCGGGATTTGCCGATGCTAAAGCAGTGCTTGATGGCGCACGTTTTATTCTAATGGAGCGCTTTGCTGAAGACGCTGAGTTACTGCAAAAAATTCGTACTCAAGTAGAGCAAAATGCAGTACTTGAAAGCCGTATGTTGAAGGGAAAAGAAAAAGAAGGCGCCAAGTTTAGAGATTACTTTGAGCATTCTGAAAAGCTAACTAAAGTACCATCGCACCGCGCATTGGCAATGCTTCGTGGCCGTAATGAAGGTATGCTCAGCTTAAATATCAATGCAGATCCGCATCAAGATGCCAAGCAAGCCAGCTATTGTGAAGTGATTATTATCGACCACTTTAAGCTTGGTCTTAGTGATTCTAAAGTCGATACTTGGTTAAAGACTGTGGTTGCTTCGACTTGGAAGGTGAAGATTGCATTACAGATGGAAACCGAGTTTCTTGGTCGTATGCGTGAAACTGCTGAACAAGAAGCGATTAAGGTGTTTGCTCGCAACTTAGGCGATTTACTGATGGCTGCTCCTGCTGGTGCCAAAGCAACGCTAGGTTTAGATCCGGGTCTTCGCTCAGGCGTAAAAGTTGCTATCGTTAACGATACGGGTAAGTTAGTTGCGCACACGACTATTTTCCCGCATGCACCGCAAAACCAGTGGGATAAGTCAGTAAGAACTTTATCTAACCTAGTTAAAATGCATAAGGTTGAGTTAATTGCGATTGGTAACGGCACTGCATCACGGGAGACCGATAAGCTAGCGGCTGATTTGATTAGCCAAGTTAAAGCTGATTTGCCAAGATTGACCAAAATAATGGTTAGTGAAGCGGGTGCATCGGTTTACTCTGCATCTGAACTAGCCTCTGAAGAATTTCCTGATATCGATGTATCGATCCGTGGCGCGGTTTCAATTGCGCGTCGCTTACAAGATCCATTGGCTGAACTTGTTAAAATCGAGCCAAAAGCGATTGGTGTTGGCCAGTATCAGCATGACGTTAGCCAAAGTCAGTTATCAAGCTCGCTAGAAGCGGTTGTAGAAGATTGTGTAAACGGCGTGGGTGTTGATGTGAATATGGCATCTGCAGCGCTACTTGCACAAGTTGCAGGTCTCAACAAAACCTTAGCTCGCAACATAGTGACTCACCGTGATGAGCAAGGGCGCTTTAACAACCGCAAAGCGCTACTTAAAGTTGCACGTTTAGGCCCTAAAGCTTACGAGCAAGCAGCAGGTTTCTTGCGTATTACAGAGGGCGATAACCCGCTTGATGGCTCATCTGTTCACCCAGAGGCTTATGCATTGGTAGAGTCAATTGCTAGCGCTAAAGGGGTATCAGTGGCTGAAATCATCGGTAATTCCGAGTTACTAAAAGCACTTGAAGCCAAAGATTTTATTACTAGCGAATTTGGTTTACCGACTGTAACCGATATCTTGACGGAACTTGATAAACCGGGACGCGATCCTCGTGGTGAGTTTAAGACTGCGACCTTTAAAGAAGGCGTAGAAGAGATTAAAGATCTTAAGCTGGATATGATCTTAGAAGGTGTGGTGACTAACGTAACTAACTTTGGTGCCTTTGTTGATGTGGGTGTACACCAAGATGGTTTAGTGCATATTTCGTCAATGACAGACAAGTTTATTGATGATCCGCACAAGGTCGTTAAAGCTGGTGACATCGTAAAAGTTAAAGTGATGGAAGTGGATGCTGAGCGTCGCCGTATCGGACTGACTATGCGTCTTGAAGATAAGGCTAGTGATGCGCCTAAGAGTGCCCCACGCCCTGCAAGCAACCATAGTAAAGGTGCCCCTAATAAAGGCGCAAATCAACGCCCGCAGCAAAAGACCCACAAACCTAAGCAGCAAGCGAATGCCGCTATGGGTAACGCCTTTGCTGACGCTTTCGCTAAATTGAAAAAGTAACGCGTAAAGCTCGATATTGATGGCAATAGCTGCCAGATAAAATATTCAGCTAAATAAAAAACCGACAACTAAGCTTGTCGGTTTTTTTATACCGTTTCTAAAAAAATTAGAGTCGTCAATAAGACGCCAATAGTGTTCGCTAACGTAAAACTTTACGCGGTTTCTAAAAAAACAGGTTGTGAATTTGGCTCGGTTCGTTGTTGATAAAAGGCTTCAATATGTACACCGAAAGCTTGATAGAACTGTAGAGTTTCATTTGGCATTGGCTGCTTGGGAGAGTTTTTCTCAGCATTCGGTGCTGCTTGCCCGGGTAACTTTATATCACTACGTTTTAGTGGTGCGCGTTGGCTTAATAGCTGCTTTAGGTTTAGAGCTTGATTCTGTTTTTGCTTTTCTTGGCCCGATTGATCTTGCTGTTGTGACTGACGCTGTTGTTTGTCTTGCACTGATTCGCGCAGTTTAGCTTGAGTTTGGGTTTGGTCGGCAGTGCGTTCATGCTGCGGACTAAAGGCACGTTCTTCATGGCCTTTGGTCGGCTGTTGTGGCGGAATAATCGGTGGCCGTTGTTGGCTATCCGTGCGCGCGGAATCAGTTGCGGCATTGGATGTCGCAATTGGCACATTAGGATAGTTAGTAACCACTAACATTTTTTAAGCTCGCCCTATTCACTAATTAACATTTACGTTTAAATATTAATCAATTTGGGCTTGGAAATAAAGTATTACTCGATCTGTAATTACTTATATTAAATCAGCTTAGGTTAATGCTATTTGCTTGAGTGTTAAGCCAGAGCAAGTAGCCTTCAATAAACTCTGCTGTATGGCTAATAAATGGTGCATGTGAGGCTTTAAGCATTAGCAGATCTTGGCTATTTTCAAGTTGTGGTATGGA
This sequence comes from Shewanella sp. 10N.261.52.F9, assembly GCF_041471165.1. NCBI lineage: Bacteria > Pseudomonadati > Pseudomonadota > Gammaproteobacteria > Alteromonadales > Shewanellaceae > Shewanella > Shewanella sp. 10N.261.52.F9. The sequence goes on from NZ_JBFRNX010000002.1 coordinate 91,619, forward strand.
TTTCATTACGCGGCGAGGCACTAACCCGTCCAGTCGGCCCCATACTCTTAACCAAGGCTGCTTTATTTGAGTTAGTTCAGCCCGAAGATCAACGGTTTCAAGCATTCCTAAACCTTGGGCTAGCGCAGTGTGTTGTGCTCGTGGGCGAGCGAGTACTAACTCACGCAGTTGTTTAATGTCTGCTTTGGCTGTTTGGCTGCCCATGGCTTGAATCGCTAAGAATCGCTCGACGGTTTTATCGAGATCTTGGGTTAATTGGCTGGCAAATTGCCCTAACACTTCAGGCGGGATCCCTGGCCAATCTTCCCGTGCCATAAAGCAAGGTGACGATGCTATGGTACATAGGGCGCTCACTCGCTTTGGGTAATGAATAGCCGCAAGTGTTGCCACTAGGCCACCGAGCGACCAGCCAGTCCAAATTGCGGTCTCGGGCAGCTGTTGCATGATGGCTGTAAGCCAGTTTTGAATATCGCCCGCTACAACTTGGCTATTACCAAATCCCGGCAGATCGACATAGTGGACTCTATACTCTGCTAAAGCATCTTTTAAAGGTGTAAATACGGCGCTGTTAACACCCCAACCATGGAGGATGACGAGATCAGGGCCTTGGCCAATTGATTCAATGTGTAGCTGATTTTGATTCATATCGATCTCGCTGGGTGTACAGATAATAGAAAAGGACTTCACCTATCAACAAAATACCTTGCAGTAGATGGCTTGCGGCTATGTTACCCAATCGCTGTTTGATGTGCCATCAACATATCGTCTCGGATCACAGCGGTTTATGTGCAGTATGTTTGAAAGCATGTTGTTATCAAACGGAGATCTGCTTAGGCTGTGGCAAAGAGTTAACATTACCCATGGCTTTGTGCGGAAAATGCATGCTGTCAGATCCAATATTAGTGATTGCTCCGTGTCGTTATCATGATGGGATTGGCCACTGGGTCGGGCAGATAAAATATCAGGCTCAATTTGCAGTGATTGAGGTGCTGGTTGAGGCACTTGTGTTGCGACTAATTTACTTAGAGCGGTTAGGGTTAGTTGAGCTACCACAAGTATTAATACCCGTGCCACTGCACCGTAATCGGCTGCAGCAAAGAGGGTTTAATCAGGCTTGGATTATTGCTAAGGCATTGTCAAAACGCCTTAATATCCCCATAGTTGACGACAAACTGATTAGGCTCAGAGACACTGAACCTCAAGCCGGATTAAGTGGCAATTTACGCCGTAAAAACTTACAAAGTGCATTTAAATTAGGCGCTGATTTTAATTGGCAGCGAGTGGCTTTGATTGACGATGTAGTGACAACGGGCACTACGGTTAATGAGATTGCTAAGTTATTTCAGCGTACTCATATTCAAGTACAAGCGTGGTGCCTAGCAAGGGCAGAGGCACCGGGCGTAAAGTAACTGTGCTCTTAATGTAAAGCAGGGATAAAGTAGAGTGCATTGGCGTAAACTTTCTCACTGCCTAGCCAGATATTTCTAAACAGCAAATTGTCTGCAAGTGCGACGACAGCGCCGTTATTGCGTGACTCAACAATAATTGCTGCACTGTTGCTAAAACTACTTTGATACTCTCGGGCTAAATAGCCACTTAATAAGGGTTGTGATGCATACTTGGCTGCCACGCTAAAGTCGCTATTGACTTGCGAAAACCCAGACACCTTATTTTTCAATACAGGTAATCTATCGCTACGTAAACCAAAATTGATAGGGTGGCTAGTATCGAGTTTAAGCTCCAAAATTGCACCGCCAATGGCTTGTTTTGCGCGGAATTGAGACTTTTCATCGAATGTGAGTCCTTCAGCATCAAACAATTGCTTATAAAAACGATCGCTACGTAAGTTAGTTTTGAGCAGGTTTGATCGACTTAGCCAATTGAGCGCACCTTTCTGCGCGATGACCACGCCGCCTTCGCTGGCAAATTGCCCGAGCTTCCGCGCAAAGCGCTCGTCTAATGTTTGGTAGCGTCCATCGGCCAGCAGCACATGGCTATAATCACTGAGCTTAATGGTTTCAAGTTGATTAATGTCGACCATAGTTGTGGCAACACCTAAAGTATTGTCGAGGTAATACCAAAGCTGCCCAACTTCAGATATTGAGGTGCCTTTACCGCTGATGATAAGCGGACGAATAGGCTTAATCAGTTTGAAATCGGGGCTACCAAGATCGATTCCTGCGCTTGCTGAGCTGGTATTCGTGGCGATAACCTCAACTTGCAATTGCTGACTAAGTTCTGCGACTCGTTTATTAATCTCACTCGATGAAAATTTATCCTGTTTGAGTGGAATTTGCAGGCTGCCAGCAGAAAAGTCGATGTTTTGACTATCTTGTTTGATGCTAAAAGGTTTGGCGGCAAACTTCACTAGCATGCCCTGTTCTAGTAGCTGTTGCAGCAGTAAAACGGCTTGGCTTTGACGCCAATCAACCAATAAAGCGACAGCTTTGTCATCTAATTTATTAGCGCTGAATATTGGCGCAGTTTGGCTTAGTACACTTAATTCGAGTTTAACGTTACGGCGTAAAGTTAAATCAAAAGCGTGTTGTAAGTTCCAGGTAGAGATATCATAAAAGGTCGGGTCGACAAACTCAGTTCTGTCATCAAACATGGCTTTTAAGAGCGATGACTGTGCTTGATTATTAGGGATAAAAATACTGCTGTTGACCTCAAAATCAACACCACCTTGAGATAGTGGGTTAGTAAGGTAATAATATTCAATTTGGTGTTGGTCGAGCAGTTGAGTCAGTACTTTTATCCGACCACTATCATGTTCGGTACTCATTAATAGCCCAGCTTGACGCGGCTTTTTCTTTATCGCCTTTTGATGTTTTTTATCAAAAAACTCGGCTTGATATTCCTCTAGATCAGATTTTAGTGCCAACGCGCCTTTTAGGCTTGAAATCGACGTTACGTATTGGTTGTCGATAGCTTCCTGCATAGTGACTAAACCATTTACCGAGTCTTGTTGTTGGCCGCGGGCACTTGCTTGTTCAAACAGCACGCCTATTGCGCCATTAATGTCGGGGTAGGTAGAGCCTTTGCCATAGAAAAAGTCATCGAATAGCTGTCGACTAAAATAAGACTGCTTTTGGGTGTCCAGTTCAGCTTGATGATATGCAGCTAACTTGGCAGTGAGTTTTTGGTTTGCAGCGGGCGTCAGTGGGTGCGTTCTATCGGGAACGCCGGGTTGGAAAAAGTAAGTGTTGTTATGGCCCATTTCATGAAAATCGCCAACATAATGGGGTTGCCAGCGGTGAAATAGCGCAACGCGACCTTGGGATTCTGGATGACGCAGAAATAGCCAGTCACGGTTAAGGTCGGCTAAGTAGTGGTTACTTCTGCCTGATGGCCAACCTTGTTTATGCTCTTTATGGTTGGGATCGCTAACCGCCACTTTACCTGCATAGCCATTAGCCCACGTTGAAAAGCGATCAAGTCCATCGGGGTTTTGGCTTGGAGTGATAAGTACGACGGCGTTATTCAGTAGATCGGTTACCCATTTCTCTTCACTGGTGGCGAGCATATGGCTAAGTTTTAATGCGCTGTGAGCGCCGCTAATTTCATCTCCATGAATTGAGTAAGCTAGCCAAATAATTAATGGCCCACCTTGTTTCGCGCCATATTTTACTTGTTGGCGCCGCGCTAAGATATCATCGAGTTTGGCTTGGTTTTCAACCGAGGTAATCACTGCGGTAAGCTGCTTTCTTACCTCATGGCTAACGCCTGTATCTTCGAGAGACACTCTCGGGTTTTGTTGAGCGATTTGCTGCAGGTAGTAATTGATTTGGTCGTGACGTAATAGGCGCTCGCCAAGTGGATAACCGAGAAACTCCTCAGGACTGGTCGTTGTAACACCATAGAGTGGATTATCGGTTAGACGCGTCTTCTTCGCTTCAGCAAAAAAGGCGGGTAACATCAAAAAAGCGCACAAAATAACAAGACCGATTCTTAACATGGAGTTTTTCGTTATATTTATAATATTGTTGTTAAATTAGCAGCTCGTAGACGACAAAACCACTCTAGGGGAAGATAAAAAACTGTGATCAGATTCGTGTTAATTCTTAATCTGTGAGCATTAGGGGCTACAAAGGAATGCAGAGTAAGAGTATTATAGGGCTAATTCTTACTAAAACACTCAGGTTTATCCCTGACGGAGCATGTTTTCATGATTACCATTTCCGAAGCAGCTCAGGCGCATTTTGTTAAATTGTTATCAGATCAGCCTGAAGGAACTCACATTCGAGTATTTGTTATCAGCCCTGGCACTGCGCAAGCTGAGTGTGGTGTATCTTATTGCCCACCAGATGCTGTTGAAGCTGACGACACTGAGCTAGAGTTTAATGGCTTTAATGCCATGGTTGACGAAAAGAGCGCTCCTTTCCTTGAAGAAGCGACAATCGACTTTGTAACTGACCAGTTAGGTTCACAACTAACATTGAAAGCACCTAACGCTAAAATGCGTAAAGTGTCTGACGATGCGTCACTACAAGAGCGCATTGAGTACGTTATCCAGTCTGAAATCAACCCACAACTTGCTAGCCACGGTGGCAACATCATGTTAGTTGAGATCACTGAAGACGGCATCGCTGTTCTGCAGTTTGGTGGTGGTTGTAACGGTTGTTCAATGGTTGATGTGACGCTGAAAGATGGTATCGAGAAGCAACTACTTGATATGTTCCCAAGCGAGCTAACTGGCGTTAAAGACGTGACTGAGCACCAGCACGGTGAGCACTCTTACCAGTAATACTCTTGTATTATGTGCTATAAAAAACGCGACGCTAAGCTTTAAGTTTAGGTCGCGTTTTTTTATGTCTGATTTTTATATTGGTAGCGCTGCTGTTAGCTTAGTGCTTGTCTTAGTCTAAACCAGTAATGCAGCGATAAAGACACACTGCGCGCTAACATAAAGCAGCTCATTGCCGCCCAAAGTGCATGGTTGCCTTGTGCCTGTAGTAAGTACCACACCGGAAAAAACACACCAAACGTCGATAAGATCATGCTATTACGCATGATGCTGCCTTTGGCGGCGCCAATATACACACCATCAAACAAGTAAGATCCAAAGGCCAATAACGGCAGGAACACCACCCACAACAAGTACTGCTCAGCAACGGCTTGCACCTCGGTTAAGCTGGTCAACATGCTGATGATGTTGGAACCTGCTAAGACAAAAAACAGCGTGAAGCCAAGAGCCGCGATCGCTGACCATGCCCAAGCTAAGGTGACAGACTCCTGCATTAAACGGCTATTTTTCTGCCCATAAGCTCGGCCTACCTCAGCTTCAGCGTAGTAGGCTATGCCGTCTAAGGCGTAGGAGATTAGCATTAATAAGTTGAGTAACACCGCATTGGCGGCCACGGTATTGTCGCCAAGGCCAGCACCGTAAAAAGTCATAAAGGCAAAAGACAGTTGTAAGCATAAACTACGGATAAAAATATCGGTGTTTAAGCTCATTAGCTTGCCGTAGCTCTGCAGTGATAGCTGCTTAGCCACTGTAAATAGTTTAAAGCCACCTAGTTTACTAAGCTGGCCTTTCACCATCGTCAGTGCGACTAAGAAACCTGAAATATCAGCAAATACAGAGGCTAATGCCGCGCCTTTAACGCCCCAGCCGAGTACCAGTACAAACAGTACGTCGAGAATAATATTGACTAAGTTCGCCACAATTAGCTGCCACATGGCGGCTTTAGGTTGCTGGCGGCCGAGTAACCAACCGAGCATCACTAAGTTCATTAGCGCAAATGGCGTAGACCAAATACGGACTTGAAAATATTCGCGGCAATAGCGCTCTACTTCTACGCTGGCATCAGACATCGCCATGGCTAAGTTTAGAATTGGATACTGCAGCGCAATGGCTGCGATACCAAACATTAATGCTAAACTTGCAGCTTGTACCAAAAGCTTAAATTGCTGTTGAGTATCATCCGCGCCGTAAGCCTGCGCGACTAATCCAGTGGTTGCCATGCGTAAAAAACCTAGCAACCACAAAATTAAGGTTATAATCGTTGACCCAACTGCCACGCCGCCTAAATAATAGGCGTTGCTAAGATGTCCAACAACGGCGGTATCGACTAAACCTAATAGCGGCACAGTGATGTTTGATAAGATCATCGGCAGCGCTAAGGCGAATAACTGTCGGTTTTTTTGTGGGTTTAACAATAAGGCAATCATTTTAGAGGTCTAATATATATGGTTAAAAACGTGTTGCTAGCGCTATTGGCGCTGACAGGTTTTTCGGCTCATGCGGCAGTGATCCTGCAGTATCATCATGTGTCCGATACAACGCCTGCGATCACCAGTGTGACGCCTGCGCAGTTTAAAGAGCAAATGCAGTACCTAGCGGAAAACAACTTTAATGTTGTGCCGCTTTCAACGGTTGTGGAGTCAATTAAGGCAAAACAGACACTGCCAGCAAAAACTATTGCGATTACTTTTGATGATGGATACCGCAGCATTGCAAATACGGCGCACCCTATTTTAAAGCAATATAAATTCCCCTACACCCTTTTTGTCTCAGTAGAGCCAATTCTTAAAGGCTATGGCGAAATGATGAGTTGGCAACAGCTAATTACTCTTTCAAATGAAGGGGCTGAAATTGCTAACCACAGCTGGAATCACGAGCACCTTATTCGTAAAGAAGGTAACGAAACTGAGGCGCAGTGGATAGCACGTATTGAAAACAATATTTTGCGCACAGAAGCTGAGATTGCTAGAGCGACAGGGCAAAACTTAAAGATGCTGGCTTACCCTTATGGTGAGTACAATCAGCAGGTTGAAGATATGCTATCTAAACATGGCTTTGTGGCATTTGGTCAGCAATCTGGTGCAGCTGGCCCATATTCACCATTAACTGCATTGCCACGTTTTCCTGTTGCCGGTGTGTATGCAGACCTTAATAGTTTAAAGGTAAAGCTACATAGTCTAAATATGCCGGTGATAGCGCAAACCAACAGTGATCCACAATTAGTACAGGGGCAATGGCGTCCAGAGATAAAAGTGACATTGGATATGAGCGACATTAATAAGTCGCAAGTGATGTGTTTCATTCAAGGACAGGGCGCTAAGAAGCCTAATTGGATTAGTGATAACCAATTTAGTATTCAAGCTGAGCTAGACCTACCTGCTGGCCGTTCACGTTATAACTGTACCGCACCAAGTAAAAGCAAAGGTAGTTATTACTGGTTTTCACAGCCGTGGGTTCGCCCCAAATCTAACGGTCAGTGGATTGCTGAATAATCTAGATTACTAAAATAAAAGCGCCTAATTAGGCGCTTTTTTTAGCTTGAATATTTGCCTATTAAGGCGTTTACATCATGGATCAGTTCGCTATTTCTAATCTGTGGTAATTGACCCGGTGAATGAGATTTCGGTTTAATAATCGCTACCTTTTCACCTTGTGGCGACACTAACGCAAACGACGCGCTATGGTCGACTTGATAGTCATCGCCGTCTCCAACCATGGCATAGACAAAACCCAAACTACGAGTGATTGGAAACAATTGCTTATGCTCGCCGGTTACCGCCATAAACTCTGGATTGAAGAACTTGATGTAATTGTTCAGGGTATCGATGTTATCTCTTTGTGGATCAACAGATAGAAAGATCACTTGTACATCTTCGACTTGGTTTAGCCCTGCATAAGCTGACGTTAACTTCCCCATAGTGGTTGGGCAAACGTCAGGACATGAGGTATAACCGATAAAAAACAGACTCCACTTCCCTTGTAAATCTGCATTGCTGAAGCTATTGCCGCGTTGATCTGTGAGTGAGAACGGGGCTAAGGGCAGTGGCGTTGGGTATTCGAAACTGGTTTGCAAGTTAATCGACTGAGGTTGGTTAAGCTGCACGCTAGCATAAGCTCCTGCTGCAATTAATATGATGGCTGCAATACCCAAAATGAGCTTCATATTTGACTCCCTTTCACTACAGTGGCTTCTCAGAGGTTTATGTTTCCATCGTTAAAGCCATAAACAGTATTTATAAATTATAGATTGGCTATACCCACAGATAGTGGTCAACTAACAAGGCGATAAATAGCAGCATTAAGTGATAGATAGAAAACTTAAATACATCCATCGCAAGCCCAGGGGTTTCATGGTATTTGAGCTGCCATGCTTTATAGATAAAGCCTGCACTGAGCAGGGTGGAACTGACAAGATAAACAGGGCCGCACATCCCCACTAATACTGGTAGCAAGCAGGCTATTGCCAGTAACACTGTGTATAGGAAAATACAGGTTTTAGTAAACTCGACACCGTGAGTTACAGGTAGCATGGGGATATCGACCTTGGCATATTCCGTTTTACGATGAATAGCCAGTGCCCAAAAGTGCGGAGGTGTCCAAGCGAAGATGATGATCACCAGTAGCAATGCATTGCTATGGAATTCACCCGTTACAGCAGTCCAACCTAGCAACGGTGGCATAGCTCCTGCCAAGCCGCCGACCACAATGTTTTGTGGTGTCGCACGTTTCAAATAAGCGGTATAGACCACGGCATAGCCAATTAAGCTGGCAAATGTTAGCCAGGCCGTGAGTGGATTGACGAGGGTGTATAGGAGCACGAAGCCTAAAATACCTAAACCAAACGAAAAGGTTAGCGCCTTAGCAATAGAGACTCTGCCTTTGGGTAAGGGTCTATTGTAAGTACGCGCCATTAAACCATCGATTCGGCGATCAATGAGGTGATTAAAGGCTGCCGCAGAACCTGCCATCATGCCGATCCCTGCCATGCCTGCAATTAATGGCGTAATCGGCACTGCGCCGGGAACCGCTAGACACATGCCGACTAACACCGTTAGCAGCATAAGTGCGACTACTTTAGGCTTGGTCATTTCATAATAGGCACGCCACTGAAACATAGGCGTTGATTGGCTGCGTGTGATTGCAATTTGTTTGGCCATATTCGGTACCTCACTGTACTCAGTAACAAAAAAGAAAGGCGTTATTTGTTGTCATTTATCGAGCCTTCCTATGCTTTGCGCCATAAGGCGTAATTGATAAAAACTAGGTTGAGCAGCAATAGCGCAGCACCAGCGTTATGGGAGACTGCAATTCCTAGCGGAAGGTTAAGCACGACATTGCTGACGCCGAGTGCAACCTGTAAAACGACCAAACCAACGAGTAACCATGCTGCATTGCGCATAATGTTTGAATTGGCATTGCGAATAAGTTTAAAAGCGAGATACAAGAGTATGGCGGCTGTGATTACTGCACCAACACGGTGGGCCACATGAATGGTCATTCTGGCTGGGTAATCTAATACGCCATATTCAAAGCTGGCGTGGTCGCCTTGAAATGGTGAAAAGGCTTTTGCAAAACTGAGGTTGTCGACCCAATTACCTTCACAAATTGGCAGTGTTGTACAGGCGAGGGCTGCATAATTCGATGACGTCCAGCCGCCTAATACAATCTGTAATAACAACACTCCGATGCAGATGGCCGCTAAACCTGCGAGTTTACGCGCAGCTGGATCGCCACCGGGGATCCTTAGGGGCTTACTGCGAAGGTAGAGCAGTAACAGCAGTGAAAATAGCGCGAAGCCACCAATTAGATGCGCCATGACTATGATTGGCATCAGTTTCATGGTGACGGTCCACATGCCTAATGCGGCTTGAAAGATAATCAAAGCAGCAATGAATATCGGCAGTTTCTTGGGAGCGTCAGCGGCTTTGAGGCTGAGTATTAAAATCAGTAAAACCAGCAACCCAAGTGCACCAGCTATATAGCGGTGGATCATTTCCAGCCAGGCTTTTTCGGTTTCAACCGTATGATCAGGAAACGCTTGCTGAACTTGATTTAGTTCATGGGTTTCAGTTGGCACCTTTAGCATGCCGTAACAACCTGGCCAGTCAGGGCAACCAAGGCCCGCGTCAGAGAGTCGTGTATAAGCTCCCATCATAATCACGCACAAAGTAAACACTAAAGTG